>CAYRXS010000071.1:0-26289 GCA_964428225.1 uncultured Planctomycetaceae bacterium
GGGCATGAAGCTCTTCCTGAAAGGCCAGCGGTGCTTCACCGACAAGTGTGCACTCTCTCGGCGGGACTACCCGCCCGGAGTCCACGCTCAGCGGCGCTCGAAGGTCACGGACTACGGCCTGCACCTCCGCGAGAAGCAGAAGCTCAAGCGGATCTACGGTCTGCTCGAGCGGCAGTTCCGGCTCTGCTTCAAGGACGCGGAGCGGCTGAAGGGCAACACCGGAGAGAACCTGCTCTCGCTGATCGAGCGGCGCCTGGACAACGTGGTCCTGGCCAGCGGCTTCGCGCTGTCGCGAAATCAGGCCCGCCAGATGATCAACCACGGTCACTTCCGGGTGAACGAACGGCGGGTGGACATCCCGTCCTTCCGCGTCCGCCCGGGTGACAAGGTGACGATCCGCGACAACCAGAAGACCAAGAAGATGGTCGGCGAGGCGGTCGAGGTGAACAAATCCCAGGTCGTGCCGGACTGGCTCTCCGTGAACGCGGAACCGGTCCAGGCCGAGGTGATGGCGAATCCGCGGCGCGACCACGTGCCGCACCCGATCCAGGAACAATTGATCATCGAGCTCTGCTCGAAGTAGGGGGGTACAAGTTCCATGAGGATTCGTTGGCGCAATTTCGAGCTTCCCAGCAAGGTCCAGGTTCACAAGGAGAGCCTGACCGAGGAATACGGCAGGTTCGTCATCGAGCCGTTCGAGCGTGGCTTCGGCCACACGATCGGCAATGGCCTGCGCCGGGCCCTCCTCTCGTCCATCGAGGGGACGGCCGTGACCGCGGTTCGTATCGAGGGGGCGGACCACGAATTCGCCTCCATCGAAGGCAGCTACCAGGATGTCACGGACATCATCCAGAACATCAAGCGCCTTCGGATCCGCTACCAGGGTTCGTTGCCCATCGTATGCAGGATCGACAAGAGCGGAATGGGACCGGTGACCGGCGGGGACGTCCAGTGCGAGGGCGACGCGACGGTGGCCAACCCGGACCTGCTGATCACCAGTCTGACTCTCGACCGCGACCTCTCCGTGGAGATGGACGTCGCGCGAGGGCGCGGCTACGTGCCGGCGGAGGAGAACCGATCGGAGCTCCATCCGCTGGGCACGATTCCCGTCGACTCGATCTACTCGCCCGTGCACCGCGTCCGCTACGCGGTGGAGGCGACGCGCGTCGGCAAGTTCACCAACTACGATCGCCTGGTGCTCGAGATCTGGACGGACGCGACGATCACGCCCCAGCTCGCACTGACCGAGGCCGCCAAGATCTATCGGAAGCACCTCAACCCGTTCGTGCTCTTCGATCCCGAATCCGGCGAGCTCCCGATCGCGGGCGATCCCACCACCTCCGAGTACAACGAGAAGAACCGCGAGGACGACGAGCTGCAGATGCTGCTCGACCGTCCCATCTCCGAGCTCGAGCTCTCCGTCCGGGCCCGCAACTGCCTGGACAGCGCCAGCCTCTCCAGTCTGCGAGAGCTCGTCACGATGTCCGAGAACGAGGTCATGAAGCTCAAGAACCTCGGCAAGACCAGTCTGACGGAGATCAAGAGCCGTCTGGCCGAGCGAGGCCTGAGCCTCGGCATGCAGTAACGTCTGAGAGGTACACCCGATGCGACATCGCGTAGCCGGAAAAAAGCTGGGGCGGACGACGAGTCACCGCATTGCGATGACTCGCAACATGACCGTCTCGCTCATCGAGCACGAGCGGATCATCACCACGATCCAGAAGGCGAAAGCCGTCAAGCCCTTCGTCGAGAAGCTGATCACCCTCGGACGGAGAGGAAGTAACTCCGACCGCGAGGAGAAGGACCGCCAGCACGACCGTCGCCGCGCCTTCTCCATGCTCCGCAGCAAGGACGCGACCCGGAAGCTGTTCGACGTCCTTGGTCCCCGGTTCGCGGAGCGGCCGGGCGGCTACTGCCGGATCCTGAGGCTGAGCAAGCCCCGCCTGGGGGACAACGGAGAGCGTGCGATTCTCGAGTTCGTCGAGCGCACCCCGGAGGAAGAGCAGGCCGAGGAGACCGAGGAGACCAAGGAGTAGCGAGACCGGGAGAGGTAACTCTCGCAAAGGCGCAAAGGCGCAAAGAGGAACGAGGGGGCGGCCCTGTTCTTCTTTGCGCCTTTGCGTTTTTGCGAGAGATTCTGCTTTCGCCCGAGCCCCTGCCTCACGAACGCGCGAGGCGGGCCTTGCCGGGG
Organism: uncultured Planctomycetaceae bacterium; assembly: GCA_964428225.1. Lineage (GTDB taxonomy): Bacteria > Planctomycetota > UBA1135 > UBA1135 > JBFMCU01. Next base: position 2,192 of record CAYRXS010000071.1, read on the forward strand.
CCGAGGAGGGTTTCCAGCTCTCGCGCGAGGTCGCTGTCGATGCGGACGCCGTGGCGATCCCCCGCGCGCACGCGGCGGAGGGCGCCGTCCCGCCCCTCGACCTCGAGGAAGAGACGGTTGGCCCCGCGGTGCTTCTCGAGGAGAATCGACAGCTCGGGCATCCGGGATTCGTCCTGCGGGCCGACCCGGATGATGAGGACTCCGGAGAAGGACTGGAGAGCGGTGTCGAGGTCCATGACCTCCTCGAGCAGAAGCGCCGCCGACACCGAGTCGTCGTCCTCCTCCCGCTGCTCGAGCCGCGCCCGGCAGATGAGCATGGCGTCGTCGAGCAGGAGCTCGCGGCACCTCTCGAGGGTTCGGGAGAAGCAAGTCACCCCGATCCCTCCCTCCGTGTCCTCGAGCCGGAAGCGAGCCATCTTCTTGCCCGCCCGCGTCGTCGACTCCTTCAGGTTGACGATCAGGCCCCCGATCGTGACCTCCGTCCCCCCGGGAAGCGACGGCAGGTCGCGGATGCGGGCCGAGGAGAGCATGTCGAAGAGCCCCGCCTGCTCCTCGAGCGGGTGGCCGGACAGGTAGAAGCCGAGGACCTCGCGCTCCATCCGCAGGGTGTCCATGGGGGAGAGCGCGTGGTGATCGTCGAATCCGTCGCCCCCGATCGCCGCGTCCTCGTCGGGATCTCCGAACATCGACATCTGACCCGAGCGGCGATCGTCCGCCGCGCGCGCGCCCTCGATCAGGGCGGGGTCGAGCGCGGCGAGCACCGTGCCGCGGTTGTGCCCGCACGAGTCGAAGCTGCCCGCCTTGACGAGGACTTCCCAGCCGAGCCTCGTCATCGCGTGGGGATCGACCTGACGACACAGGTTGTGGATCGTGAGCTTCTTACCCTTCTCGCGCAGCTCGTCCCGACCGACGAGCAGGGCCCCGATCGCCCTCGCGCCGGTTCCCTTGATCGCTCCGAACCCGAACCGGATCGCGCCGTCCTCGGGCTCGAACTCCCACCCGGACCTCTCCACGTCCGGCAGGAGGATCGGGATTCCCGCGGACCTTGCATCGTCGAGGAAGTCCTTGATCTTGTCCGAGTTGCCCATCTCGCACGACATGTTCGCCGCGGTGAACTCGGTGCGGTGGTGCGCCTTCAGGTACGCCGTTCGCCAGGTGATCATGGCGTAGGCCGTGGAGTGCGACTTGTTGAAGCCGTAGCCGCCGAACTTGACGATGTTGTTCCAGATCTCGTGGGCGGTGGGGGCGGTGCAGCCGTTCTTCAGCGCGCCGGCGATGAACTTTTCCGAGTACTCCTCCATGATCTCGGGTTTCTTCTTCCCCATGGCCTTGCGCAGGTTGTCCGCCTCGTTCAGGGAGAAGTCGCCGAGCTCATTGGAGATGAGCATCACCTGCTCCTGGTAGACGATGCACCCATAGGTGTCGCGCAGGACCTCCTCGAGGCTGGAGTGGGGATAGTCGATGTCCTCGAGCCCGTGCTTGCGCCGGATGAACATGTCGTCCATGCCTGACTCGAGGGGGCCGGGACGGAAGAGGGCGAGGACGGCGATCAGGTCCTCGAAGCAGTCGGCGCGCAGGCGCGCGAGCAGCTTGCGCATGCCCTCCGATTCGAGCTGGAAGACGCCGAGTGTGTCCCCCCGGTTCAGGAGCGCGAACGTCTCCGCGTCGTCGAGGGGAAGGTTCTCGATGTCCGGAGGAGTTCCTCCCGTCTTCTCGATGTTCTCCAGGGCCCGGTCGATGATCGTGAGCGTCCGCAGCCCCAGGTAGTCCATCTTGAGCAGCCCGAGCTGCTCCAGCCGGGGCCCCGGGTACTGCGTGACGGTGTCCTCCTTCGTCGTGCAGAGCGGCACGTATTCCACGATGGGGCGGTCCGCGATCACGACCCCCGCGGCGTGCGTCGAGATGTGGCGGGTGATCCCGTCCAGCTTCTTCGAGTACTCGAACAGCTCGGCGTACTGCTCATCCTCCGCGATCGCCTTCAGGGCCTTGTCCTTCTTCACCGCCTTGGCGAGCGGCGGTGCTCCCGGGCCCTGCGGGATCATCTTCGCCAGCCGGTCGACGTCCTTCAGGGGGACGTCCAGGACGCGGCCGACGTCCCGCACGACCGAGCGGGAGGCGAGCGTGGCGAAGGTCCCGATCTGCGCCACGTTCTCCTCGCCGTAGCGATTCCTCGTGTACTCGAGAACGCGCTCGCGACCTTCCTTGCAGAAGTCGATGTCGATGTCGGGCATCGAGATCCGCGCGCTGTTCAGGAACCTCTCGAAGAGCAGGTCGTACTTGAGCGGACACACGCGCGTGATGTCCAGGGCGTACGCGACGATCGAGCCCGCCGCCGATCCCCGCCCGGGCCCCACCGAGATTCCGTGCTCCCGGGCCCAACGGATGAGATCCCACACGATGAGGAAGTACGACACGAAGCCCATCTCGTGGATGACCCGCTTCTCGTACTCGAGTCGCTCGCGGGCGCGAGTTTCGTCCGGCGCGTAGAGCCTGAGCAGCCCCTCTTCGCACAGGCGCTCGAACAGCACCTCCGGGCTCTCCCCTCCCGGCGGCTCGAACACCGGGAGGTGGTACTGCCCGTCGAGCTCCATCTCGAAGTTCACCTGCTCGGCCACGTCCATGGTGCCGCGCAGGCTCTCGGGCAGGTCCCGGAAGGTGTGCGCCATCTCCTCCCGGGTGGTGAAGAACAGCGTCTCGGTCTCGAACTTCCAGCGGTTCTCGTCGGCCTTGCGCGCGCCGGTGTTGATGCAGAGGAGGATGTCCTGGGTCGCGCAGTCCTCCTTGCGCAGGTAGTGGATGTCGTTCGTCGCGACCAGGGGGATCCCCGTCCGCCGGGACAGATCCACGAGGGCCTCGTTGGCGGCGTCCTGGATCCGGATGCCGTTGCGTTGCAGCTCGAGCCAGAAGTGCTCGGGGCCGAAGACGTCCCTCAGCTCGGCCGCGACCTGAGCTGCGCGGTCCGCCTTGCCCCGCGAGAAGAGCTGATTGATCTCTCCGGAGAGACAGCCGGACAGACAGGAGATACCTCCCGCGTGTTGCGAGAGGAGCTCCCGGTCCACGCGCGGACGATAGTGGTGGCCCTCCAGGTAGGCGGAGGTCGCCAGCTTCAGGAGGTTCCCGTATCCCTCCCGGTCGCGAGCGAGCAGGGTCAGGTGGCTGTAGGGATTGTCGCGCTTGTTGTGGGGCTTGAACCGGCTGTCCCCGGCCACGTAGACCTCGCACCCGATGATGGGCTTGATGCCTCCCGTCGTGCACTTCTCGTAGAGCTCGACCGCCCCGAACATGTTGCCGTGGTCGGTGATGGCGAGGGCCGGCTGGCCGTCATCGACGCACGAGCGGACCAGATCCGAGATGCGATTCGCCCCGTCGAGCAGGCTGTACTCGGTGTGAACGTGGAGGTGGACGAACTCGGGCCGTGCCATGTCGCCTCAACCCCGCAGCAGGTTCGCCAGCAGCGCCATCTGCGAGTACATCCGGTTGGATGCCTGCTCGTAGAGGAGACTGCGTGGGCCGTCGATCACCTCGTCGGTCGCCTCGACGTTGCGCCGGATGGGCATGGCGTGCATCAGGTGGGCGTCGTCGGCGAGAGACATGAGCGCCTCGTCGATCCGCCACGCGGTGTGACGAGAGGCCTGCGTGGCGGCGAGGGTCGGGTTGCCGTAGGACCCGATGGACTTCCAGGAGCGGGCGTAGACCATGCGCGCGTCGCGAACCGCCTCCTCGCGGGGCATGCCCGTGGCGAAGGACCCGGCGCCGCCTCCCGCGAGCTCCTCCGCCTCCGCGAGCACGCTCTCGTCCAGCTCGTATCCCGCGGGATGGGAGACGCGCACGTGCATCCCGAAGCGGAGAGCGGCATGGACGAGCGAGTTCACCACCGACGAGGAGGCCGGCTCCGGGGAGTGGGTCCACACGACGGCGAGGGGCTTGCCCTCCAGGTCGCCCAGCGCCTCGCGCATGGTGAGGAGATCGCCGAGCGCCTGCAGCGGGTGCCACAGGATGCTCTCCATGTTGATCACCGGCACCGTGGCGTGGCGCGCCCAGGTCCGCATCCGCTCGTCGCGACGGTCGACGTCCCAGGACGCACCGTCGGCCTTCGGGCGGATGGCGAGGGCATCGACGTACTTCGAGAGGACCGCCGCCGCGTCGCGGACGTGCTCTCTCGCGCGACCGTCCATGACGCTGCCCTCCCGGCTCTCGAGCTCCCAGAGGTCCGCCATGCCCGCCAGGTTGACGGGGTGGCCGCCGAGCTGGCTGATCGCGGCCTCGAACGATGCTCGCGTTCGAAGCGAGCGGCGGAAGAACAGCATCCCGACCGTGCGCCCGGTGAGCACCCGGCGGGCCGCGCGGCGCTTGAGGCGGGCGGAGAGCTCCAGGACGTCGTCCAGGACCCCGTCCTCCAGGTCGGCGAGGCGGATCACGTGGCGGGGGAGAGAAAGGGCGTCCATCCCACCACTCTAGCTCGACCGGGGCGGGATTCCACGCTTCCCGAGCCCCTCCGCCGAACACCCCTCCCGCCGCCTAGACCCCACCCCATTCAGTCCGATTGCGCCCGATTCGGCCCGATCGGCCGCCTTCGGCGGCCTCCGCTCGTCTGCGGAGGTTTCGCGACCGCCCTCGTCCTCACCGACCCATGAAGGGTCGCCTCCGGAGAGGCCGGCCACGAAACCCCCGCAGACGAGCGCTCGACCTCGACTCGGACACAATCAGCCTGAATGGGGTGGGTTGACAGCCCTGGTAGCATGCGGCTACAACCTTGCCCCTTCCTGTGCACCCATAGCTCAACTGGATAGAGCATCTGACTACGGATCAGAAGGTTGGAGGTTCGAATCCTCTTGGGTGTACCACCTTCCACGCCCGCGGCGCGTACCCCCTCCGCCACCTGGGCGAGATGTGTCGGCGCGGCCCCGGTCGCGCCCGATTCTCTTCTGCGGTACCGCGCCCCGGACGTCCGGCCTTTGAAAACGAGGATCTGAATCGTTGGCCCCTGCACAACCGAGTCCTCCTCCGCCCCCGTCCACGCCAGAGGCCCCTCCGGACGACGAGGGGTGCATGGACGTCGCGCTCGAGGAGGCGCGCCTCGCCCGGGACGAGGACGAGGTCCCCATCGGCGCCGTGATCGTGTCCCCTCCGGACGCCTCCGGCGCGCGACGGATCCTCGCCCGTACCCACAACCGTACCCGGTCGACCTGCGATCCGACCGCTCACGCCGAGGTGCTCGCGATCCGGGCAGCCGCCCGGGTCTCGGGCTACTCTCGCCTCGACGGCTGCACGATCTACTGCACCGTCGAGCCCTGCTTCATGTGCGCGGGCGCCCTGGTCCACGCCCGTCTCCGGCGGGCCGTGTGGGGCGTTCGCGATCCGAAGTTCGGGGCGGGAGGCTCCCTCGAAAACGCTCTCGATCACCCGCGAGCGAACCACCGAGTCGAGGCCACCGAGGGCGTCCGGGCCGAGCCGTCCCGCGCCCTCCTGCAGGAGTTCTTTCGGAGCAAGCGGTGATCCACCCGCCTGCTCCGCGCACGATCGAGCCGCTGGTCAGCGGCGACCGCCGATCAACGGCGAACGCCAGTTCGTCCGTTGCAGCGGCGGTGCGTTGAGCCGCCGCCGTCGGCTCAACGCCCGGTTTCCGGCCAAGGAGAGGTGCCAGAGCGGCTGAATGGGCTGGTTTCGAAAACCAGTGTGTCCTTTGGGCACCGTGGGTTCGAATCCCACCCTCTCCGCCACCCGCGCCCGCGAGCGCGCGGTGATCCTCCGGGAACCGGCCCAACGAGCGAACTGGAGAGGTGTCCGAGTGGCTGAAGGAGCACGCTTGGAAAGCGTGTGTGTCGGTTCCCGGCACCGTGGGTTCGAATCCCACCCTCTCCGCCAACCATTCAGGAATCGGGAGCGCGTCCCTCGCCCTGCCCCCCGGCGAGGCACCGGCGCGCTCCCCCGCGAGCTCGCCAGTGGGTCCGGTCCCCTGCGATGGCTCCGGTCCGAACCGGGTCAGGCCGGGAACGGAGCAGCCCTAAGGACGAGGAACCATGCGCAGTCGGCCCGGGCCCACTGGCGCGCTCGCGGCTCGTGACGGTAGGGTATGGGACCGGCGCGACCGCTCCGCGTCCGCCGTCTGCCGTAGCCCATGTCCTACCTGGTCCTCGCCCGCAAGTACCGTCCCCGCACCTTCGAGGAGGTCATCGGACAGGACGTGGTGAGCCGCGTGCTCCGCGGCGCGCTCGACGAGGACCGCCTGGGCCACGCCTACCTCCTGTGCGGTCCGCGCGGGACGGGGAAGACGACGATCGCCCGGATCCTCGCGAAGTGCCTGAACTGCGAGCAGGGTCCCACGTCCACCCCCTGCGGCACCTGCGATCGCTGCGTCGCGGCCGACGACGGCACCGAGGTCGACATCATCGAGCTCGACGCCGCCTCCCACACCGGGGTCGACAAGGTCCGCGAGCTGCGCGGCGAGGTGGCCTACGCGCCGATGCGCGCGCGCACGAAGGTCTACATCATCGACGAGGTGCACATGCTCTCGAAGGGGGCTTTCAACGCGCTGCTGAAGACCCTCGAGGAGCCGCCGGCCCACGTCGTCTTCCTCTTCGCGACCACGGAACCCCACAAGGTCCTCGACACGATCCTCTCCCGCTGCCAGGTGCTGCGGTTGAACGCGCTCTCCGAGGAGCAGATCGCGGGGCGACTCGAGGATGTCTTCCGGCTCGAGGAGATCCGTCCCGGCGAGGGCGTGGTCGCCGAGCTCGCCCGCGGCGCGCGGGGCGGGATGCGCGACGCCCTCTCCATGGCGGATCGGCTGCTCGCCCTGGCGGGCAGCGAGCCCACCCTCGAGGACCTCAGCCGCCTCGGCGGCGACGCCGGCACTCGCGAGGCGGACGAGCTGCTCGATCGCATCGAGAGCGGCGACCGCCCCGGCATCCTGCGCGCTCTCGGCGAGCTCGAGGGCGGCGAGCTCGAGCTCGTCATCAGCCTGCTCGAGCGGCTGCGGACCAGCGTGGTCCTCGCCCACTGCGGCGAGGAATCCCCCCTCGTCTCCGGAAGCGTCGAGGAGCGACGCGCCGCCGTGGGGCGGGCGGAGCGACTGGGAACCGAGCGGATCGAGCTCATGATGCAGGAGCTGCTCCGGACCCGCGAGCGAATGCGGCTCTTCGGCGGCCAGGAGCGCACCCTCCTCGAGGTGACGCTGCTCGACCTCTGCCGGGTGGAGACCACGACCCCGCTCGCCGAGCTCGAGGAGCGCCTCCGCGCGCTCGCGAGCTCCCTCGGCCTGTCGACCGGGACCGAGGACGGGAAGGAAGCCCCACGGAGCCGGCCCGGCCCCTCGCGGCCCGCGCCCGAGGCGCCGCCTCCCCCGACTCCCCCCGCGCCCCGTCCGCCGCCCGCGCGCGACGCCCTCTGGAAGTCGCTGCTCGAGGGGCTGCGGGAGAGCCACGAGGCGCTGGCCGACCTCCTCGGGAGGAGCGGCCGGATCCGCGAGGTCGCCGACGACGCGATCACGATTCACTTCGGCGGCCTGTCGAGCGAGGAGCGCGTGCTGGTCGAGGACCGGCGCAACCGCGCGGCCTGCTCGCGCCTGCTCGAACGCGCCATGGGTCGTCCGATGGAGATCCACTGGCAGCTGCCGGAGACGCGGGACGGCGAGGTGACGCCGGCCGCGAAGCCGTCTCGATCCTCCCGGGGGAAGTCCGCCCCCCCCGAGGATGGATTCACGAAACGGGTGGCGGACCTTTTCGGGGGAGTGACGGAGGATTTGCCATGAGCGGTTCCGGAGAGATGGGCAACCTTCTGCGCCAGGCCCAGGAGATGCAGCGCCAGATCGATCGCGTGCGCGGGGAGCTCCGCGAACAGCTCGTCGAGGGATCCGCCGGAGGGGGCGTGGTGCGCGTGCACATGACCGCGGACCGCCAGGAGGCGAAGAAGGTCGAGATCGCCCGCAGCGTCCTCGAGTCCGCGGAGCCCCGGATGCTCGAGGACCTGATCCGGGGCGCGGTCCAGGACGGACTGCGCCGCGCGCAGGAGAAGGAGAAGGAGGCCATCGGCAAGGTGACCGGAGGGATGCACCTGCCCGGCCTGTTCTGACCGCCCGTCCCCCCCGGCAAGATGGCCTACCCCGATCCCCTCGAGCAGCTCATCGAGGCCTTCGAGCGCTTCCCCGGCGTGGGACGGCGCACGGCGGAGCGGCTCGCCTTCCACGTGCTGCGCGACCCCCAGGCGCGGAAGCTGGCCCCCGCGATCGAGGCCGCGATCCGGGAGACGCGCAGGTGCGGCGAGTGCGGGAACGTGGCGGATCGCGATCCCTGCGCGCTCTGCTCGGATCCCGAGCGGAACGCGGCGACGATCCTCGTCGTCGAGGAGCCCCGCGACGTGGAGGCGGTGGAGCGCTCGGGGGCGTACCGCGGCCGCTACCACGTGCTCATGGGGTCCCTCAATCCGGCCGAGGGCGTCGAGGAGCGGCACCTGGAGCCGGAGCGGCTCGTGAAGCGGATCCTGGACGGCGACGGGGTCGAGGAGGTGATCCTGGGCACGGATCCCGACGCGGAGGGCGAGGCGACGCTGCTCTACGTCCTGTCCGTCCTCGACGAGGCGGGCGCCCAGGTGCGCGTCACCCGCCTCGCCCGCGGCATCCCGGCGGGCAGCGCCCTCGAGTACCTGCATCGAGGAGTGCTGGAAGACGCGCTCGAGGGACGGGTCGTCCTGCGCGCGGGCCGGCGCCGAGGTTGATTCCTGCCCTCCTGCCTTCCTCAGCGGAATCCCGGGCGGAACCGCTGAGAAAGGCAGGAAGACAGGAAGGGAACCATCGGAGTCCGCGACATTCGATGGGCGATGCTCCGCCGCTGGGCGGAGTGCTCAACCCTCTCCCCGGGCCGGTCGATAGGGCCTGCGGAGGCCCCGCCCGGGGCCCCCGACCATGGCGAACCTCGGCTATTCCCAGCGGCTGCAGCAGACCGTCCGCCAGGACATGCTGCTCCTGCCCCGCATGCTGCAGGCCATCGAGGTGCTGCAGCTGCCCGTCGCCGATCTCGAGGGCTTCCTCCTCGAGGCGGTCCAGGAGAACGAGGCGCTGCGGCTGGACGACGTTCCTCCCGCGGAGCCCCCGCACGATCCTCCGGGTCGCCGGGGCACCGCCGAGGACTCCGCGCGACACGACGCGTGGCTCGAGAACCAGCCCGGGCCGGAGCAGAGCCTGGTCGAGATGGTCGAGGAGCAGCTCGGGATGCTCGACCTGGATCCGGACGCGCTCTCCTGGGTCCGGCTCGTCGCCGGATGCCTGGACGAGAACGGGTGCCTCTCGATCTCCGACAAGGCCCTGATGCGGCTGGCCGACGAGCTCGAGCTCGAGGGGGACGAAGGCGATCTCGGGCGGGCCATCGGCGTCCTGCAGGGCCTCGAGCCGCAAGGCATCGGGGGCCGGGACGCGGTCGAGACGCTCCTCCTGCAGCTCGATCCCGCCGAGAACGACTACGAGCTCATCTGCCGGCTCCTCGAGGAGTTCCTCGAGGACGTGGCGAAGAACAAGCTGCCGGCCGTGGCCCGCGGGCTGGGCGTGGAGATGGGGCACCTGCACGTGCTCCTCGAGCGCCTGCGCGAGCTCGAGATCGCCCCCGGCGCCCGGGTGGGGGGGCGGTTCTCGCCCCCGATCCGACCGGACGTGATCGTGGAGCAGACGGAGAGCGGCTTCCAGGTGCGCATCGACCAGTCGGGGCTCCCCTCCGTCTCCCTCGATCCCGGCGTCCAGGCCCTGGCCCGGGACTCCGCCCAGCCGGCCGACGTCCGCCGTTACCTGCGGGGCAAGATGGACCGCGGGCGCTGGCTCCTGGAAGCCATGGAGCAGCGCAAACGGACCCTGATGCGGATCGCGACCGCCGTCTTCGATCACCAGCGCCAGTTCCTCACGGACGGACCCGGGCACCTCGCCCCGCTGCGGATGAACGACGTGGCCGACGAGCTGGACCTGCACGTCTCCACGGTGAGTCGGGGCGTGGCGGGCAAGTACGCCGACACCCCCTGGGGGATCTTCCCCATGCGGCACTTCTTCCAGAGCGCGGTGGGGGGACAGGACGGCTCCGCCCGAGAGGACGTCCGCGAGGAGGTCCGCCGGATCATCGAGGGCGAGGATCCCGCGAGCCCCCTCTCCGACGACGAGATCGTGCGCGCCCTCGCCGACCGGGGGGTGAGCCTCGCCCGGCGGACGGTGGCGAAGTACCGCAAGGAGCTGGGGATTCCGAGCTCTTACCGGCGTCGGGCGTACTGACCGGCTTTGCGTTCCGTCTTGGCGCCTTTGCGCCTTTGCGAGAGTTCCTTTCCTGATCGAGGGCAGTACGCTCGCCCCATGCGGAACGTCCGCGTCAAGGTGGCCTACGATGGCTCCCGGTTCTTCGGGTGGCAGCGCCAGGAGGGCTTCGACTCGGTCCAGGAGGCGATGGAGGATGCGCTGGAGTCGTTGCTCGGCGAGCGGACCGTCGTGCACGGCGCGGGACGGACGGACACCGGGGTCCACGCGCTCGGGCAGATGGCGAGCTTCCACGTGGACACCCGCCTCGAGGACGAGCGCCTCCTCTTCGCGGTGAACGCCCACCTGCGGGAGGGAATCGTGGTCCGCAACCTCGAGACCTGCCCCGACGAGTTCCACGCGCAGTACTCGGCCCGGGGCAAGCGGTACGGCTACCTGGTCCGCCTGGGGCCGTTCCGGCCGCCCTTCGGCCGGGAGCACTGCCACTGGGTGCCCCAGGAGCTGGACCTCGAGGCGATGCGGCAGGCCGCGCGGGACCTGGTGGGGGAGCACGACTTCACCGCCCTGGCCAACGCCGGCTCTCCCCGGAAGTCGAACGTGCGCCGGCTCGGCTCGATCCGCCTCGTGGCCCGCCGGGAGGTCTTCGGCCTGGTCGTCCAGGGCGAGGGCTTCCTCTACAACATGGTGCGCACGATCGCGGGCACGCTCCTCGAGGTCGGCCGGGGAAAGCTCGCGTGGAACGCGATTCCCGAGATCCTGGCCTCCCGCGACCGGACGCGGGCCGGTCCCACCGCTCCCCCGGGCGGGCTCTACCTGCTCTCCGTGCTCTATCCCGAGCCCTGCTTCTCGGGCGGGTCACCGAGGACCTGGCGGCGACGTCCGCCGCTCCCGGATCCGGGATCGCCCGGGTTTTCCGGATCGGGCCTCGGGTGACCGCAACCTCCTTGCCGAAAACCCCTTCTGCCTCCGGGATCCGGGGCCGTGGGGGGGGTGGATGCGACCGTCCCCTTGACCAATCCGCGGTCTGGATTCAAGGTAGAGGTCGACCCCATGGTCTACCATCCCGGTTCGTCTTCGGCTCCGTCGAGCATCACCCCCCTCGAGCGCTCGACCGGATGCATCGCCGTCGGGCTCACCCGACACCCGGCGCAAGGGGATGGGAACATCGACGTCGGGATGCCCCTTCCAGGGACCGCACCTGAGGGAGCGGTCCGTACGCCCCCCGAGCGGGGCGCTACTTCCGGCCCGAGGGACCTCGTCCATCGTGGGGCGAGTCGCCGGAAGCCCCCTACGAATCAGCACCAGGACTCCGTTCCGGCCGCCCATGGCCGGGGCGCGGCATGGCGGTCGTGCACCGCCAGGAGGTTTGAATGAAGACTGAAGTGGCCATCCTCCACAACGAGTATCCCAACAAGATCCGCGACTTCGTGGCGACCAAGCTGCAGGGCCTCGTGAAGTTCTACGAGGGCACCGTCTCGGTCCGCGCCGTGCTCGAGCGAGAACACGACGACCACCGGGTCGAGCTGGTGGCGAGCGTCCGCCGGGGGGTCGTGCTGGTGGTGGATGCCAGCAGCGACAGCATCACATCCGCTCTGGATGAGGCAATCGAGCGCATGGGGAGGGTCCTCAGTCGGCACAAGAACAAGCTGAAGTCCGGGATCCGGCGGAAATCACGCCAGCGACCCTGAGACGCGAGCTGCGGGTTCGGCGCAGGGCCGAGCCCGAGGATCGGGAGGGCCTGGAGCCTCGGCTCCGGGCCCTCTCTCATTGTGGAAACTCCCCGGCCTTCCACCGCCTTCCCTGTCCCGGGGGGGCGGGCCGATCTGGTATGATTCTCCGCTCGAAATCCCCGGATCGCCCCTCAATTCGCATTGCCACCCCATATGCAAGCCGAGGCCAAGGACTACTGGAAGCTCTTCCGAGCCTCCGCCTGTAGCATCAAGCTCAAGGGAACGACTCAGGAGGACGTCTTCAGCGAGCTGGTTTCGAACCTCGTGAAGGGGAAGGTCCTCGATCCCTCGCTCATCGACGCGGCGATCGCCGCGCTGCTCGAACGCGAGCGCCTGGCCTCCACCGGGATCGGTCGAAACGTCGCGATCCCCCACGTGAAACTGCCGGGGATCGAGGAGGCGGTGGTCAGCCTGTCCATCCACCCCGCGGGCGTCGAATGGCACGCTCTCGACGGGGATCACGTACACATCCTCTTCACGGTGTTGCGCCCCGAGAAGCCCGGCGATCGTCACGATCCGGATCGGCACCTCGGGATGATGCGCTGGATCTCCAGCTTGGGACGGGAAGCCGATTTCCGGCGCTTCGCCATGGGAGTCGCCAACCGCACCGAGCTCGTCGCCCTGCTCAAGGAGATGTCCGGGGTCGGCGGCTGACGGCCCGGCCTCGTCTCCGGCGCGCCAGCTCCGCATCGGTGGCTCCGATGGAAGTCACGCGAACGCTGCGCATCGTCAACATCCAGGGGCTCCACGCTCGGCCCTGCCACGCGATCGCCTCGACCGCCCTCGGCTTCCGCAGCGAGCTCCGCGTGCGGTCGCGGGGTGCCGAGGTCGACGGCAAGAGCATCATGGAGCTGATGACCCTGAGCGCGGGCGAGGGAGCCGAGCTGGAGGTCTGCGCGCGAGGGGACGACGCCGAGGAGCTGGTGGGGGAGCTCGAGAAGCTCGTGGCCTCGGGCTTCGGCGAGGAAATCCGCGACTGACGGCGACCCGGGCCACGTCCTTTCCTCCTTCCGAGCGCCACCCGAGTTCCGGCTCGGCCGAAAGTTTTTCCTCTCGCCCTGGGAACTGCTTGCCCGAATTCGGAAGAGGACCCTCCAGCTTCCTCGGGACTCGGGTCGAAATGCCCTGAAGCAAGAAGGGGCCAGGAGGCGTCGCCGTGGATGGGAGGCGCCCCTTCGACCCCGCTCCGCCGAGTCCCAAGGGAGTCAGAGGTAGTGGTGTTCCGAAAGAACAAGAGCATCGTCGGCCTCGATCTGGGCAGTCAGATCGTGAAGGCAGTCGAGATCACGTTGGAGGGGTCGGAGCCGGTGATCACCGGCTTCGCCCGGGCGGAGGTCCCGCCGGGAGGCGACCGATCGGAGGCGATCGCGTCCGTGTTCCAGGAGGGGGCCTTTCGAGGCAAGGACATCGTGACCTCGGTGTCCGGACAGTCGGTCGTGGTGAGGTACATCACCATGGTCAAGATGTCGGAATCGGAGCTCCGACAGGCGATTCACTTCGAGTCGGACAAGTACCTGCCCTTCGACGCCGACGAGGTCGTCCTCGACTGCCAGCAGCTCTCTCGAACCCCACCCTCCACGGGTGAAGGGGGCACGGGAGACAGCGATCAGATGGGTGTCGTGCTCGCCGCCTGCCGATCCTCCGCGGTCGAGGAGCAGATGCGGGAGATCACGCGCCACCACCTGAATCCGGTGGCGGTGGACGTCGACGTCTTCGCTCTCGCCAACGCCTGGGAGCTGTGCGGGCTCGCGGAGGCGAGCCTCGAGGCGGAGGAGGAGTCCGAGAAGGCGATCGCGCTGGTGGACGTGGGGGCCACGTGCACCTCGATCAACGTCCTCGCCAACGGTGAGACGTGCTTCAGCCGCGAGATCGGAATCGGCGGATCGGACATGACCCAGGCCTGTGCCAGACGGCTCGGGGTGGAGACGTTCGAAGCCGAGGCGATCAAGCGAGAGGCCGAGGGACGAGAGGCCGAGGTGAGCCGGGCGATCTCCCCGGTGCTCGAGGATCTCGTCAGCGAGATCTCACTCTCCCTCGACTACGTGGAGAACCGCGAGGGGCTCAACGTCGACGAGGTCCTCCTCTCCGGAGGCGGAGTGATGGCGCCCGGCGCCGTGTCCTTCATCGAGCAGGCGACCGGTCGTGCGGCGCGAACCTGGAATCCCCTCGAGGGCCTGCGAATCGCCGCGGATCGAGTCGATGTCGAGGAACTGGAGGCCTGCGCACCGTCCCTTGCGGTCGCCATCGGTCTCGCATCGAGGGTGCGTGCAGCATGATTCTCATCAACCTGTTGCCGCCGGAATACCGGCAGAAGCGGCAGACGCCGCTCAAGCTCATGGTCGCGATCGCCCTGGCGGTCGCCATCAACGCCTCGTTGGTCGCGTACTGGGGTTGGACGGCGTTCGGCGTCGCGGCCGAGGTGCGTAGCGAGGTGTCGGTCCTGCAGGATACGAGCGACGGGCTCGATCCCCAGGTGGCCTACCACAAGTCCCTCGAGAAGGAGTCCACGATCTTCCAGTCTCGTGAGGAGATGCTCGGGACGATCACCGCGGCCCGAATCTCGTGGACCCAGCAAACCGACCAGCTCGTCGACCTCATCCACAACGGAGGAGACACCGACAGCGAGTACCTGGTCTGGCTCGACGACCTCTCCGTGGATACGAAGGAGAACTCGCGGGCCAAGTCCTGGGGCAAGATGAAGGCCATGGGCCACTCCGGCTCGGACGAGTTCGCGGACGTGGCCAACTTCCTCGAGGACGTCGAGTTCTCGGAGCTGAGTAACTACTTCCAGAAGCCGGCTCCTCCCTCGGGGACGGTGAGCAAGGAGGACCTCACGGTCTATCCGCCCGTCGTCTACAACTTCCCGTTCGAGCTGAACCTCAAGGAACCGAAGGAGAGGGTGAAGCAATGAGCGAGAAGAAGCCCTGGATCGTGCTGATCGGTCTGAGCGTTCTCATCGCGATCGGTGCCTCGACGCTGATCTACATGCAGAACCGCCAGATCCAGGATTGGCACGCGGAAGCGGACACCCTGCGCACGAAGATCGCCCAGGACCGTGCGACGATCAAGAAGACCCCGGATCTCGTGAAGGAAGTGATCATCCAGCGCGAGACCGACGCTCTCATCAAGGAGATCCTCTCCGACAAGGAGGACGTGAACAATCTTGCGCGGACGTTGGAGACGTTCGGCGAGGAGTCGGGCATCAAGTACAGCTCGGTCAAGCCGCAGAAGAACACGAAGGGCAAGCGCAGCAAGGACGACTTCGACCGCGTGGGCTACACCCTGCAGTTCGACGCGAACGCGTTCCAGCTGCTCGCGTTCCTGGACTACGTGGAGAGCCACTCGCGCTTCATGAGCGTCACCGGCTTCAAGCTGACCGCGGCGCGGAAGCAGTCGTTCGAAGACGGCGAGGAGCTCGTTCACCGAGTGCAGCTCGACCTCGAGACCTACGTCTATCTCCCCACGGGAGGAACGGAAGAGGTCAGGATCGACGGCTACGACCACAAGCGCGACCTGCTCATCAGCGAGATCTCCAAGCGCAACGCGGACCTGCGGGTTCCATCCTACGAGTACAAGGGCCCCCGCGGCCGGCGGGACCCCTGGGTGGACCCGCGCTTCCCGGCCGTCGAGGACGGCCGCCCGGTCCTCTCCGTCGAGGAGCAGATCACCATGGTCGAGGGTCTCATCGGGCGAGCCGACCTGGCGGAGGATCTCTGGGAGAAGGCGTCGGATCCGGACATCGACCTCATCACCGAGATGAAGACCCGCGCCGACCTCGAAGAAGCCATCGCGATGCTCGACGAGGACGTCCGGCGCGTCGAGGACGGTGGACAGCTCATCTACGTCCCCGCTCGTAGCCGCTTCGAGAACCAGGTCGTGAGACGTCTCGACGAGATTCGCTCCGGGCTGGACAGCACGCAGGGCGGAATCGGCCCGAGCGTCGCGGAGCTCGGAGAATCCGTGGAGACGATGAAGCGCTACATCAGCAGCCAGGAGTACGAGGCTGCGGCTGAAGCCTTCGAGTCCATGAAGCTCCGCCTGGCCGCGATCCCCGAGAGGGACGAAACCCGCAAGCCCTATCTCCAGATGCTCAACGAGCTGAACTGGCTCGCGCAGACGGTCCTCGACTTCGAGGCGATTCCTCTCAGCATCACCGGCGTAGCAATCCTCGAGAACGAGCGTCCCGTCGCTCTGATCAACGGCCAGGCCGTCTCTGAGGGAGAGCTCATCAGCGACGAGCTCTTCGTCCGCAACATCACAAGGAACCAGATCGAATTCGCGTATCGGGGTCTCGTCCTCGCGCGCCCCTTCGAAAGCGGCCGGTACGGCTCCGAGCCGGTGAACGCCCGCACCAACAAGAAATGAAAGTAGGCAAGCGCATCATCGGCACGGCCTTGGCCGCCATTTGCATCCTCTCGTCCGTCGAGGCCCAGGTCTCCGACCCGGACGCCAGAGTCTCTCTTCGCGTGGACGATCGGGAGCTGTCCGAGGTCGTCCAGTTCCTCCGCGAGCAATCGGGCGCCAACATCGTGGTCGTCGAGGGCGCGGACACCGCGATCTCGATCGACATAAGCGACGTGCTCTGGACGGACGCCCTCGACCTCGCGGCCGAGCTGGCGGGTTGCGTAGTCGAGGAGCGGACGGCAGGAGTGCTCGTCGTGAGCAAGCCTCCGCGCGTCAGCTTCGACTTCGACAGCTCCGACATCAACGAGGTCATCGACACGATCGCCAAGCTCAGCGGGGCGAACATCGTGATCGCCCCGGAGGTGACGGGCACCTTGAGCCTGCACCTCACGGACGTGCCATGGCGCGATGCCCTCGACGTGGCGGTCAAGACGCTCGGCTTCACCATCGTCGTCGAGAACCGCGGCATCCTGCGCGTGGTCGACCCGCTCAGCCTCCTGGCGCAGATGGAGAGGAAGAGCTACCAGCTCCGCTACATCCAGCCGCGGTGGGAGTTCGCGCCGAAGATCGAGTCCGAGTTCGTGATCGGAGACCTCGAGCCCGCGACGGGAGACCTCCTCGAGGACTTCCCGATCATCGAGGCCCTGCGGCAGACCCTGTCGACCGGCGGCTCGCTCGAGTACTTCCAGGCGCAGAACGTGATCATCGTCAAGGACACCGCCGAGGTGCACGCCGAGATCAAGGAGATCATCGATCGCCTCGACGTGGAGCCCTCCCAGGTGTTCGTGGACGTGAAGTTCGTGAGCACCGCGAACGACGACCTCTTCAGCCTGGGCGTGGACTACGGCGACCTGGGTCCGCAGATCACGATGAGCGGAGGGCAGATCCCGATCACCTTCCCGTTCAACCCGGGCAGCGGCGGCTTCGAGGACTGGCTCATCGCCAACCCCGGAGGCAAGGGTCCCTACCCGAGCCCGGCCGGCAACTCCAGCTTCACCGTTCTGCCCGACACCATCTTCGGCGCCCTGTCGTTCACCCAGGTGTCCGCCACGCTGCGGATGCTCCAGAGCGACAGCAGCACGGAGATCATCCAGGCGCCGATGATCCTCGCCCTCGACGGCCGTCCGTCGACCATCTTCGTGGGTGAGACCATCCGGTACGCCGAGGCGAAGAGCGAGCAGGGGCAGGCCGGCGGCCTGCAGCTGTCCGTCTCCGAGGCGAAGAGCTCGCCGGTGGAGGTCGGGTTCCAGCTCCTGATCGTGCCCCACGTGATTCCGGGCACGAACAAGCTCACGCTCCACGTGATTCCGAAGGAGACGAGCCTCTCGGGAACCGGCGATCCCACCGTCGCGCCCCCCGGTTTCGACGTCTACACGGTGGGGGCGTCGGGGATGGAGGGCATGATCGCCCTGCCGCGCAAGCGGTCCTCGACGATCGTGACCAGCATGCTGCTCGAGAGCGGCCAGCCCGCGATCATCGGGGGGCTCACGACGGAGACCGACATCGAGCGTGAGAGCCGCATCCCGTACCTGCACCGGATCCCGATCCTGGGGGCCCTCTTCCGTCACGAGGAGCGGGCGCGCGACAAGCGCGTGATGCTCGTCCTCATCACCCCGACCATCGTGCGCTCCTCGGCGGATCAGCAGCGCCTCCTCCAGAGGGAGCTCGAGCACCGCCACGGCGCCTATGGCGACCGCCTGGAGGAGATCCTGTTCAGCGGGGATGGCCCCGAGACGATCGCCTACCAGCCGGAGACCCCCGCGGGGGCGAGCGCCGACGCGTCCTCGGGCGTGGACTATCGCTTCTCGACCTTCGTCCAGGAGCACTCCGACACGGATCCCGCCCCGGATGCGACCGAGGAGGCTCCCACCGAGGAGCCGACCGAAGAGCCCGACGGCGACGACACGTCCGGAACCGCCTCCGAGTAGCAGGCCGCGGCATCGCGGCACCGGCGAGCCGGTCCCTCCGCCCGTCCGGAGGGCCGGCTCCGGTGTTTCCGGGGGGGCCGGGACGACCCCCGGGGGCCGGGTTTCACTGATCTTCGCCCCGGATCCCGAGAATTGCCGGTCCGTGTTCGACTTGGCTGGCGGGATACGGGACCATGGCGCCGTGACCAGGCGTCCCCGGCCCGACTCCAACGGGCCGATTCCCCGGTCCCACCCCTAGACCGACCACCTCCGCGCCGGCCGCCCACATGGCGGCGCACTCGCGCAGAGGCTTTCCACGACGGCTCCCCCACGGAGCCCTGACAGACCAGATCACCGAGGCCGGCGCGCCTCGCCCCCGCAGCGGGGAGTCCGGGAGGGCACACATCGCCCCCGACCCCTTCGCGCGAAGCGAACGCCACGACGGCCTCACGCATCCGGATCCCTCGCGGTCCGGATCCTGACAACGTGAGAACAACTCGATGAGCGTACCCACGCCTTCGGGAGGGATTCCCCTCCCGAGCTCGATCCTGAACGACGCCAGCCCTGCGAACGGAGCGGCGTCACGGGCGGCGCGGTCGTCTCCACGACGCCCCTTTTCCAATCCCCGACGATTCGACACTCCCGGCTTCGGTGCCGGGGTGGACCAGCCCGACGCCGCGGCTGGGTCTCGAACGTCCTCCGACTCCGCTTCCGGCCGCAAGCGGGGAGGTCGCAAGCGGGGCGGCGGCGAAGAGAGCAAGCGCTCCGGCGAGGGGCGCTCGGGACGCAAGCGTTCCCGCCGCGGTCCGGCGAAGGACCGGCCGAAGGAGCCCGAGAAGCCGAAGGGCTCCTCGGAGAAGAGCGCCGACGAGCCCTCTCCCCCGCGGCGTCGCTCGCGTCGGCGATCCGGCCGACGGTCGGGGCGCGCCTCGACCGCGGAGAAGGGCGGAGAGTCGGCCTCCGAGACGAAGACGCCCAAGAGCGAGGCCGCTCCGAAGAAGGAGACCTCCACCCGGGCCAAGCGGTCGCGATCCGGCCGCAAGCGCACGACTCGAGCCGCGGATGCCCCGAAGGCCGACGACGGTGCGAAGCCCGAGAAGGCCGAGAAGGCCGCGGAAGCCGCCGCTCCGGCCGAGCCCGCGACGGGCGCGAAGAAGCGGAGGAAGCGCGGAACCCGCGGCGGACGTCGCCGCAAGAAGAAGGCGAGCGCCGCGGTGGAGATCGAGGTCATCCCCGGAGAGGAGGACGAGCTCCCCGATCTGGCCGACCTCCCCGTGGACGCGGTCCTCGTCACGGATTCCGAGGACTCCGAGTCGGAGCGGGCGGCGGACGGCAAGAAGGGCCGCGGCAAGACCCGCTCCAAGAAGGCGAAGGCGTCCAAGAAGACTAAGAAGACGGCCAAGGCCGAGAGCCGCAAGAAGGGGAAGACCGCCACCTCCGCCGGAAAGAAGACGGCGAAGAAGGGAGCGGCCCGCAAGTCGGCGGCCGCGGCCCAGGCCGAGCTGGAGGCCGAGCCCAAGAAGCGGCTCATCCTCGTGAACGCCGGCGATCCCGAGGAGACCCGGGTCGCGGTCGTGGAGGACGCGCGGATCGTCGACCTCCAGATGACGGTTCGCAAGCACTCCTCCTTCGTCAGCGACATCTACCGGGGGCGGGTCGTCAATCTGGAATCCGCCATCGGCGCGGCCTTCGTCGACTTCGGCCAGGGACGCAACGGGTTCCTGCACGCCTCCGACGTCCTGGCCTGCTACGGAGAGAAGGACTGGAGCCTGGACAAGCTGCTCTCCGCCACCGTCGACTCGGAGGAGTGGGCGGGCACCAGCAAGCCCGACGTGGGGGCGGAGGTCGAGGAGCCCTCGGAGCCTCCGAAGGCGTCGGGCCGGGCCAAGAAGGGCGCGGCGAAGGGCGGCCGGGGCCGCGGGCGCGCCCGGAGCATGCGCCCCCGCCTGCCCATCGGGCAGCTCCTCAAGAAGGGGCAGATGGTGGCCGTCCAGATCACGAAGGACGCCATCGGGGACAAGGGGCCGACCCTGACCACGTACATCTCGATCCCCGGCCGCTACCTCGTGCTCATGCCCTCACTCGAGCGCACCGGCGTGAGCCGCAAGATCGAGGACGAGCGTGAGCGCCGGCGCCTGAAGCGGATCCTCACCTCGCTGAAGATCCCCGAGGGGATGGGAGTCATCGTGCGCACGGCCGGAGTGGGCAAGACGAAGGCCGAGATCAAGCGCGATCTGGACTACCTCCTGCTCGCCTGGAGTGATTTCTCGAAGCGCCTGATCAGCGGACGCAATCCGGCCCCGCTCTACCAGGAATCGGACGTCGCGATCAAGACCATGCGGGACCTGTTCACGGTGAACACCGAGGCGGTCGTGGTGGACGACGCGGAGGTGCATCAGCGGGTGGTCGACTTCACCCGGAAGCTGATGCCCGAGCACGAGGACCGCATCCGGCTCCACAACGGGTCGCGGCCCCTGTTCCACGCGAACGGCGTGGAGCAGGACTTCGAGAAGATCTTCTCGCGTCGGGTCGAGCTCCCCTCGGGCGGCTCGATCGTGATCGATCAGACCGAAGCCCTCGTGGCGATCGACGTGAACTCCGGCCGGACCCGCGAGAAGGGGGCCGAGTTCGAGGACATCGCCCTGAAGACGAACCTCGAGGCGGTCCCGGAGATCGCGCGGCAGATCCGGCTGCGCGACCTGGGCGGGATCATCGTGCTCGACTTCATCGACATGATGCGCTCCGGTAGCCGTCGCGCCGTCGAGGTGGCCATCCGCACGGCCCTCAAGACCGACCGGGCCCGCAGCAAGATCGGGCGGATCTCCCAGTTCGGCCTCCTCGAGCTCACGCGCCAGAGGCTCGGCCCCGGGCTCTCCAAGCTCGTCTACGAGACGTGCCGGCACTGCCGGGGCTCCGGCCGCCAGCGGAACGCCGCCTCCCGGGCCCAGACGATCCTGCGGCGCCTGGGGGCCTCCCTCCAGCTCAAGGGGTTCACCACCGTGGAGGTGCGGGCCCATCCCGAGACCATCGAGTACCTGAAGAAGCACCTCTCCGAGGAGCTGAACCGGCTCGAGGACAAGAGCGGCCGGAAGCTGGTCCTGATGTCCGTGCCCGACCAGCTCGAGGACAGCGTCCTGCACTATCTGCGAGCCGACGGCCGCGAGGTACGGCCCGGAGGCCGCCGGAAGCGATGAGAATGCCTCAGGTGTCCTGATCGAGAAGCTGCTGCACGCCTGTCCGGGCTCTCGTGGCGCTGCCTGCGTTGCGCCTCCTCCGAGTATCACTGCGAATACGCGTCGTTGGCGCGCCTTGCCAGCACCCCTGCGAGCCCCCGACAGGCGCACAGCTACTTCTCGATCAGAACACAGAAGACGGCTTGTCGGGCCCCCGGCGGGGGGCTAGACTCTTCCGCCTTTCCGCCCGACCCACCCCGGCGCCGGGCGCCATGCCCCCAAGGAACGAACCCTCGACCCCCTTCACCGCGAGGGAGGCAAGTCCCGTGTACGCAGTGATCTCCGACCGCGGCCGTCAGGCCGGCGTCCGCGTGGGCGACGTGCTCGCCTGCGACCAGAACGACCAATGGACCAAGGGTGACGTCGTCACCTTCGAGGACGTCCTCCTCGTCTCGGACGAGGGCGAGGTCCGCGTGGGCACGCCCAAGGTGGAGGGCGTGACGGTCACCGGCGAGGTCGTGGGCCACGCCCGCGGTGAGAAGCTCGTCGTGTTCCGCTTCAAGCGCCGCAAGAACGTGCGGGTGAAGCGGGGCCATCGCCAGACCTACTCGCACGTGAAGATCACCGCGATCGAAGGCTGAGGAGTATGCAATGGCACACAAGAAGGGACAGGGCTCCAGCCGCAACGGCCGCGACTCCAACCCCCAGTTCCGCGGTGTGAAGCGCTTCGGGGGCCAGGCCGTAACCCCGGGCACGATCCTCGTGCGCCAGTGCGGGACGAGGTTCCACCCGGGCTCGAACGTGGGGATGGGCAACGACTTCACGCTCTTCTCGAAGGTCGAGGGGCGCGTACGCTTCCAGTCGAACCGTCGGGTGCACGTCGATCCGGTCTGATCCTCTACGCCCCGATCCGCGCGTAGGATGGAGCGGTCATGTTCCGCGACGAGTGCGAGATCGAGGTCCAGGCGGGCAAGGGGGGTGACGGGCTCGTCTCCTTCCGCCACGAGATGCACGCCCCCAAGGGCGGGCCCGACGGCGGCGACGGCGGCCAGGGGGGAGACGTGGTCTTCGTCGCCACCGTGCGCGTGAGCTCCCTGCTCGCGGTGGGCCGCCGGCCGCGCTACCGGGCCCCGAACGGGCAGCCCGGGGGGCCCCGCAACCGCTCGGGGCGCATGGGGGAGTCGGTCCGCATCGACGTGCCCGTGGGAACCCAGGTCTTCGACCGGCGCCGGGGCCACCTGCTGCGCGACCTCGCCGAGGATGGCCAGGAGCTCGTGATCGCCCGGGGCGGCTCGGGGGGACGCGGCAACGCCGCCTTCGCCAACCCCGTCCGCCAGGCGCCCCGGTACGCCGAGAAGGGCCGGCCGGGCGAGCAGCGGGAGCTGCGGCTCGAGCTGAAGCTCTTCGCCGAGGTGGGCCTCGTGGGCCTGCCCAACGCGGGCAAGTCCACCCTGCTCTCCCGGGTCACCGCCGCCACGCCCAAGATCGCCGACTACCCCTTCACGACCCTCGAGCCCCAGGTGGGCATCGCGGAGGTGGGGGGCTACGACACGCTCGTCCTGGCCGATCTGCCGGGACTGATCGAGGGGGCCGCCGAGGGCGCGGGGCTCGGCCACCGCTTCCTGAAGCACGTGGAGCGCTGCCGGGTGCTCCTGCACCTCGTGGACGTCTCCGAGCTGGCCCTCGACGCCCCCCTGGAGGCCGTCCGCACGATCGAGGGGGAGCTGGAGCGCTACTCCGCCGAGCTGGCGGGCCGGCCCCGCCTCGTCGTGGCCGCCAAGTGCGAGGACACCCCGGCCCGGGAGCGGGCCGCCGAGCTCGAAAAGCGGCTCGAAAGGCCCGTCCTGCGGATCTCCTCGGTCACGGGAGAGGGCATCCCGGAGCTCCTGGAGGCGGCCCGGGGCCTGGTCCGCGGCGAGCAAACACCACCCTGACGGGGATCTGGGCCCTCGGTCTCAAGCTGCATCGTCCCGTCCACCGATCTCTGAGCGGGGGAGTTCCCCCCCGACCGGGCGATACGTCCGGAGCTTCCGTCGGAGGGCACGCGTGCAACACCAAGAGCCTGACCATCGTCCCATCCCGATGGGGTCCGAACGGCCCGATCCGGAGATACCCAACCTGCCCGAGGATGTCCTGGCCGATCCGCCGCCCGCGCCCGACGGGGCCGCGGCGGACGACAGCACCGTCCCCGAGGTCGACCCGGGAGCGAACCGCGAGCTCCAGGTCGAGCTCCCGCCCGAGATCCGGGCCGACGAGTCGTCCCCCGATCCGGCCCCCGGGGAGGCGGCTCCGTCGCCGGTGCTCGTGCAGACCTCGATCTCTCCACGCCACAAGCTGGAGGCGTGGATCGCGGAGATGGTGCGGCTCGGAGCGAGCGACCTGATCCTGCGCGCGGGGGGCAAGCCCTCCTGCCGGATCGACTGCGCGACCGCTTCGGCGGGCTCGAGCTCGAAGACGTGTACCCTGACGATCGCGCCCTCGCGGGCATCACCCGCGCGAGTCCGGCGCCGGTGCCCCTGTAGCTGCCGGTGATGAGGACGCGCTTTCCGTTCAGCTCGAGATCCATCGGTCGTTTCCTTCGCTCTCTATCGTTCCGTGGCCATCAGTGCATCGACGGTCTGGTGGGCGACCGCCTGACGGCGCGCCGATCGTTCCGGGACCC
>CAYRXS010000072.1:0-25803 GCA_964428225.1 uncultured Planctomycetaceae bacterium
GAAACGCCACCGCCGAGCAGGGAAGCGGCCCACAAGACCGAACGCCACGGCTCGCCCTCCGTCGATACCACCCTCCCAACACCCAGAAACCCTCCGCGCAGCCAGAACGCAACGTCATCGAGGGGCAGCGAAACCCGTCACGCCGACCACCGCGTCGAGGCTCAACGCACATCGCCAGCGAAGCACCCACCTCGTACCCGGAAAGGGCAGCTCAAATCACCTATCCGCTGCGCGAGTACCTGCCCCTGGGCCTGTCCACCCTCCAGACCCACGCGGCCTTCCGGAACGTCGAGATTCGATCCCTCGCCGATTGACGCGGGGCGACGACGGACCGGTTACGTCGGCGCGGCGCTCGGAGTCGTGGCCGGAACGCGGATGCGCAGGCAGACGAAGAAGCCCGCCACCGCGATGGCGCCCGCCAGGATGAAGACCCAGCGGTAGCCGTAGGTCTCCCAGATGTAGCCCGACAGGACCGGCAGGGTCATGGCCACGGCGTGGTCGATCGTGATGCCGAGCGAGATGGTGGGCGTGATGTCCGCGGGATCCAGCGCGATCTTCTTCAGGTAAGTCACGCGCGCCACGCGCAGCGCGAAGAGCACGAGGTCGAGGATGTAGGCTCCGTAGAGGGCGTACAGGGCATACGGCGCCGGCAGCAGGTCCGTGGCGAAGGCGTAGGTCAGGCAGACCGAGAGCAGGAGCAGCTCGTCGACGGCCAGCACCTTCCGCTCGCCCAGCCAGTCGACCACGTCCCCCAGCAGCGGCCGAAGCACGACGCCCAGGGACGCGGCAATGAAGTACAAGAGCGCGATCGTGGAGACGGGCACGTTGTGCAGCGAGACCAGCACCCACGCGCCGAAGACCAGGAAGATCTGCTTGCGGATGCCGAAGAGCGCGCTGATGGCGTAGAACAGCCCGTACTCGCGTCGGATGACGATGCGCCGCGAAGGCGGGTCGCTGCGTCCGACACGAAGCCGCGAGTAGAAGAACCCGGCGAGGAGCGCGCAGGCCGCGGCGATCACGAAGAAGAGCGTGAAGTCGTCCCCCCGGTACTTCGCCAGCAGGTAGATGGCTCCCACGCCGACGATGACGCCCAGATTGCTCGCGCCGCCCAGCTGGCCCAGGCGTCGGCCCTCGCCGCCGTCGTCCGCGAGCTTCAGGCCGATCGCGCCGTGGACCGCGAAGAGGATGTGATCGCCCAGGGACCAGAGCATGATCCAGGCGACGAGCGGCACCATGGTCGGAGCCAGGAAGCCGAGCCCCAGCGCGCCCAGGGCGGCCAGCCCCATGGCCACGGCCGCGATCTGCGTCTCGCGCAGCCGGATCAGCATCACGCCCGCGACGAAGATGAGGAGGAAGCCCGGCAGCTCGCGGGGGAACTCGAGCCAGCCGCGCGCCTCCGCGGCCAGGTCGTGCACGTCCGAGAGGTAGTTGTTGATCGTCGCCTGGAAGATGCCCCCGGACGCGCCGAAGAACAGCGTGGCCAGCAGCATCCGGTAGAAGTCGCGGCGATGAGCGGTCCTACGTTCGGGATCTGTTGCGGTTTGTCGAGGCACTCCGCGCACTCTATCGTCTGCCGGAAGCAGCCCCACCCGAGACCTCGGAGTAACGCGTGATGAACTGTCATCGATTTGTACTCGCTTTCGTGCTCGTTCTCTTCGGCGCCGGGTCGCCAGCCCTGGGCCAGACGGCTCCTCCGGCGGAGCACCTCGACGCCCTGCCCCCGACCATCCCGTGGGACGGGAAGAGCCGCGAGCTGGTCGTGCCGGCTGACGATCCGTGGATCACGCCCTGCGAGCGGAGCGGACTCACCGCCTCGCCGAGCTACAACGAGACGGTGAGGTGGCTGCGGCGGCTGACGGCGGTCTCGCCCGAACTGGTGATGATCTCCCTGGGCCGCAGTCACGAGGGGCGTGACGTCTGGATGGTCATCGCCTCCTCCGACCAGGCATTCACCCCGAAGGCCCTGCGTGCCACCGGCAAGCCGACCCTGCTCGCCCAGGCCGGGATCCACTCCGGGGAGATCGACGGCAAGGACGCGGGGATGATGCTGCTGCGCGACATGACGGTGCGCGGGACGAAGCGGGAGCTGCTGGCGGGGGCCAACCTGCTCTTCATCCCCATCCTGAGCGTCGACGGTCACGAGCGAAGCTCGCCGCACGGACGGATCAACCAGCGGGGCCCGCGCGAGATGGGCTGGCGCAGCAACGCTCGCAACCTGAACCTCAACCGCGATTACACCAAGCTCGACACGCCCGAGGTCCAAGCGGTGATCCGGGCCATCGAGAGCTGGCAGCCCGATCTCTACTTCGACATCCATGTCACCGACGGAATCGACTACCAGTACGACATCACCATGGACTGCGTCGGTCCGCACGGCTACTCGCCGCACGGCGCGGGCTGGATGAAGGGCACGCTCCTTCCGCGGATCTTCGAGGACCTGGAGGCCTGGGGGCACATCCCCGGTCCCATGATCTTCTCCGTCAACGGGAGCGATCTGTCCGAGGGGATCGTGCAGTGGACCGGCTCGCCGCGATTCTCCAACTCCTACGGCGACGCCCGGCACCTGCCCACGCTCCTGATCGAGAACCACTCGCTGAAGCCCTTCGACCAGCGCGTGCTCGGCACCTACGTGCTGCTGGAGAGCACGCTGCGCCTCCTGGCGACCCAGCGGGACGAGCTGCGGCGCGCCGTCGAGCTCGATCGCGAGCGGCGTCCCTCCGAGATCCCCGTGTCCTGGCGCCCCTCGTCGGAGCCGCCGGAGCAGATCGAGTGGCTCGGCGTGGAGTCGCGCCGGGTCGAGTCGCCGATCACCGGTGATACCGTCGTCGAGTGGCTCGGCAAGCCGGTGACGCAGACCGTGCCGCTCGTGAAGATCGATCAGCCGGCCGCGACGGTCGCGGTGCCGAGGGCCTACTGGATCCCTCCCACCTGGCCGGAGGTGATCGAGCGCCTCGAGCTCCACGGGATCGAGATGGAGCGTCTGGAGAAGGGGCGCGACGTGCCGGTCGAGATGTTGCGCCTGACCGAGGTCGTGCTGGGCGAGGCCGCCTACGAGGGCCACGTCACCGTGACCTGCACGCCGGTGGCCGAGTCGCGCACCTGGCACTTCCCGCCGGGGTCCGTGCGTGTCTCGACCAACCAGCCGCTCGGCGAGCTGGCCGTGCTGCTGCTCGAGCCGACCTCCCCCGACTCCTTCTTCCAGTGGGGCTTCTTTCTCGAGGTGCTGCAGCAGACCGAGTACTTCGAGGCGTACGTCATGGAGCCCCTCGCCGAGCGCATGCTCGCCGCGGACCCCGACCTGAAGCGCGAGTTCGAGGCGGCGCTCGCCGCGGACGAGGAGCTCGCCGGCGATCCGCGCCGCCGCCTCGCGTGGTTCTACGAGCGCACCCCGTACTTCGACGAGCGCTGGCGGCTCTATCCCGTGGCGCGCGAGCGCTGAGGCGCTGGCTACCGGAGCGCCTCGAGGGCGCGAGCCGCCTCGCCGCGAACGACCTGATCCGGATCGTCCTTCACCGCGGCTTCGAGGGCATCCCAGAGGACCCTTTGGACGGGCACCTTCTTCGAGACCCGGAGGTCCAAGTCCAGGAAGTAGGGCTCGAGCTTGCCCTGCAAGAGAGTCGTCACCTCCGACCGCGTCAATCCCACCACGTGCACGAGGCCGACCTCGGGAACGAGGAGGTTGCCCTGGTCGTCGACCTCCCGCGTGAAGTTCAACTGCTCGGCGTGGTCCGGCTCGTAGACGGAGACTCGATCTCCGGGCAGCAGGGGCGCCGTCTGGTCCAGGGCCGGGCTCTCGCCGATCTCGGCCAACGCCCGAACCGCCTCCAGGCGCACGAAACCCCCGGCGCTCGGATCGCGCAGGACGGTCGTGAGCTCGGTGACGGCGGACGGCCCGATCCCGATCGCAAAGGAGAACGACTCAGCGTCTCCGCGCAAGAGGCCCTCGAGGAGTTTGTGGCGCTTGTATCGTCCCTCTTGTTCTCGACGCCATTCGGGGCTTCCGGCTGCCGGCTCCGTCTCGTGTGTGTTCTCGTATCGTATCTCTCCGGTGGCTTCCAAGGACGCGGATTCGAGCCGATGCAGCTCCTCCTCGAGGTCTTCGATCTGTTCTTGCAGAGCACGCCACTTGGAGTGAGCCGGCTTGAACTTCGCCTGTTCGATTCGTAGCTGCTCGAGGCGCCTTTGTAAGTGCGCCTTTGCCGCGTCGACGTCGACCGGCAGCTCGAGCCTAAGTGCCATCTCAGCTAACTCGGCCCGCATGCGCTCGTTCTTCAAGCGCCCGTCATAGAGCTGAAAGGCCTGGACACCCACCGCCACGATCAGAAGGAACACGAGGACGAACAGGGCTCGTTGCAGCATGATCCGACTCCTCAGCTTCTCGGTCCGGCACGCGCCGAACACCTCCGCGAGATCTCCGAAGCGCTCCTCCGCCTCCCGGCGCGCCGCGTCGGGATCCATGCCCGCCTCGACGTTCGCGCGCGTGGCGAGCTCGATGTGGGTCTGCAGCTCCTCGAGGATGTCGGCCTCGATCTCCTTCGATGAACGTCGATCGATCGGCCGAAGGAGCCGCGCCACGTCGAGGTGGATCGCCACGGCTCAGGCCCCCTCCGGACGCTCGGCGAGCACCCGCTCGATGGCTCCCGCGTAGCGCTGCCACTCGGCCTCCGCGCTCTTGAGCCGCGCTCGCCCGGAGCGGGTCAGCTTGTAGAACTTCGCCCGCCGGTTCGCCTCGGACACCCCCCACTCCGACGTGATCCAGCCGCGCTTCTCCATGCGGTGCAGCGCGGGATAGAGCGACCCCTCCTCGACCACGAGCACGTCTTCGCTCGTCTGCTGGATCCGCCGCGCGATGGCGTAGCCGTGCCTCGGTCCGGTGAGCAGGGTGTTGAGCACGAGCAGGTGCAACGTGCCCGGAAGCAGCTCGGTCTTGTCGCGTGCCATGGGCCTCCCCTAGATGGTCTAGGGGGATCATGGACGCCTTCCCCTAGACCGTCAAGGGGAAATCCCGCCTTTCGAGCCCACCTACGACTTCCGCTTCGCCGCCTCGGGAATCGCCTTCCAGATGCGAATGGCCAGGATGGTGCCAATGATCGCGAAGGGCAGGAGGAAGACCGGCCACAGGGACCAGCCCGCCTGCTCCTGGGTGAAGTAGCCACCGAACGTCCAGCCCTTCTCGCTCTTGGTGAGGTAGCCGAGGCAGACCGACTGCACTCCCGTTCCGAGGTAGACGAGTCCGTCGATCAGCCCCACGGCCGTGCCGACGTTCTTGCGCCCGCCGAAGTCCATCGAGGCCGTCCCCGAGAGCATGCCGTGGGTCCCGATCACACAGTAGGAGACCAGGAACACGCACGCGCCCAGCACCCAGGGACTGCTCAGGCCGAAGATCATCACCACCACGCACAAGGCCATGAGTCCGTAGAGCAGACCCGCGACGGGCGCCCGACGCGAGCCGAAGACCTTGTCGGAGATCCAGCCCGCGGTCATGCCTCCGGTAGCGCCGGCGATGAAGAGCATCGTGCCCCAGTTGTCGGTCACGAAGAACGTCTTGTAGTACCCGAGGTCCTTGGCCAGCATCGGATACCAGTGCATGACGCCCTGGCGCAGCACGCCGGTGCAGAACTCGATGAGGCCGATCGTGAGCACGATCGGGTTCGTGACGACCTTCTTCAGGATGACCAGGACCGGATCGGGCGTGTCGTCTTCCCCGCTGGACGCATCCCCGGTCTCGATGTTCTCCAGGTTAGCCTTCTTCGGATTGTCCTGTACGACGAGGTAGTTGATCACCAGGAAGACTAACAGGAGTCCCGAGGGGATCCAGAACACCCAGTACGGCGGGCTGGTCACCGTGGCGAAGCTCACGACCGGTAAGGACGTGGGGCCAGTCATCCAGATGCCGCTCACGGCAGTGGTGGTGTGAAACAGGTCGACGATGGTCCCGCCGACCTGAAACGCGAGGAAGATGCCGGCCGAGATGATGATTCCGAAGATGCCCCCGAACATCCCCCGCTCGCGCACGTGGAACCAGTGGCTGTTCACCTTGACGATGCTCACCGCTCCGAAGCTCTGGAAGTACATGTTGAGCGAGTACAGCACCGAGAAGATCAGAACCAGGCTGCCCTTCGGCTCCAGGAAGGTGACCAATCCCATCGCGCCGTTGGCGACGGTGGCACCGGCGGCCGCGATCAGCATCGCCTTGCGACCACCTATCTTGTCCGTCAGCGGACCGTTGATGAGGAACGCAAACGCGTAGGTGATGGTGCCCGCGCCGAAGATCAGCCCGAAGTCTTCCCTCGGCATCGCCTCCTCGCCGAAAGCGAGCTTGGCCACCGTCAAGTTGTACCGCCCCATGTACAGCAGGGCGTACGTGACCCCAAGGGGCACCCAGTTGAAAGCCCGCCGGCGCATGTACGCGCCCGAATGGCCCATCGGATTACCCATCGCCTTGGTGAACAGAAACACCACGAGGACGATGCCCAGGGCGACGTAGAGATCAGCCACGGTCGACTCCTTCCTTTGCCGTTAGCGCCGCTCCCGGATGTCCCACAGCTTCGCGCACACCTCTTCGAGGTGCGCGCCGAGGATCTCCGGTTTGTCGGTCTTCTCCGGCATGTTCTCGAAGGTCGCGTAGGGGACCTTCCGGTCCTTCACGAGCAGGTACTCCGGATCCGCGCCCGAGAACTCCTTCCAGTCCGAGTCCTTGTAGAGCTTCTCGATCTTCTTGTCCTCGAGGGCGTGCTCGAGAATGCTGTCCGGCTTGTCCGGGTTGTAACGGCGGCGGTTCTTGCGCAACGACTCGGGCCAGTCGACGTGGATGTACATCGTGTTCGCGCGGTCGAGCACCTCGTCCGAGAGGTACCCGTAGGCCTCCGCGAAGCCGCCGTGCTCCGAGCCGCGAGCGAACTCGAAGATGGCGG
Organism: uncultured Planctomycetaceae bacterium; assembly: GCA_964428225.1. GTDB lineage: Bacteria > Planctomycetota > UBA1135 > UBA1135 > JBFMCU01. The sequence goes on from CAYRXS010000072.1 coordinate 6,915, forward strand.
TGTACGTCCCGTGGTAGTCGTCCACGTCCCGCAGCCGCTTCGAGTACTGGACGTTCAGCTTCTCGATCAGGAAGTTCCAGAAGAACTGGTCCTTGAAGACGTAGCCGGGCAGCGTCTCACCCTCGTACTCGAAGGTCGTATTGGAGATCTGCCGGGGCTTGCCGTGCTTCTCGTAGAGATCGTCGTCCTCGAAGCGCTCCCAGAGGATGGGGAAGTCGTCGAGCTCCTCGAACTCCCCGATGTGGAAGCGACGGATGCGCTCCTCGAGGGGGGTCTGCTTGAGGTAGTCGATGACCTCCGACTTGCCGGCCGCGGGACGGCCGTTGAGGATGATGATGTCGAACGTGTCCTGGGACATGGCGTGGCTCTTCCTTCCTGAACGAGAACGATCCGGGCCGAAACGAGAGCCGCGCATTCTAGCGTGGAGGCCGACGCAGGTCTCGGGCGCAGTCATCTGCTACCGTGGAGGCGTCGAAGCTCGCTGGAGACGCCCCACGGAGGATCGCCATGCCCGAAGCCCTCGCCCACGTCCTCGCCTCGTCCCTTCTCGTGGCCTTGCTGCCCTTCGCTTCGAGCCAGGATGCGAAGGAGCCCGCGCCCGGCGTCGTCTTCGAGGGCGGCGAGGGACCCGGCGCGGGCAAGCACGTCGTGCTCGTCGCGGGGGACGAGGAGTACCGCTCCGAGGAGGTCATGCCGATGCTCGGGCGGATCCTCGCGGTACGGCACGGCTTCCGGTGCACGGTCCTCTTCTCGGTCGATCCCGAGGACGGGACGATCGACTCCACGAACCAGACGTGTATCCCGGGCCTGGAGGTGCTGGCCGAGGCGGACATGCTCGTCCTGTTCCTGCGCTTCCGCGAGTTGCCCGACGAGGACATGAAGCACCTCGTGGACTTCGTCGAGGCGGGCAAACCGATCCTCGGCATCCGCACCGCGACCCACGCGTTCGACTACCGCCGCAACCCGGAGAGCCCCTACGCGCACTACACGTGGCGCAACGAGAAGTGGCCCGGCGGCTTCGGCAAGCAGATCCTCGGCGAGACCTGGGTCAACCACCACGGCGCGCACGGCAAAGAGAGCACGCGCGGTCTGTCCGATCCCGCGCACGCCACCCACCCGATCCTGCGCGGCGTGGACGACGTGTGGGGTCCCACCGACGTCTACGGCATCCGCGAGCTGCCGGAGGACGCGACGGTGCTCCTGCACGGTCAGGTCCTCGAGGGAATGGAGCCGACGTCCGCTCCCGTGGAGGGCGCGAAGAACGATCCGATGATGCCCATCCTGTGGGTGCGCGTGATCGAGCGCGAGTCCGGCCCTCCCATGCGCGCGATCTGCTCCACGATCGGCGCCGCCCCCGACTTCGCGAGCGAGGGCGTCCGCCGCGCGCTCGTCAACTCGTGCTACTGGGGCGTGCACCTCGAGGAGAAGATCCCCGAGCGAAGCGACGTCGACTTCGTAGGAGGCCCCTTCGAGCCGTCCTGGTTCGGCTTCGGTAAGCACGTGAAGGGCGTGCGCCCCGCGGATCACGCGCTCGACGACGACGGGAAGTGAGGGGGGCGCTATGCTGCGCGGCCTGGCCCCTCCGGATCCCTTCCTCGAGAACGACCATGCGCACGCTTCGCCACGCCTTCCTGTTCGCGGCGCTCTGGGCCGCGGCCCCCGTCGCGGCCGACACCGAGACTCTCGACGAGGCCCTAGTGCTGGGACCGTTGCCCCTGGTGCCCACCTCCGAAGCCACTCCCCGCGTGGCGGCCACGCTCGCGCCGGTGCCCGAGATCGATCCCCGCGGGTGGCTGCCGCGGCCGGGTGAGCGAGTCGCCCTCGCCCCGGGCCGCGAGTCGACGTGGCGTCGGGTCGAGGCCGAGGCGGACGGGTTTCCCCTCGAAGAGCCCGGTGTGTACTGGCTGGCGGCTCGTCTCGTGAGCGACCGCTGGAGCGAATTGACCCTGAACGTCACGACCGACGCCACACTCTTCGTCGACGGAAACCCGCTCGCGAATCCCGCCTCGCTGACCGTCGGCCGGGGCGAGCGCTTCGTCCTCGTGCGCGCGCTCGCCGGCCCGGACGGAGCCGCGGTCGCGGTCACCGCCGACGGAGCAGCCGACCTGCGCTGGGATCTCGAGCCGCGGCTCTCCCTGTGCGACCTCGACCGCGCCCGCGCCCTCGCGAGCATCAACGATCTCGCGGTCTCGCCCCGAGGCGGGCTGGTCGCGCGCCGCCTCTCGCGCCGCAACGCCAAGGGCGAGGGATGGCGTCGCGAGGTGGCGGTGCTCGACGCGGAGTGGAATCGCGTGGCGAGCGGGCTCGGCGGCCCCGATGCCCGGCCGCTCGCGTTCTCGCCGGACGGCGAGACGCTGCTCCTGCGGCGCCCCGGCGAGAGCGGCACCGATCTCTTGGCTTGGACCGCGCCGAAGGGACCGATGCACACGGTGGTGATCGACGAGCCCGGCCTGGGGCTCGTGGAATTCAGCCCCGAGGGCGAGTTCCTGCTGATGGCATCGACGCGCGGTCTCCATCCCGCGAGGCGCGATGCGACCGCTCCCCGCCGCTGGAACGTCCTGCGCGAACGAGTGATCGACTGGAATCCCCTTCCCCACCTGCACCTGGTGGAGATCGCGACGGGCGCGCGCCGGGCCCTGACGCAGCCCGGAGACTGGACGCTCGACGACGCGGCCTGGGCGCCGGACGGCCGCTCGATCCTCTACGGACGCACGCGGCCGCAAACCGCGCGGCCGTGGTTCTTCACCGAGATCCGCCGTCTCGATCTCGCGAGCGGCGAGGATCGCGAGATCGCCTCGTTCACCGGCGGCTGGGAGGTGCGGCCCCAGGCCTTCGCTCCGCACCCGAACGGCGAGTACATGGCCTTCCTCGGCCCTCCGCACCAGGTGGGCGACCTGTTCCCCGAGCACAGCATCTACAACAAGCAGGTCTGGATGCTGGATCTGGAGACGGGGAAGTACGAGCGGATCACCCGCGGGATGCGCTACGCATTCGACGGCGGCCGTAATCTTCCCGCCTGGGATTCGGCAGGGCGCTCGCTGCTCCTGCCCGCGAACATGGGCGCGCGGGACGTCTTGGTCCGGCTCGAGGAAGGAGACGACGGCTGGCGAGCGAAGCGGCTCCTCACCGCGCAGGAGACCGGCGCTCGGTGGGCGCTGAGCCCCGACGCGACGGTCGTCGCCCATACCGGAGGCGGCCCGACGGTGCCCTCGATGCTGGAATGGAAGGACCTCGTGAGCAGAGAGTTCCGAGCGTTGGAGACACCCGACATCGCCCTGTTGATGCTCTGGCGATGGAGCAAGGCGGAGGACGCCTCGTTCACTGGCCCCGGCGGCGAGACGATCGAGGCGTGGTGGTACCGGCCGACCGGGACGAGCGGAGATATCCTCGAGGAAGCCTCCGTGCCTCTCATCGTCTACTTCTACGGCGGCAACTCCCCCACCACGCGCGCGCTCAGCACGACGCACCAGTTCTGGGCGGCCAACGGCTACGCGGTGCTGGTGATCAACCCGCGCGGCGCGTACGGCTACGGCGAGGCGTTCGCCGACCACCACGCGGGCGACGGCGGGCCGAAGGCCGGCGCGGACGTCATCGCGGGAACGCGGGCGTTGCTCGAGCGCTTCCCCGAGCTCGACCCGAAGCGCGTGGGGTGCTACGGCGGGAGCTACGGCGGCTTCCTGACGATGTACCTGGTTGCGAACAGCGATCTGTTCGCCGCCGCGTGCTCGATGTACGGCATCGCGGACCAGGCCACGTACTGGGGCCAGGGCACGTGGGGCTGGACCTACGGCGACATGGCGAACGCGGGCGCCTTGCCGTGGCGCGACCCCGAGTTCTACCTGCGCGCGTCGCCCCTCTATCAGGCGGACGGCATCAACACGCCGCTACTGCTCCTGCACGGCGACGAGGACGCGAACGTCACCCCCGGCGAGTCGATCGAGATGTTCACCGCCCTGCAGGTGCTCGGTCGCACGGTCGAGATGGTGACCTTCCCCGGCGAGGACCACGGCATCGCCGGCACGTGGGCGAGCTACGTCGGCCACCGCACGATGATGCTCGAGTGGTTCGACCGCTGGCTGAAGGACCAGCCCGAGGCCTGGGAGCACCGCTGGCGGTAACTGCGCCCCCTACTTCAGGTCCTTCAGCAGCGCGGCGAGGAAGTCCCAGATCCGGCCGATGCTCCCGACGTGCACGCGCTCGTCCGGGCAGTGCGGGTCCTTCAGGTCCGGCCCGATGGAGATCATGTCCATACCCGGGTTCCGGTCGGCGATGAGCCCGCATTCCAGCCCCGCGTGGATGATCTCCACGACCGGCTTCTTCGAGAACATCTTCTCGTAGAGCGCGACGCTGCGCGCGAGCAGGGGGGAGTCCATGTTCGGAGTCCAGGGCGGGTAGCCCTCGCTCCGATGTCCTTCGCCGCCCGCCAGGCGGGCCACGCCTTCGATTCGCGTGGACAGGGCGTCGATCTTGGAGACCACCGAGCTGCGCTGGCTGGTCAGCGCCTTGATCGTGTCCTCCGTCAGCTCGACGCTGGCGAAGTTGTTCGAGGTCTGGACCAGGCCGTCGATGCTCGGGCTCATCGCCTCGACGCCGTGCGGCACGCCCAGCATGAAGTCGATCGCCTTGGCCCCGGCGGTCGCGGTGAGCACCCGGCCGGGTGCCGCGTCGCCGGACGACTCGACGCTCACCGTGAGCTCGGGATCGGTGCTCTCGAACTCGCTCAGGAACGTCTTGCTCCATTGCGCCACCAGCTCCGCGGCCTGCTCCACGCTCGAAGCGGGCAGGAGCACGAGAGCCTCCGCGTCGCGCGGGATGGCGTTGTGCGCGCTGCCGCCCTTCAACGCGGCGATCCGCACGTCGATATCTTCCTGTCCGAGCGCGTGAAGGGCTCGGGCAAGGACCCTGATCGCATTGGCGCGGTTGAGCGCGATGTCGATGCCGGAGTGGCCGCCCTTCATCCCTCCCGCGCGGATCGCGCACGCCTGGTATCCCGCGGGCGCCGCCTCGCGCTCGACGGGCACGGAGAGGTTGCTGTTGATTCCGCCGGCACAGCCGACGGTGAAGACGCCTTCGTCCTCCGAGTCGAGGTTGACGAGCAGCTTGCCGGAGATGAAGCCCGGCTCGAGCGCGCTGGCCCCGGTCAGCCCGGTCTCTTCGTCCACGGTGAAGAGCAGCTCTAGCGGCGGGTGCGGATTCTCCTCATCCAGCGCGGCCACCATCGCCATGGCGAGAGCGATGCCGTTGTCGGCGCCCAGCGTCGTGCGGTCGGCGGTCAACCACTCGCCGTCGTGGACGAGGCGGATCGGATCCTTGGAGAAGTCGTGATCGGAGTCCGGCGTCTTCTCGCAGACCATGTCCATGTGCCCCTGGAGCACGACGGTCGGCGCGTTCTCGTACCCGGGCGATCCGGGGACCTTGATGAGCGTGTTCTTCACCCGGTCGGCCGCGACCTCGAACCCGTGCTCCTTACCCCAGCCGGCGAGCCACTCGGCGATCTGCTCCTCGTTCTTGGAGCCGCGGGGGATCCGGCTGATCTCCTCGAAGGTGTCCAGTATCGCTTTCGTCTTGGCGTGCACGATCTCGTTCATGAGCTCTTCCTCGATTCCTCGTCTGGTTCTCGATCTCTCGATACGCGGCCCAACATCTTACGTCAGAAGATCCCACTGGATGCCGACGCGCTTCAGGGCGTAGCCGATCTCGCGGGTGTAGTCGCCGTAGCCGGTCATCCAGTGGAAGCCGGGCATGCGCTTGGCCAGCACCGAGCTGTCGCAGGTGAACCGGACGTCGATCTGGGAGCGGCAGATCGGCAGGAAGGGCGCTTCGGCGATCTCCGCGAGCAGCCCCACCCAGCGCTTGGACTCGAAGTCCGGCGCGATGTTCGTGACGACCTGGCCCGTGCTCATCTCCACCTTCGGAGCGGCACCGTAGTCCGACTCGAAGTGGGTCATGATCCGGGCCTCCTCCCGTCGCTCGCCGTCCATCTTCCGCGGAGCCGTGCAGTGGGCGAGCGTGATGATCCCGTCGTGCGGGTAGGTGGGATCGTTGAGGAACGTAGGCTTGCCGGTGATGTTCCCCATCAGGATCCCGGAAGGGACGACCACGAAGTCGGACTCGCAGAACGCGAGGTAGTCCTCGTCGTTCAGCAGGCTCAGGGGCAGGCACGCCGTGGTCTCGGACAAGGGCATGATCGTGCCCATGCAGCTGTTGATGGTCAGGGCCCGGCAATCCGCCTTCCGCATCAGGCCGCGGAAGACCTCGGTCAGCAGGAAGGCGTTGTCCACGAAGTCCCGCTTCGTCTCCAGCTTGGTTCCGGCGGCGGCCAGGTACTCCCCGGCCTGCCGCCGGGCCCGCTCGACGGCGTCGGAGTCGGCGCGCGCCGCCTGGATCAAACCGCCCAGCTCCTCGTAGGAAACCGTCTTGATCTCGAGGCCCCAGACGTTCCGCACCAGCTCGGGCACGACGTCCTTCGGTTGAGCCCAGGCGCTCGGGCCGCCGATGGTCACGATCGTCGAATTCCGGGTGTTCTTCAGGCCGCACAGCGCGCGCAGCCGCCAGAGGAGCTCGTCCTGGCTGTCGATCACGACGTCGTCGTCGTCCACGCCCTCGACGGCCAGGTGATCCGTGTGCTGCCGCAGGTAGCGAGGGCTGATGATCTCGTACCACAGGTAGACGGGGCCGGACTTATGGCGGCAGAAGAAGATGGTGTCCTTCTCGAGCTTGCGGAGGGCGTCGAAGATGTTCATCCAGCCGCCCGCCGCGTACACGATCAGGGTGTCGGCGTCCGCGAGGTCCCCGATGGTCGCCACGTCCTCCACTCCCTTGATGCCGGACACGGGGAGGAAGGTGACGGGAAAGTCGGCGGCGGTCTCGAGCGCGTTCAGCTCACCTTCGATGCGAGCGACCTCCTCGTTCGCCTGCTCCTGGGTCTGAATGCCTCCCCAGCTGCGCCAGCTGCGCTGGGGCCTTCGGGACGGCGTGCTGTAGACGAGCACGGGCTTGACGCGTAGCGGGCGCCGGGCGGGGGCGGATCGGGACCCCGTCCTCAACGCCGCCAGTGCCGGCCAGGACAATCCGCTCAGAGCCGCACAGCTCAGGGCCGCCGTTCCCACGCCGCCGAGAAAGTCGCGGCGCGTCGGTCCGCTCGTCTTCCGTCCGTGTGTGTGCCCTCCGGGGCAGCAGTGCGGTTGCCTCTCGAACTTCGACTCTTCCTGCATGGCTCTTGCCCTCCACGGCCCACGTTTGTGCGTCCGACGGTCGTCGATCTCGTGGGCACAGGATAGCCGAGATGCGGGCTCGAATCCGACCCCTGCCGGGCGTTGCCTCGCGACAAGGAGCGCTCCTGGCGGACGACGCAGCGCGCCTGGCTAGCGCTTCCCGGTCCCGAGGCCCGACGATACGTGGACCTTGCCGTCCATCCCGACGAGGAGGGCCTCGACCCGGGGCAGCTCCTCCACGAGGGCCAGCCCCCTCTTCGGCCCCAGCACGCACATCGCCGTGGCCAGGCTGTCGGCGTCGGCGGCGTCCTGAGCCACCACGGTGGCGCTCATGCACCCCGTCGCGGGAAAGCCGGTGCGCGGATCCAGGATGTGGTGGTAGCGCTTTCCCTCGTGATCGAAGAAGCGCTCGTAGTCCCCCGAGGTCATCACGCACGTGTTCGACACGGGCAGCACCGCCAGCACCCGCTCGCGATCCCGCGGATGGCGGATGGCGATTTCCCAGGGCTTGCCGAACTTGCGCCCCAGCACCTTCAGGTCGCCCCCCGCGCTGACGATGCCGTGTTCGATGCCGTGCTCGAGCAGCACCGCCATCGCGCGATCCACGCCGTAGCCCTTGGCGATGCCGCCGAGCCCGAGGCGCATGCCCTCCGGCAGATCGACGGTGCTCTTCTCGAGGTCCACGCGCACGCGCCGGTAGCCGACGTGGGCGAGAGCCGCGCGCACCGCTTCCTCGTCCGGCACGACGGGAGGCTGGCGCTTGAAGTCCCACAGCTTCCCCGCTCCGGCGTACGTGATGTCGAACGCCCCTCCGGTCAGCTCCCCGAGCCGGAGGCCGCGGGCGATCAGCGTCGCGAGCTCGGGCGCCACCTCAATGGGCCCCTGGCCCGCGGCCGCGTTCAGCTCCATGAGGGGTGACGGCCGCCAGTCGGTCATCAGATCCTCGACCCGCTGGATCTCGACCACCGCGGCGTCCAGCGCCTCCTCGAGGCGCGCGAGGTCGCGGCCGAGCACCTTGATCTCGAGCTCGGTCCCCATGACGCCGAGCGAGCGCTCGCGCAGCATCAGCCCGTCGTCGGCGACCGGCGGCGAGGAGGGATGCGAGAGCGAGAAGGAGTACCTTCATGGCGATGTCGGTCAGTTGCTCCAGGTCCATCCCACGCTACCGAAGACGTGGTCGAGGCCGTCGCTGCGCATCGCGCAGTCCACGCCGATGTCGAACGTGTGCCGGCCGCTCCGATACCACTGAGAGCGCGCCCCGAGGGTGTGCGTGTTGAAGTCGGCGAGGTCCGAGTCCTGGGTCCGCTCGCCGGGTACCAGGGACGAGTCGGCCTGCCGGAAGTGCTCCTCGTAGTATTTCGACTCGGTTTGGAGGTAGAAGCGATACCGCAGGCGCAGGTCGAGCGCCTCGGGCACCAGGGTCTGGTACAGGCGCGGCTCCACGGTGACGTTGTTGATCCCCCACGTGTCGGAGTACAGGCGGCCGCCGAGCTCCCAGGCGCGGCCCGGGACGGTGCGCGTGCGTAGCCGGCCGTGCACGGCGAGCCGCGTGCGGCTGTCGGGCAGCACCTCGAACAGCTCCTCGCCCCGGGCGTTGTTCGCCAGGTTCGGATTCGGCGGCAGCGTGTCGTCCTCGCGCACGACGGCGTTGTACGGCGTCTCCAGGAAGCCCGACTGCTGCGCCAGGGACGCGCCGAGCTCGCCGTGCGTGCGCGGCGAGAGGATCTGGTACCAGGAGCTCGAGAGGGTCAGGGAGAGCCGCGAGTCGTCCCCCTCCTCCTTGCCATCGAAGCGGATGATGTCGACGACGTCGTAGAAGCCGTCGAGCGAGACGGTGGCCGTGGCGTCCTTGCCGGCGGGCTGCCAGGCCAGACTGCCTCCCACGCCGAGCGAGGTGTAGTCGTACTCGGTGCTCGCGCCGACGTGCCACCCGAGCCGCTTCCCGCTCGGCAGGCGGTGCCGCATGCGGACGTCGAGCCCGACGTAGTTATCGGCGCTCGCCCCCGACTGCTCGGGGAACATCGACAGCCGCTCGATCGACGCGCTGGAGACGTGGTCGTAGGAGAGAAGGAAGCCCAGGCCGAAGTCGTCGGAGACGTCGTGGTCGTAGATCACGATCGGCTCGATGACCGTGAGGGCCTCGTCGAGGAACGGGTTGCCGTCCCCGTCGTCGGCGTGGTCGTAGAATCCCAGCCGGAAGGCCAAGGTGGTCGATCCGGGCTCGAAGTCCTCGAGCAGGGGGCCAAGCAGATGTACTTCATGATCCGTATGCTTCCTGGTGGCTGGACCTCCCCCCAGCCGGTTCTCGGCTCCCGGTCTCCGAACCGGAAGCCGGGACCGGTTCGACGTACGAGCCGAGCCGTGACGTCGAATCGCGAGGAATCCGGCCGTGAAGGGTGGGGCAGCCGCGGTGCCCGGGGGCCGGTGGGGCTCAGTAGGAACCGATCACGATGTCGAGCGCGTTGGTGAGCTGGATGTTCCCCGGGGCGAACGAACCCACCTGGGAGCACGCGGAGAGGCCGACGAACGCGCAATCGAGGGGAACGGGCACGGCGAAGGGAATCCCCGCCGGATTGCTGAAGATCTGCGACGACGGCGGAATGTTGCAGAGCAGGGTCCCCCACCCCGTCAGGAAGTTGATCGGCGCGCCCAGATCGATGATCAGGATGTCGAGGATGGCGGAGGTGTGGAACGTCGTGTGGTCGACGACGGGATCCCAGGTCTGACCGACGAGGGGACGGCTCGTGACGCCGGGCAGGAAGGCGTTGGGGTTCGGAGGGGTGCCCAGGCGCACGGTCTCGGTCGCCTGCGCCTCGCACGGATCCATGTTCCCGAGGATGGCGGAAGGGGGCATCTGGTTGGTCGCCGTGACGCCGTTCTCGTTGTAGTACGTGTTGTTCGGCCCCGCGGTCCAGCCGGGCTGGGTGTGGCCGTTGATCTCGTCGAGGCTCGACGTGGTGAACGGATCCCCGTCGGAATCGAAGCCCTCGGCCCCGAGGATCGCGTTGGTGAGGTTGCTGCCCGCGTTCATCAGGTCGATCATCTTCTTGCCGTACCCGTTGTAGTTGTTGCCCCCTCCCACACTGACGTGGCAGAGCTGACAGGACGTGCCCGTGCCCCCGGTGACGTTGTCACCCGCCTGGGAATTGGGGTAGAGCGAATCCCAGGTGGAGTAGAAGCTGCCTTTCGGGGCGGGGGATGCGGCGGCCGTCGATGTGACCGTGAGGGCCGAGGCCGAGACGAGGATGGCGGACAGGCACAGGGAGAGCGTACGGGCAGACTTTCTCATGATGGTTCTCCTCCTTCGGGGAGTGGTGGGACGAGGGGGCGCGTTCCTTCGCTTCGGAGCGTGGGGAGGATTATAGTCCGGTTCCTACGGAGCAGCTACACGTGGAAACCTCGACCGACTCGCCTTCGAGCGCCCGCCGAGCTCTCCGTCACGCGATCGAATTCCAGGAAACAGCGGAAACCAAGAAATCGAAATGGGGCCTGCAGGGCAGCCGATGCACATGACGAACCCGCTGATTCGGATGGTGGTTCTGGCGGTGGCTCTCGGAGCCGTCGCGGTCGCGCAGGACACTCCTGAGCCGAAGCACAAGATCCACTCCGCGACGGACATCGCGCACGAGTTCACGTTCTACTTCGACGGTCGCTTCGCCGCGCAGTACACGGCACCGCAGGGCGGCGTGGACGCGAGGATCTGGGGGACGCTGCACAAGTACGACACGACGAACGTCAACCTGCTGATCCTGCCCGCGGGCGCCACGCCGTGTCCGTACTCGGCGAAGGACGTCGCCGCGGTCCGGGACTTTCTCGAGTCCGGGGGCGGGGTGCTGGTGCTCGGCAGCTACGGGACCTTTCGCACGGAGGCGACCTACCGCGCGAACGAGCTGGTGAAGGCGTTCGAGGCGGAGTTCGTCGACGTGGCGGCCCGCAAGCCGCTGAAGCCCGCCGACGAGCTCGGCGTTCGCACGCTGGAGACCTACGGAGGCAAGACGCTCGAGCTGGCGCGGCCGGACGAGTGGGACGTCCTGGTCGAGGACGCCGACGGCCGGACGGTCATGGCGCGCAAGGCCGTGGGGAAGGGTCGGCTCCTGCTCGCCTGCTACGGACTGAACGGACACCGGCCGGACGCGAAGGACCCGATCAACGCGGAGATGTGGCAACCGCTCCTGGCGGACCTTGCGCGCGGCAAGACCGTGGATCCGGCCCGGCCGCCGGCGAGCATGAGCCCCGAGATCGAGGTCGAGAAGGGGGCGCTGAAGCTCCAGTACTCGTCGTACATGGCGCCGATGGCCGACATCATCCTCGAGCAGTACGAGCAGGCGCTGCCGATTCTGAACGAGATCTGCGGCGTGCCGCCCTCGCCGGGAATGCTCACCACGCTCATCCTGCTGCCGACGGGGGGCGGGGGCTTCTCCAGCGGAGTCGCCATCGGCCTCGGCGTGTGGTGGGGCGGATTCCCGGACGAGATGTACGGCATGACCGAGCTGATCGGTCACGAGGCGGGACACTCGTGGGTGCTGCCCTTCGCGGAGCCGATGTGGAACGAGCCGATCGCCACGTACATCGGCGCGCTGCTGGCGAAGCGTCTCGGCATGAGCGAGGAGGCGGAGGCCGTGATCGCTCGCACCATCGACACCGCCCGGAAGCGCGATCCGGAGATGAAGATCTACGACATCGCCCACCGCGAGAACGTCCCGAGGGAAGTCGCGTGGGGCAAGACGATGTGGATCTGGGAGCGGCTCCGCGAGGAGAAGCCCGACGCGTTGGCGCGCTACTTCCGGACCAAGCGCCGGCTCGTGGATCCCGCGAAGATGTCCAGCTACACGCCGAACGACTGCGCGGCGGTGATGAGCGTGGCGATGGAGCGCGACCTCTTCCCCTGGCTGCGCTCGCTCGGGCTGACCGTGGACGAGGCGAAGACCGACATCCCCCTGGAGTGGTGAGCCGGAGGATCAGCGAGCCCGGGGTTCGAGGAGGAGCGTCTCTCCCTCCGAGGTCGCGAGCTCGAAGCGCGCGCCGTCGACGATTTCTTCCGATCCGCCGGGACGGCGCACGACCACCTCCTCCCCCGGCCACGGATTGACCACCGTGCAATTGCGGCCGCGCTCGCTCTCGATCCGGACGTACTGAACGCGACCCTGCGCGAGCTCGCTCGAGACCAGGAAGGCGCCCCAGGTGCGGATGTCGACGAAGCGGGCATCGCGCTCCCTCGGCCAGACGGGGAACACGCGTAGCACCTGGGTCCCCGGCGCCATGCCGACCGGCACGTGGCCCATGCACAGCATCATGTTGATCGTGTTGGGCGTCGTGCTGAAGTTCTCCATCCCGTGCGGATTGCCGAGCTGGAAGCCGTTGGGGTACGTGTTCGCCACGTAGTCGCCCAGCTTCTCCAGGACGACCTCCGGGTCGTAGCCCACCCGTACCGCGGCGGGGAAGAAGCTGTTCGAACCGTTGAAGTCGATCCACCGCCCCATGACGGAGATCGTCTCGTGGGCCACCGCGAGCCACTTCGGATCGCTGTCCAGGCCGAGCGCGTTCCCGGGGTAGATGTGCTGGATCCCCAGCGTGTTGTCGCCCCACCAGTCCGTGCCCTTCTCGGTGTAGCGGAAGACGGTGCGTCCGCCGCGCTCCTGGGTCGTCCAACCGCTCAGGTGCTCGAGGACGTGGCGCCACTTGTCTCGGCGGTCGTCGTCGACGTCTAACTCCCGGCTCATGTCCACGGCGAGATCGAAGACGTTGCGAATCAGGCCGAGCGACAGGATCGGATTCACGTTCCGCCCCGAGCCCTCGTGGATCGCATCGCCGACGATGACGTACCGCCCCTCCTCGAACCGCAGGTAGTCCTCCCAGAAGTCCACCACCTCCCTCACGAAGGGATAGATCTTGCGCCCGTAGTCGGGATCGTAGGTGCACCGCCAGCGCTGAGCCATGTTGGCCAGGCAGTAGGCGGCGTTGGAACGCTGATAGAAGAACAGGCCCCCCAGTTCCTTGTTTTGCCCCTCTCGATAGCGAGGGGAGTTCACCGTGGTTTCGATGCCCAGCGGGCCGATGCCCACCGGGTAGAGCACGCCTCTCGTCTTCGTGACATTCGCGGCGTACCAGCGTCCGCGCTCACGGAAATCGAGGATGGGCGCATCTTCCGGATCGGCCTGTTCAATGCGGTTCGCCGAGTAGAGCGCATAGAACGGCGCCATGTGGTTGTAGTTCGTGTGGTAGTCGCCCGACCACCACGGGGAGTCGGTCGTCACCCACCCGAAGATCCCGGGCGGGAAGCGTCGATCACGACTGGCGGCACCCATCGAGTACAGGGAGCGGTAGTAGTGCCTCTCCAGCGCCGGATCCCCGATCTCGACGAAGGAGCGTGACCAGTAGTCGGCCCACCAGGCGGCGTGCGTATCGTTCACCTCGTCGAGATCGGACGGTAGGAGGCTCTCGATGGTTCTCACCACGCCCTCGGCATGGCGCTCGTCCGCGAACAGGCTGTCCATGGCGAGGATGACCGTAACGGGCCGCTCCGGCGACAGGGTGAAGCGAACGCCCGTCGACGGCATGGGGTCGCCGGATGAAGCCACCGCCTTCCCGTTCACGAAAGCCAGGAGCCGCGATCCGTTCCACGTTCCGGCGACGTGGATCCACTCGTTCTCCGGAAGCGGATCCGACTCGACGTACCGGCCGTCGACCGCGAAACGCAGCTTGCCGGCGGAGAGGCCGAGGCTCACTCCCCGGTTCCACTCGCCGCAGCTCAGGACGTAGTTCGCGCTCTCCCGCGCCTCCGCGATGTGGATCCAGGCGGTCACCGTGACCGGGGCGATGGGCATTTCCATTTCACCGCCGTCGACGAAGCACCCGGCGTCGCCCGTGAAGCGCCAGGCATCGCCTCGTTTGCCCTCCACGGCTTCGATGCCCGTTCCGCGTCCTGGTTCGTCGTCCATCGACCACTGGTGAATGGGCCGACCGGATCCTTCTCCGGTGGCAACTGCTTTCAGCTCCTCCTCGCCCAGCGCACGTCCGTAAACGCGGAGGTCGTCCACGGCGCCCTGGAAACCCCAGCGACCGCCTCCCCATTGCTCACGGCCGATCTGAACGGAAAGCGTCCGGGCGGGGAGGACGACGCCGAGAACGTCGACTTCCAAGGACTCCGCCCCGAGCTCCTTGGTCTCCGCCCCGAGCACCTTGCAGGCCACCGCCACATCACTCGGAATATCGACGTCCTCGAGGAACGCCCGCCGTCCGAAGAGCACGTCGCCGCGGAGGTCGACTTCGCTGAGCGAGCCGCGTCCCGAGGCCACCCGCAGCACGGCGTCGACCTCGAAGACCCGACCTTCCGCTTCCAGTCGCAGCACGAGGAGATTGCGCGTCGCCGCGACCATGCTCGACGTGCGGACGGTGCCTTCGGAGGTCGTGAACGTGCCTACGGTGCTCGGCACTGCCCACGACTGGGCCACTCCGTAGGAGGCCCCTTCCAGCTCCGGGATCCGGAGCAACAGTTCTCCAAAGCCCACGGGGCTGGAGCTCCCGTATCCCGATTCGAGCCGCCACAGGTCGTTCTTGGCGAGGAAGAAGCGCTGCTCCTCCGGCGTCCCCCCGAGCGCCACCTTCAGATCGCCGTTGCCCAGGAGCGGCCCGTCGACCGAATGGTCCGCCGGCGTTCGAACGGGCGGAGCGGTCCACACCGCGGAGTGCTCGCCCACGAGCCGGAGAGCATCGCGCGCCCGGGCCTCCTCGGCGGTGGATTGGCAGCTCAGGGTGACGGCCAGGAAGGCGAGCGTTGCGGATATCATCGAGTTCCTTTCGCTTCGACGCGCTGACGAATTCGTTTCACCAGCGTGGGTTGATCCGGAATGAGCGAGGAATAGGCGAGCTCTCCATCGATGCAGATGCTCGGGATCTGCTGGACGCCGAGCCGCTGCATGGTGCCGAGCCCCTCGCGCGTGGTGATGCGGTGCTCGCGCACGACCAGGGGTGCGTCGATGCTGTCGGCGGCCCTCCGCACCGCGTCCATCATGTACTGGCACGGAGCGCAGGAGGCCGAGTCCAGGGTGACCACGTCGATCCAGACCTCGGGCACCGCGTCGTAGTCGGGAAGCTCGATGTCCCCGGCGGTCTCCACCGTGCGGGCGATGATCGTGCGCTTGGCGACCTCGCGCTGGTACTCGTCGTGGACCATCTCCCCCACGGCCGCGACGTTCTCCGCGGGAGTGGCGAAGGGCAGGTCGCAGCCGGGCGCGAGCACGAAGCCGCACTGGCCGCCGACGTCGATGCAGCGGATCGCGTCCAGCTTGGCGTCGTCCTCGTCTCCCAGCAGGAGCGCGGTGGTGAGCTTGAGGTTGCCGCCGAAGGACTTCCCGCTGGTGCGCGTGAAGTCCCGCACCTTCTCGAGGGGTATGTTCTCGTCGATGGAGACGTTGTCGCAGTGGGTGCGGCACATGATCTCCAGGTTGCGCGTGGCGTCGCCGCAGACGAAGAGGGAGGAGAGCCCTCCATGCTCGCGGATGAAGTCGAAGACGCCGTCGAGTGGAGGAGAGACGAACTCCTGGAAGTGCTCCGGCGAGATCTGGCTGGTCATGGGATCGACCACGGCGATCACGTCGGCCCCGCTCCGGAGGTATCCCTGGGCGGTCTTCCTCGTCACGGTGGCGCAGTAGCCGAGCAGCGCATGCATGTAGTCGGGGTGGTCGAACATCGTGAGGAAGACGTCGGTCCCCAGCAGGTGCAGGGCGAGCGTGAACGGACCGCAGACGAGGCCGTAGAGCGCGACCTCTCCGTCCAGGTCGCGCTGCAGGGTTTCCAGGGCCTCGAGGACGACGGGGAAGCGTCCGCGGCCGAGGTCGAAGACCGGCAGCTCGTGGAGGCTCGCCCCTCCCGCGAGCGGATGGGTGGTCACCGCCGGCGGCCCCTCGTCGGCCCACTGGAGCTCGCAGCCCAGCGCCTCGGCCTCGAGCTGCAGGTCGAACGTGACGGGCAGCCCATCGGGCCGGTACGACTCGCAGGCCTTCTTCAGCCCGCGCACGAGGAGCTCGCTGGAGCGCAGGTATTCCGCGGCCGTCACCCCGAGCAGATGCGCCCCGTGGCTGCCGACGAACGGAACCCAGGCCGGCCGCGAGGTGGTCTCGTTGCGAACGGCTTCGAGCAGGATGTCACGGCCGGTGGGCATGGTGGTCGGTTCTCCTCCGCGGTCGGCGTCGCGCACCCGGACCGCGACACGCGAGCCTCGCGTCGGGACAGTATGGCCCTTCCCCGGAGTCCACCGCCACTCCCGACACGATTCGGCGGAGATGACGGCGAATCCGATGCAACGGGCGGTTTGCTACACTCCCCCGCGAGCTCGGGTATCGATTCTGACACGAGGGCGAGTTTTCGAACATCGAGGGTTTCCTGATGATCAACCCTGTTCCCGCTGGTGCGAACGTCGTCACGGATAACTGGACCCTTCAGGTCGTCGCGGGACTCCTGTCGGGAAAGGACGATCCGACCGCACCGGCGCAATGGCTGGCGGCGGGAGCCGGGCAGAAGGGTGCTTCCAGCGGACTGCTGCCGGCCGGTGTGTTTCAGATCGAATGTCTGGTCAACCTGCTGGAGCAGCTCCTGTTCGGAGAGCGCCTCTTCGTGATGGAGGGGTGGACCGAGGCCTGGGCCGGAAAGGTCCGGGAGCTCGACATCCTCCTGCCGGAGGAGTCGGGGATCCTCCAAACCCTGCCATTCATCGACCCGCCGGAGTTCGATAGGTGCAAGAAGCAGGTGCTCCCCACCCTGCTGGTCAATCCGGGCCTGGAAGAGTGGTACCGGACCGGCATAGGGGGCTTCCCCCGGGGCGTCGGTGACTACTGGGCTCAGGTCGTCGACGGGGTGGCCGACTATCTCGTGCTCTGCCAAGCCGTCCACGGGGCTTACGCGCCGCATCCCGCCCGGCTCGGCTTCCTCCGGTCCACGCGCTGGAGAATGCCGGAGCTCGGGAGCTGGAGGACGAAGGGCATCGTCCAGTTCAACGAGATCGTGGACGAGGCGCGCGTGCGGTTGACGCAGTGCATGCGGCACGGCCAGCGCGCGGTCGAGCTGGCGGCGATCGTTCCCTCGGCCGCCGCCCTGTGCCTGGCCGAATCGTCCGACCGCACGTCCCCCGTCGAGGTGGCCCTGGAGATGCGCGATCAGGAGGAGGTGCGCGAGCTCCGCAAGGCCCTGCACGCGCTGACCGCGGCCAACGCGGAAGGCGATTCCCGGCTCATCCGGAAGGGCGTTTTCCGCTTCGAGGATTCCGTGAAGCGAGCGGAGCGCGCCCTGAGCGGCTCCGGGGCGGGATCCGGATCATCGGAGCGCAACATCGGGCTGGACGTCATCCAGATCGGCGACGAGGACCGCGGGTTCATCACGCGCCTGGTGGAGAGCGGCGCGGTCGAGCTGACGGCGCTCCTGGGATCGAAGCTGCACATCGACGACCCGACCGTTTTCGAAAAGCTGCGGTGGTGGAACTACGGGGAAGGTACCGGCAAGCTCCGCGAGACTCCCGAGGAGGATCTGCTCTCGCGCAACAACAACGTCGTGGTCTTCTACGAAGGGCCCGAGAAGCTGGAGGTGACGATGACTGGCGACACGTACAACGTCGAGCAGGCCGGGGCCGTCGGCCCGGGCGCGAAGGCAGACAACACCGTGCAGTACAAAGCGGTGTCCGGCCTGGACCTGACCGAGCTGGCGGAGGAGTTGCCGCGTTTGCTCCAGGCCTTGCAGGACGCCGCGGACTCCGAGGAGAAGCACGGCCAGGTCGCGGCCGTCGCCGAGGCGTTCGCGGCGGCCAAGCAGGACGACGCAAAGGGAACGCTGGCCGCGCTCGCCAAGGCCGGTCGCTGGAGCCTGGGGGTGGCGGAGAAGATCGGGGTGGGCGTGGCCACCAAGGCGATACAGGCCGCGCTCGGCCTGGATTAGGAGCCGCCCGGGGGGCGAAGGTCGCTTCGTTGAACGCGCACGTCCGGCTGGCCGCCGTCGGGGACGTACACGAGAGCGAGGAGGCCCTCGAGCGAGCTCTCTGGCGTATCGACGACCTGGCCTGTGACGGTCTCCTCCTCACCGGCGACCTGGGGGTACCCGACCGAGTCCTCGAGGTCGTCGACCGGCACGACCCGGACTACCTGTGGGTGCCCGGCAACCACGACGTGCCCGGGAACGACCATGCCCGCAACGTCGACCACCGGATGGCGCGCCTGGGAGGTCTGCGGGTCGTGGGCATCGGGGGATCGGGTCCGGAGCACTTCGGCTTCCCGTACGAGTGGGAGGAGGTCGAGATTCGCCGACTGGTCCTGCCGCCCGCGGACGTGCTCCTGAGTCACTCTCCCCCCGCGCGCACTCGCATCGATACGACCGCGAGAGGCGTCCACGCGGGCAGCGAAGCGGTCCGCGAGCTCGCCCTGCGGCACGAGGGCGTGCTCGTCTGCGGGCACATCCACGAGGCCTCGGGCATCGAACGCCTCGGTCAGTGCCTCTGCGTCAACGTCGGCTCCCTCGGCGCGCCCTGGGCCGCGAACCGGGTCGCGCTGATCGATTGGGGGGAGACGACGGTCGCCGTTTCCCTCCTGGACTTGGACCGCGAGGAGCGACGGGAGGACTCCCTCCTCCTCCGGCGGCGCTAGAGACGCGGCCGAGAAAGGGCCATTTCGGGCAGCGGCTGGAAGGGCCAATGC
>CAYRXS010000073.1:0-25616 GCA_964428225.1 uncultured Planctomycetaceae bacterium
GCCGATGTCCGACCCGAGACCTCCCCCGGCCCGCACACCGAGCAACATGGAGAGAGTCCGCATCGCCGCCATCTGCACCATCAGGTTCGCGAGTCCGCGAAGCAGCTCGGCGATCCACTCCTTGAACTCCTTGCGGTTCTCGTCGAAGAAGCTGCCGAAGAACTCGCTGAGCGAGTTGGCGATGTGCTCCCCGACCGCGAGCCCCACGTCCCGCATGTCGTTGAAGCGGGTGATGACCCCCTTGAGCCCGTCGCGGAATCCGCCGAGGAACCGGCCGACCGTCTGCTCGACGGACTTCGTCTCCGCCTTCATCTTGCGGAGCGCGACGAGCAGCTCCTCGATGTAGGCGGTGAACTCGGGCGCGGAGTCGGTCAGAGCGCCGAGAGCGCGCCCGACGCGGTCGACCGTCGAGGCGAACTCCTCCATCGCCTGCTGTTCGAGGACGCGGGCCTCGGCGGGAATGATGAGCCCGGCCCCAGC
This sequence comes from uncultured Planctomycetaceae bacterium, assembly GCA_964428225.1. Classification (GTDB taxonomy): domain Bacteria; phylum Planctomycetota; class UBA1135; order UBA1135; genus JBFMCU01. The sequence continues at coordinate 481 of CAYRXS010000073.1, forward strand.
CCTGTCCGCGATCTCCGCTCGAACCTCCGCGAGCTTCGACCGCGCGTCCTCCGCGACCTGGAACAGCTCCGCAATGTCGACCTTTTCCGCATCGGTGAGGGCCTTGGCCGCGACCGCCGTGTCGATCGTGAGGTCGCGGTACTTCTCCGCCGCGGCGGCGAGCGAGTCCCTGGCCGCCTTCTCCTGCTGCGAGACGTCGAGCAGCCGCTGCGCCGCGCCCTCGCGCTGCGTCTCCAGTTCGAGAATCTCCGAACCCGACGCGTAGACCGCGCGCGCCCGGTCGATCATCCGATCGTAGGTGTCGACCTGAGCCTCCAGGAGACCGCGCCGCTCCTCAAGCTGGGCGAGGTCGGCGTTCGCGCCCTCCATCCCGCCGAGGGTGGCGACCCTCTCGTCCGCGAGAGCGTCGAGGGTCAGCTCGCGCCGAAAGGCGAAGAAGTCCTGCAGCGCGACCTTGCCCTCGTCCACCTGCGCCTTGATGTCGCCGAGAACGAGCCCGCGCCCCTCGCCGGCTTCCGGGAGAGCCTTGAACAGCTCCCGCGCCCACTCCTCCGACAGGTCCTCAAAGCCGACCGTGCTGACCATCGTCGCGAGGCTGAACCGGCGGTCGGGATCGGCGAACCCCTCGACGGCCTTGTCGTACTGCGCGACGAGATTCGCAATCCTCTTCGCCGCCTCGTCCGCGAGCTTCCGAGAGTTCCGCTCAATGGACGCGGCGAGCCGGTCGTCGAGCGCCTCGCTCTTCTCCCCGACGTCCTCCAGGTACGAGAACAGGATCCGCTTCCCCTCCTTCATGGCGTTGTCGAGAGCGTTCTCGAAGTCGCCCGTGAAGATGGAGGCCAGCCCGGCAACGATCGCGATCAGAATCGCGTGCAACATGCCAAGAACGAGCAGCCCCGCCTGCTCGATTCTCGTGGTCACGTAGTCGAACAGGTCCTCGACCTCCAGCTTCCCCTCCTGGATCAGGTCGACAATCTCGCCGACCCTGCCGAACATGTCATCGGCGATCTTCAGGATCTTGCCCCAGAGCGACTCGCCCTCGCCGAGCAGCCCGGTCAGGCGGAGGAGGACGGTCAGCCCCCGCTCCAGGAGCACCGCGACCACGGCGATGAGCGCAACCCACGCCGCGATCTTGACGGCGATCACCGCGGAGATGGCGAGCACGGACTTCAAGAACAGGACGAGCTTGATCGAGAGGATCAGAGCGACGAGGCCGCCGACGATCTTCGACAGCGCGGAAAAGTGCGGGATGGACCGCTGAATCAGGGAGAGGGTGATCTCGACCTCCGCCGACTCCAGCGCCTCGGCCGCGTCCTCGGCCGCGTCAGCGATCGCCGTCACCGCGCCCAGCTTGATCCCGATCAGGGTCTTCCCGATCCGCTCGAGCTGGTCGCCCAGGAGGTTCGACTGCTGGACGGCCTGGCCGAACGGGGTCTTCGCGAGGGCGATGGCGAACTGGTAGTAGTTGTCCCGCAGGAAGTCGACGCCCTCGGCCGCGAGCCTCCCCTCGTCGCGCAGGACCTTGAGCTGGGGAATGTACCGCGTGAGCAGGCCGGCCGTCCCCTTGTCGAACTCCGTCATGGCGAGGACGGTCTGCTGCATCACGGCGGGCGTCGCCTCGATCGCGCCGACGAGGGCTTGCAGCCGCTTCTCGATCGACCCAAGGTTCTTGTCCGCGAGCAGGAGGATCGCAGCCGCCTCGTTCAGCTCCTCGTTCCCGACTCTCGTCTCTGCCTGGATCGCGTCGGTGATCTCGAACACGCGCTCCGCCGCGATGACGTTCCCCTCCATCGCCGCGAGCACCTTGGTCCTCGCGTCAAACTCCTTCTCGGCCAGCGCGAGCGACTTCTGCGCGAGCGCCCCGCCGCCGATGCTCGCCGCGAGCCCCGCGACCTTCCCGGTCAGGCCGCCGAGCTTCTGGTTCAGCTTGTCGACGTCCTTCCCGAACGACTTGAACCCCTTGCCGATGGTCTGGAGGCCGCGGCTGGCCTTGTCCGAGAGGACGGCGGTGATCGTTACGCGGCGATCAGGCATGAGCTGTTACCCGAAGCTGGAGGTCCCGTCGTGGTCCTCCGGCAACCGGAGAGTATCACGATCGGCGTCGGGGGACGAGGGGGGAGAGGACAGGCGGCGGAGCGCGGCAAGGCCCTGCTGGACCTTCCGCGCCGCCTTCTTGTCCATCACGGACGCGATCCCCATGCGGAGAACGTCGACCCGCTGGACGGTTTCCTGCGTCCGCAGCCTGACTACGCGCTCCCCCCAGTACTTCAGTTGGGGGACGGTCCACCCCCGGAAGGGGAGCCCGGGCTGTCTTTCGTAGAGGATCCCCCGGAGGTCGTGTCCTGCGGCGACGAGAGCTTGGAGAAGATCCCCGAGATCGAGCTTGTCTCGACCCCGAACTGCGCCAGCACGTTCTCCGTCGCCGTCACCCAAGGGCGCCACTTCTCCTCCTCGCCGAAGGAGTCGGTGATCCACGCCTCGATCAGCTTGGGAGCGACCCAGTGCGGCAGGTTGGTCACCTCCTCGTCCACGTCCGAGAGCCTGGTGTCCCCGATCTTCACACACGCGCGGAACAGGGACATCAGGTTGCGGATGACGAACGGGACGAGCTGCTGGAGGACCGCCCCCCCGAGCTGCGCGTCCTCCCCCCCCTTCCCACGAAGCCGCGCCATGTCCGAGGCGAGCAGCATGAGGGCGCCCGTGATCTCGTTCGCGAAGCGGTCGATGTGGCAGACCCCCAGGGGGAACACCTCCGCGAAGACGCCCGCGAGCGGGTCGTCGGGGTCGTCGGGGTCGGATGCGAGCGCAATCCTGCGCCCGGGGAACAGAACCTTCGTTTCGGACGGGGGGTGATCGCCCCCCGCCTTCTTCTTCTTCGACATGATTGCCTCCGTTGCCAGTCAGAGGTAGGCCCGCTCCCCCGAACCGCGTGGAGAGCGGGTGCGACCGGGGATCCCTGGCAAGTGCCCGAGAGCGGTTCCCCGGTTGCTCGACTGCGCGAGCGTCAGGATCCAGTGGGCAGCGAGCCCTTGAAGTGCAGCAGGCCACCGAACTCGTCCGTCGCGTTCGGGTCGGAGATGACTTGGGCCTGGAGCGTCATGTTCGAGTAGTCGTCCACCTTGAGGTCGGCGCTGCTCGGGGAGAGGCCGACGCGGGCGTACCGCGCGGTCTGCTCGGCGTTTCCGCCGCCGCTCCAGACGAGGACCATCAGCCCCTCGGCCTCGCCCTCCTGGGCCTGCGGCTTCGTGAGCCGGTCGCCCGTGACGGCCGCCGTGTTTGCGATGACGGTGTGGTCGCCCGCGACGAGCGAGGAAGTCGCGCCGATCTTGAACAGCCCGCGGTCGGCGGAGACGACCTCGAACTCGTCCGCCTCGGCGAAGTTGTTGGAGCCGGAGTCGTGGATGACCGTCGCGGTGATCCCCGTCTCGTCGGCCGACAGGTCCTCGTTCACGGTGATGACGGTCGCGGTCGGGGCGCCGTCGCAGGTGTAGGTCCCCGCGTTGTCCGCGTCGACCATGCCGCCGTCCGCGCAGAGGATGATCGTGTCGCCGTCCGCGAGGACGAGCGACAGGTCGGTGTCGACTGTGATCTCCTTCGCGCTCGCGTCGATCGCCGTGCAGTCGACCGTCGACGCGTAGGTCGAGGTCGCCACCCCGCAGATCGCGGAGAACATGAAGACCGGGACGTCGTCGGCGTCGAGGATCTTCGTGAGCTGCCCCGCCTCGCAGTAGTTCGACAGCTCGACCAGCGCGGCGGCCTGGGTGAACGCCTCCGGCGGATCGGAGAGGAACATCAGCGCCAGGTTGCGGTCGTTCAGGTTCGAGCAGACCAGGTCGTACATCTCCCCGATCTCGGTCACGGCGGAGTCGACGAGCGTGCGAACGCCCCCGTCTCCGTCTTTCAGTTCGATCTTCTCCGCTTCGAGGGCCGGGCTCGCCGTCTCCAGCACGCCGAGGTCGATCCACGGTTGCTCCGTGGAACCGACGTTGTCGCGCTTGAAGTATGCCCGGCTCCCGACCGCCCAGAAGGATTGGAATCCGACGATGCTCATGGGTTCATCCCTTGGTCAGTGGTACTTGATTCGGAAGCTGGCGACGACCCCCTGAACTCGATCGGAGGCGTCATGGAACTCTTCGGCTACGGTCCGGCTGCCTCGGAGCAGCGCGAACATGGTGTCTCCGTTGTACTGGTCCGCCGCGGCTCGCTCGACGACCCACCGCGCGTCCTCGATCATCTCCTCCTGCACGCCGTCGTCGAAGCCGGGCTCCTCTCCCTCGGGCATCGACGCGGCGAGCTCGAACGTGATTTCCATCTCGCCGGGGGCGCCGGGCTCGACAACGAACGGGGCGCGGTCGACCTGGATCGAGAAACCCCGCCAGTGAGCGTCGAAGGGGAACGTCCCCCAGTGGATCCACCCGCGCTTCACGAAGTACCGCCCCCCGTGGACCTCGCCGGCGAACCGCCGCATGGCGTCGAGCGCCAGCTCTCGCGCGCTCATCTCCGACTGCGGCTTGCTCATCGGGTCGACCTCCCCATCAGGACGAACTCGGCCGTGTCGGCCACGTCGCGCATCAGGTCGGGCATCGCCTGCTCCATCCCGTCACGGAGGAAGAAGCCCGGCCGGATCTCGACGGACCGCAGGAGCAGGTACTGCGCCTCGACCCCGCCCTCTTCGACGAGGATCCCCACGAGCCGACCGCGGAGCGCGGGAAGGAACCGGAGCTGGCGGGGATCCTCGCGAGGGCCACCGTAGCGCGAGACACCAGCCCCGGTCAGCGAATCACCGACGGGCATCGCGAGAGCGCCGCCCGCCCTCTTCGACTTGATCGTGTCGTAGGGGGATCTGGGGTTGTGCTTCCTCGTCCCGTACTCCTGGACGCCGGCGTAACGCAGCGCGGGACCGCGAAAGACCCCGAGCCGCATCGCGGGGACGCCGTTCACCATCTCGCCGCGGCCGATGATCGACTGCGCGAGAGCGCCGGTCCTCCGCCGCTTCCTCTGCCCGCTCAGGTAGTTCTTCGACGTGCGCCCGCCGGCGCGGAGCCCCGTCTTGTTCCACCGCCTCGTCAGGTCCGCGTGGAACTTCCACGTCCGGCCGCGCGTCTCGATCTGCGCGAGGTCCTTCCTCACCTTCTCGTCGAGCTTGAGCCGGATCACGCCTTCCTCCCCCTCCGCTTCGCGGCGGCCTCGAAGAACGGCGCGAGCGTCCCCGTCTCGAACGTGCCGGCCCCGCCCTGGAAACTCTGCCCCTTGAGGCCGACCTTCTCCACGCCGAGCCGCTGGTTCTCGAACTTGAGCTGCACGAGGAGAGCGCGCTGCACGTCGGCCGGCGCGGCCGAGTAGCCGCCCGTGTACGTCACGCGAACCCGGTCGTAGGTCCAGCCGCCGTCCTTGTTCACGAGGCGGCGGTCCCCCTCGACCTCGTAGTCCTCCTCGTCGACGTCCGTCCAATCGTCGTCGGTGTCGTACTTCCCCTCGACCGACGTCACGGACGAGACGTTGACCAGCTCGAGCAGGAGCATGGTCCTTCCCTGCGGGCGGACGCGGACCTCCTGAACGTGGTCCGTCCGCGCGTTCCAGAGCAGCCGGGTCTCCGCCTCCCACAGCGCGATCACCCCGTCCTTCAAGTCGGAGTACTCGCTCTCGCGCTCGGCCGGAAGAGCCAGCTCCCGCCGCATCTGGTCGGTGGTGATCACGTGCTCGTCTTCGGAGCGCCCAGCTCGATCACGTTCACGCGAACGGGCATCGTCCCCTTCCAGTTGTTGTCGTCGCCGAAGCGCACGGCCGCCTGCCCGACGAAGACCCCCACGGGGAGGGCGTCCGCCTGGGCCTGGCTCATCGTGCAGGTCAGCTTCATGTTCGTGTCGTCGATCACGATGTTCGTGTCGACCTTCCGGAGAAGGAGCAGGTCGGTGCTGTCGGCCAGGTCGCGCCGAACCGCGAAGCTCGCGTGGTCGGCGCCGGCGATGCTCCGCGCCGCCCCGTTCTCGTCGACGATCTCGACGTCGAACGGCTCGACCGAGCCCTGGATCAGCGTAAGCGTCTGCATCTCTCCGCCCCCCTCGTCCCCGGAATCGAGCAGCCTCGCCTTGACGGTCGGCTGCGGCAGCAGGGCTTGGACCGAGGGATCGCCCCCCGGGGGAGGGGGGGTCGGGTCCCTCGGTCCGTCGCCGGTGTAGTCACGGACGCCCACTCGGCACGTCCCCTAGTTCATGCCTCCCGTCAGGAGGGCATGCACTTGGCGAACAGGTAGTCGGTCTGCCCGGACGGGACGCTCCGCACGCCGGAGATCACGTAGCAGCAGCCGATCGTGACGGCCACCGCCACCGCGTTGGTGACGACGATCCGGATCGCCTCGTAGGTGTCCCAGTCGATCCGATCGAGCGGGATGGTCCCGATCACGACGTCGTCCTCCAGGACCGAGTCGGCCGTGAAGAGCGAGGCGAGGAAGACGAGGGCGGTCACGCCGTCGTACTCGGTCAGCGCCTCCCAGGTCGACCCGTCGGAGCGGAGCCGCCCCTGGAGAGCGCCGGATCCCGTGGCGGTCGCCGCCATGTCGCCGGCGCAGAGAATGAACGTGATGTCCGTCCCCCGGTGCTGCGGCTCCACGATCGCGGCCCCCGTCGCGGCGCTGTCGTTCAGCACCTGCGGCTCGAAGCAGACCCCCACGAGGTTGTTGTGATGGAAATTGTGTCGCATGGTTCTGTCCTTCTGTCGTTTCCTTTCGGTCAGGCGTTCAGGTCAACGTCCCGCCTACCCGATGATCTGGGCGTCGGGGCAGACCATGAGCTTGCGCTCCTGACGGATGAACGTGTCCCCGCGCAGGCGCAGCTTCACGTACTTGAGGTCCTTGGTGAACCCCGCCCCCTTGCCGCCGTCGTCGGTGATCTCCATGCCGGCCCACCGCATCCAGATCACGGTGCGCAGGTCGCCGGAGATGACGTCGGTGTAGCTGGAGGTCGTGGAGGTGGTGGGAGCCCCGATGCCCGCGCCGGGGAGGCCCGCGGCGAACATGCTCGACCGCGCGAAGTCCCCGATCAGGTCGCGGAGCCGCCCGTCGGTCAGCATCGGCACGCCGATCAGGTACGGGTTGCCCGCCGTCTGGCCGGAGTAGTTCTCGATCTTGAGCTGCTTCAGTCGCTTGAGGTAGCGAGCCGCCGACACGAGGGCCGAGTTGTCCAGGTAGACGTCGTCCTCTTCCTGGAGCGTCTGCATGTCCATCAGGGCGTCGAAGTCCAGCTCGCCGCCGTCCCAGTCGCCCGAGTTCGCGGCCGCGATCGTGGTGCCGGCCGCGGTGCCGTCGCCCTGGACGTCGTTGACGAACAGGTCGTCGACCGCCTCGCCGGCTTGGGCCGAGAAGACGCGGACGCCCGTCCAGTTCAGGATCCCGAGCGGCATGTTGCCGCCCCGCCCGTAGGCGATCGTCCAGTCGATCTTCTTCTTCGCGGCCTCGATCAGGTCGTTGCGGAACAGGGTCTCGAAGCCGAACCCCATCTGCTCCTCCATCTCCTGAGTGATCGTCGTGAGCACCCCGAGCTTGTGGGGCGTCGCGCTCTTGAGCCCGGTGGAGAGGTACGACTCGGCGTACTCCGCCTCCTCGTCGACCCAGTACGCCACGCAGCCGCCGTCGAACTTTGGCACGCGAACGTTCTGGCCGATCAGGCCGTCGATCACGGAGACGCGCGTCTGCCCGTCCCCCTGGAGGTTGAAGAAGACCGCGCGCCGGTAGATGGCGGCGATGACGTCGGCGATCACCTGGTCGGGGATGAAGCTCGCGGCGACCGTGTCGTCGCCGATGCCGATCCCCGCCTTCGCGAACACGTCGCGGTTCTTCTCGTAGACCTGACGCATCAGCTCGAACTCGAGCCCCGCGCCGACGGCCTCGTAGCCCACCTTGCTCCCGCTCCCCTGGAGGTAGCCGGAGCACGCGCGGATGACCGAGAACTGGTCGCCGATGTCCTCGATCCCCGAGACGTAGAACCTATCTCGCTTGGTCCGGAGGTGCAGGACCATCGCGTCGTGCTCGGCCTGCATCCTCTCGAAGTTGGTCGCGATCGCCTTGGGGTCGAGCCCCGCCATTCCGTCCACCGTTGCTTGCAGGGCAGCGATCTTCTCCCGCATGGTGGTCAGCCCGTCCGCCCCGAGGAGCTCATCCATCGCTCCGAGGAGCTGGGCTGCCTTTTCTTCGGTCAGTTTCATCTGTGATGTCCTTCGGGTTCGGTTACGGGCTCGCGGGAGTCCCCCGCGTGCGCCTGAACTCCTCGACCTTCGCGAGGACGGACTCGATGCGGTTCTCGCCCGACGCGCTTTCGAGCCCGTCGGTGTCTTCTTCGTCTTCGTCGCCTTCGTCCGGTTCGGAGTCGTCCGCGCCGCGCGTCGCCTCCCGCGTCTCCAGGTGCTCGCGCACGTCGTCGAGGGTCGCCAGGACCGACCCGAACCCCTCGCTGACCAGCGCAGCCAGGCCGTCGATCTTCTCGCCGAGGTCGTCCTCCTCCGGCGCGCCCTCGACCGCGACCACGATCTGCTCGTCCTCGGGCTCCGCGCCGTCGATCGGCTCGTCGAGATCCTCGTGCTTGCGGAACACGGACTCGGGGAAGAGCAGGCGGGCGACGCGGCGGTACAGCCCCTCGCTCTCCCCCCACTCCTCGATCGACCTCGTGCTCGCGGCGATCCTCCGCCGCTCCAGCTCGCGGAGCACGGGGAGGTCGCCCGCGAGAAGGAGCCCGCGCTTCTTCGCCTTCGCGAGCGTCGCCTCGATCTCCGTCGAGCCGGCGTTCGCGGGGAGGAGGGTGGGCGAGCCCTCCAGGAGCGTGTTCTGGTCGAGCACATAGCCGTACCGGCCGAGCCCGTACTCGGCGCGCTCGTCGTCGTCCTCGATCCAGATCACCATGCCGGGGTAGAAGCCCGCGCTGATCCCCCGGAACATCCCCGCCTCGACCATGCGGAACGTCATGTCCGCGAAGCCCTGCATCTCCTCCGTCGCGAAGAGGGCGCGGAAGAAGAGGGCGCGGCCGGTGTACTTGTCGTCGACGCGGTTGACGACGTTCCAGTCGATCCCCACCCCGATCGAGAGCGAGTCCCAGTAGTGCGAGAACGCGAGAACGGGGTTGTCCTCGTACACGTCGAAGATCCAGTTCTGGAGCACGATGTCGCCGTGCCCGTCGACGCGCTCGTCGCTGAGGAAGTACGGCACGTCGCGCCCGACGTACCCCTCGTCCCACGGCATGCCCCGCGCCTCGACGAGGGCCTGGAGCTTCGCCGCGCCGAGGTGACGCTGCTTCTGCGCGACCGCGAGCCCCGTCGCCTTGCGCCGGAGCACGTGCCCCTCCTTGTCGATCTTGAGGTCGACCTCCGACTCCTCGACGCCCCTCCGGCCCGCCTCCGCCTTCCGCAGGGCAAGCGCGATCTCCTCGGGGTCCTCGATCACTCGGGCCGAATTGAGCTTGCTGATGTCCAGGTCCTTCATCTTCTCTACTCCGTGGGTGCCCACATGCAGCGGCAGTTCGCGATCGTTCCGAAGGGCGCACGGAGGTCGCCGGGGTACTCGAGCGTACCGTCCGTGCTTTCCTCCGCAATGGTCTGGTAGTTGAATCCGAGCTTCTGCTCCCCGGCGTCGCCGAAGATCAGATGGTCGACCCTCGTGTTCTCGTCGCCGGCGGAGACCCACTCCCCGGTCTTGAAGCCGGCCTCCCTGAACATCCCGTCGCGGGTCGCGTTCATAAACCCGCCCGTCGACGTCCGGGCCACGAGCAGGGTCTTCGACGAGCTGGCGGCCGTATTGAACACCTGGGCGAGCCGCAGGCGGATCTCCGCCACGGTCTCCCCGTTGCCTATCCCCTCCTCCAGGGCCCGCCGGACGTTCTTGGCGAGGGCCTCGGGGGTCTTCTCGACGAGCCGAGCCTCGTAGGCGTCGAACCGCCGGACGAACACGTCGTCGTCGATCGAGAAGGTCGGGACGCCGATCTCGGCTTCCGTGAAGTCCCACACGGCCTCCATCCCGGCCGCCATGATTGGTCGCGACTTCATCCGGAGCGCCCGGATCAGCTCGTCGAGGTCGGGGAGGACCGCGGTCATGTCGAGCACCTTCCTCGCCGGCACGACCAGCGACGGCAGAAACACGGCCTTCTCTCCCCTGGCCGCCTCGTCGAAGCGGACGAGGCACGCCCGCCGCTCCGCGTTCACCCACCCCCGGTACGCCTTCCGCAGCCGGATCTCGACGGCCGCCTCCATCCTGACGAACTGCCGCCAGCGGTTCGCGGCCTTCCTGCGCCGCCCGGCCTCGGTCAGGATCAGCGGCCCGGAGGCGCGGAGGAGCGAGGCGGCCCTGTCGTCCACCTCCTCGTCCGGGGGAGACGTTCCATCGACCCCGGAGTCCTCCCCGTCGCTCTCGCCAACGTCGGGAAGCCCCTCCGCTGCGTCGCCGGCGGGGGTCGCGAGGGCAGGGACAAACGCAACCTCGTCGGCGTCGTACTCCGGCACGTCCAGGCCGACGACCTGGAATGCGACGCGGGGCGGGGTGTGCAGATTCTGGCCGCACATCACGTTCGCGTCCGCGATCATGTCCGAGATCCCGGCGCGGAGCGCCTCGACCCCCGACACGTCAAACGCCGCGAACACCGTATCCGGCTGGGAGAAGAAGAACCGGCGGTCGACCGGCCCCTCGATCGCCCGGGCGAGCGGCATCACCATCCTCTGCCAGTAGTTCTTGTCCTGGCCGAGCTGGGTCGCGTAGTTCATCAGGTCCGCCATCCCGAGGGCGGACGGCGGCGTTCGCATGACCGCGAGCTCCTCGTCGCGGTTGCGCCCGCCCTGGTTCTCGAACTCCAGGTCGCGCGGCGACCACGCCGCCTTCTCCAGCTTCGCGCCGCCGAACAGGTGGGCCGTCTTCCCGGCGTTGTGCGACCCCTCGAACTTCTCGGCCCACTCCGCGAGAACCTCCTCCTCCTCCTCCTCGGTGAGCTTGTCCGGGTGATAGAGCACCGAGCGCGGAGTCCCGTCGTTGCGGATCAGCGCGCGGTTCAGCGCGCGGATCATCATGTCGCTCTCGATCGCCGCCGCCGCCGCGGTCAGCGGGTTGAACCCGCGCACGGGGTCGCTCGGGCCGGGCATCTTGAACTGGACAACGCTCTCCGGTTCCAGCGGCATCTCCCGCCCCGGCTGGTAGTCGGGGTGCCACGTCGGGGGCGAGAACTTCCAGCCCAGGAAGGCCCCCCCCGACTGTGTCGCGTGCCTCGGCTTCATGTAGTCGCCGGGCACCGGCCACACCTCGTCGGGCATCTCGTCCCCCACCGCGGGCACGCCCCCCCGGTACAGAACCCAGAAGCACTCGCCGAGGGCGAGGTTCATCGCCGTCATCTGGACGAGCTGCCCGCCGTCCTGCAGCGGGTTCGGCGCGACCATGAGCTGCGCGAACTCGTGCCGGCTGTCGGGCTCGAGCCCCTTGAGCCACATCCTCTTCGGGATCGTGGAACAGTGCCGACGGAGAGCCCCCCGGCGGAGACCCCTGGCCGGAGTCCACGCGTTCTCGTGGGCGACCCGACCGAGCCGCTTCGCTCGAACCGCCCGCCTCTCCATCTCCTCGTCGGCCTCCCTCCAGACCGTGAGCGGAGCCTGCGAGATCACAACGGCGGCGGTCGCAGCCGAAGCGTAGACCCACGGGTGATTCGACACCGGATCCCTGGCGCGGTACTCCGGCGAAGCCGAGAGCCCCGTCAGCCCCTGGAGGTACCGGCTCGCCGAGCTGGTCAGGAACTTCGCGAAGGCCCTGCGCTCCCCTCCCCCCCCGTCGGTCGCCTTGCCGTTCGTCGGCGAATCGTCCACAAAGGGCCTGCCGAAACGGTCCAGGAGGACCGAGCTGCCGTTCGTCCTGTCCATAGTGATCCCGACTGGTGCCCCCCGGGGCGGTTCGAGATCACCGAGGAACGAATCCCAGGGTCCCCCCTCGCGGGAGAGGTGTCAAGGGGGAACCCTACCGATGAGATGGTCCGATGCCACTCGTAGGTCCAAGCGGCCGGAAGTCCAACCCCGGACCCGCCCCGGCCACCAGCCCCGTCAGAATGCGCCTTCTCACGTCGTCGAACTCGGGCCCGAGCCACGTCCTGCCGTGCCCGAACGCCCCCCCCGTGCCCGCTGCGGGGTGCGGGGCATGGAACCAGTCGATCTCGTCGATCCCGATCCCCTGGGCCACCTCGCACGCCGCCTCGTAGACGCCGGCCATGCCCTCGTCGAGGGTCGCAGCGGTGCAGACGGGCTCGATCGCGGCCGGCGGGTAGAAGCTCCAGCCCGCCTCGTACTCCGCGACGGGGATCTCCACGCCGCGCTCGGCCGCGAACGCCCGGATCGAGTCCGCGTTCGCCTGGACTCTCGCCCGGAGCAGCGGGAGCACGGCCAGGCCCGCGTCGAGAACCTCCTGGACGCTCGTCGGCGGGTTGTCCCGCCACATCCGCCTCTGCGTCGGGCTCGGCCCGAAGTAGAACGCCGTGCCCGCCGAGTCGGGGGTCCCGGTCAGCTCGGCCAGCACGCCGGAGAGGTAGTTCGAGTGCGAGTGCCCGCCGACGTAGACATCAAAGACCACCCGGCCCGGGTCGATCTCGTCCACGAGACCGATCAGGAGGTCGATCATGGCCGCGAGGAACTGAGCCGCCGTGTAGCTCCCCCGCTTGTGCTCCAGCCAGAACCAGCTCGCCATCCCCTGGTTCCAGTTCTCGTTCCCGATCTCCAGCCGACAACGCCGACCCAGCCCCGAGAAGCGGGACCAGACGTACTCCAGCATCAGCCGGCACTCGGCCTCCGTGTAGCCGATCGGGATCGTGTGGTGCAGGTCGCGCCGCGCCGCGATCGCGAGGTCGCAGAGGTAGGCCATGCTGACGCCGCTCTCCCCGCCCGCGTTGTTGCTCGACTGGCGCACGTCGTCGAGCCGCTTGTGGTTCCCCGCCACCGGCTGCCACGGCTGCTCCGAGAGCCAGCCCTTATGACTCAGCTCGTGCGGCTCGACCCAGAGCCCCGCGCCGTACTTGTTCGCGCCGCTCACGTTCAGCGTCCGCAGGTGCCCGCCCCTCGTGGTGAGCCCCCGCAGCCCGGCGGAAACCGCGGGGTTGATCGGGCACGCCGAGTCGGGGTCGTCCTCGGGGTCGAAGCCCGGCCCCCAGAGATGAAGCTCGGTCACGTTCGGGTCGTCGAGCACGATCGCGATCACGGGCCCTCTGTCGCGCGTCACGTAGTGGGCCGTTTTCGTCGGCGTCCTCTCGTCGAACGGCGCCGCTGCACTCTGCCCTCCCGTAAGCAGCTCCGCGTACCCGCCGATGTGTCGCAGAGTCCAGTACCCGTCGGGGAAGTCGCGAAGCGCGTGCTGCCGGTACAGCACCATGCACGCCTTGTCGCCGGGCTCGAAGAACGGGTCGGCGAAGTCGGGCATCCCGTTCGCGAGCACGGGGACGAACCCGCTCACTCCGAGGGGCACCGGGGCTCCTCCCCGGAAGAGCTGCCACTCGAACGCCTTGAGCCCGACCTCCTTGAACATCGGAAGGCCGCCCCAGTCGTAGGCGTTGCCCGCAAGGTTGATCCCCTGCACGAAGCCGTAGGCCGTCGCCCTGCTCATGGCGCCACCCCCTAGTGGACCCCGAGGTCGTCGCTCTGGCCGAAGAGGAACAACTCCGCGACCTCCCAGTCGACGATCACGACGACGGGGGGGAGACTCTTCTCCTCGGCGGGCTTCTCCGCGGCCTTCCGCTTGGCCTTCTTCTTCGTGGCCTTCCGCTTGACCTTCTTCCGCTTGGCCTTCTTCCTCGTGGCGGTCTTCTTCCCGGCCGCCTTCTTCCGGGTGGTCTTCTTCGCGGTTCGTTTCTTCGCCATGTCAGTCGCTCCTCAGTTCGTCGAGGATCTCCGTGAGTACCTTGGTCTGCGCCACGATCGACGTCTCGACCCCGTGCATGTGCGCGCCCAGCTCGCGCAAGTCGTCCCCCCACTGTCGGGGAGAGTAGACGAGCGGAGCGCCGGTGCCGTCGGTTTTGGAGAGCAGCTCGATCAGGGCCTCCAACTTCCGCTCCGATCCGTACAGCACCGTCTTCTCCTCGGACGTGAGGACGGAGCGCCCCCCGTTCCTCCGCGCCACCAGGCCTTCGATCACCTTGCCCCCCGCGAGGACCAGCCCTGTCACGATCGCGACGACCGTTCCCGTGGCGACGTAACCTCCTGCTGCTTCAAGCACCATGCGACGATCCTCTCTCTTCGATCTCGGGGGGTTCGCACATGCTAGATTCTCCCTTCCGTAAACACCACCCTCGCCCTACGGCGCCGGACGTTTCGCATCGCGAGCGCGATGGCCCACTTCATCACGCGGTCGTCGTGGGCGCCAGGGGCCGCCTCGAACTTCCCGCCGCCGCCCAGGATGAACGTCAGGCACTCCCCGACGAACGCCTGATCCCTGACCCGCAGGTGCCCCTCCTCCAGCGCGTCGGCCAGGCGCTCGGCCATGAGCGGGCGCGTCTCCGCGTTCGTGCTCCAGCCCGCGCGACCGGGCTTGAAGTGGTACAGCGGGCCGCCCCGGTCGTGGGGGGCGCCGAAGCCGAGCCGATCGAGGGCCTCCAGGACCGCGTGCCCGTGGTTCTCTCGCTCGACCCCGACCAGGGCGGGGCGAGTCACCTTCCGCTTCTTCCCCTTCTTGTCCTTCCGTTTCAGCTCCGCGTGCGTTGCGTACACGCCCGCGAGCCGAACGATGTGCTCCGCCAGGACGCGGGGCTTGAAGATCCCGTGCACCGACGCGACCTGCTCCAGGTTGTCCTTTCGCAACACCCCGAGCCCGCAGGGGTCGCAGCCGGGGACGCCCTCGCTCGTGTCGACTCCGATCACGTACTCCTTCCCCTCGACCGGCCCCTGCCAGATGTGCTCGACCCCGCCGGGGACGTGCCGCCCAACACCCTCGTCGGTCGTGCGGAGAAGCTGGAACAGCGTCGCCTTGTCGAAGTAGCAGGCGCCGTGCGACATGAAGCATCGCTCGTCGTCCTCCGGGAACTCCTGGTCGAACAGGCCGCGGTGCTCGCGCTTCTTCTTCCGGCGGAACGCAACCTGCGCCATGTCGAGACCGAACCGCTCGACGAGCTCGCCCTCCTCCTCGGTGAGCGTCTCCCTGATCTCCTCCGGCTTGAACGCGCCCGGCGCGGCGCGGTTCGTGTCGTCGTCGAACCAGCGCAGGAAGATCGGCCAGAAGTCGTTGAGCCCGTCCTTCGCCTCGCGGTAGGTCTGGTAGAACAGCTCGCGCCCGAACGGCGTGCCCTCCAGGGTGATCTCCGCGTCCCCGCTCGCGGCCTCGATCAGGCCGGAGAGGAGGGTCTCCCCGCGGACGATCGCGTTCGGGCCGCTGAACGCGTAGGGGACCTCGGTCCAGTGGATCAGTTGGAACCCCTCGCCGCGCGCCCCCTTCCCTCCCGCGGTCGCCGTGTAGAACTGCGAGGCGTTCGCCCACCGGATCCGCTTCTCCGTCGGCACGCCGAGGGTCGCCGGCGCGTGCGGGTCGAACTTCTGGTAGTCGAGGACGACGGAGAAGATCCGGCGCGTGCGCTCGTCGGTGTCCGCCAGGAACATCGCCTGCGTGCCGGGGAAGGTCGTGCAGTCGCGGTAGGCCCACGCGGTCTCGCCGGCCGTGATCCCGCCGCGCCTGTACTTCACGGTGATGAACTGGCGGAACCCCCGCCGGCGGCCCAGCCGCTTCATCGCGAAGTAGCGGCGCTGGAGACGCGACAGGTCGAGGGAGACGACGGGCGCCTTGCTCTTCGGCTGCCCCTCGACCTCGGCGAGCTGCCGGGGGGAGAAGAACGAGCGGGGCTTCGCGCTCCTGATCCGGAGCCGCTCCCTGGAGAAGACGACGAAGGGCGGGGTCTCGACCCCGACGTCCTCCAGGAGCATGTTCCTCCTGTACGCCGGGTGGTTCTCGTCGACGGCGGCGGCTTGGTCGGGGAACTCGGCGAGGATCTCCCGCGCCGGGACCATGAAAGTGTCCGCGCCGTCCTCCAGGGCGAACCCTCGCAGCCAGTGTTCGGCGTCGGGCATCCCCGCGCCAGCGACGATGATGTCCGCGCCGTCGCGGAGCCTCGGCTCGACCCAGGGCAGCGGGTTCTCCGCCATCCTCCCCGCATCGACGATCGCTACCGCGTCAAGGTCGCGCGCCGGGCAACCCTCGCCCTCGGGGACGAGCCAGAGCACGGAGGAGCCCGCCCGGTAGCGCCGGACCCTCCCGACCGAACTCTTCTCGACGCGGGGCTGGCCCTTGAGCCACCCCTCGACGCGCCACCTCGCATCCTCGATCGACGGGGCGATCAGCATCACCTCCCCCTTCTTCGCCAGCAGGATCGCCAGGAGCGTGTCCACGATCCGGCAGTCGAGCGTGGCGTGGATCACCGCGCGGCGCGGGTTGCCCCCCTTCGCGAGGGGGACGAAAACCCTGGGGATCCTGACGGAGACGGCCATGTGCAGAGAGGTGGGCCGACGACGGCCGGAGGAGAACCGCCGCCGACCCGGGGAGGGGATCCCTCACTCCTTGATCCCGGCAGCCTCCAACAGCGCGTACAGCCTCCCGGTTGACTCCAGGTAGACCTCCCGCTGCAGCGGAGTCAGAGCAGGATCGAGGAGCACGTACTTGTCGTGGTGCCCACCCACCCGCCGGATCAGCGGGGAGATGGCCACGGCGGAGATCGACGCGCCCTCGGGCTCGACGAGCTCGACGAGCACGGCCCCGTCCTCGAACAGGATGACGCGGGCCGGCTCCTCCAGGCCCTCGTCGGCCTCGACGTAGTGAAGGTAGCGCGTGACGACGTAGCCGACCGTCTCGCGGACGGCGTCGGTGCGGATCATTCCCCTCGGCTCGCCGAGCGAGCTGCACGCGGGCGCGGTCGCGACGATCGCGACGGCTGGCGCGGCGACGAAGAAGAGGGGGACGAGGGCGACGAGCGCCCCGAGTGTTCTGGTGATGCGGTTCATGTGATCGGTTCTCCTGCTGAGAAACGCCCCCGACCCGCCGGTATGGGAACGAGCCGGGGGCGCCGAACGAAATGACGAAGTGCCCGGGCTCTCCACTTCACCCCCCCGGGCGAAGCTTGGTCGCCGCGCGAGCGCCGGCGTAACCGACGGTCGCCCAGGTCACGAGGGAGGTCCCGTGCTCGGTGAGGCCGGGCTGCTCGTCCAGCACCCCGACGACGATCATCGCGAACCCCGCCAGAACAGCGAGGGCCACGACCTTGAACTCGGTGGTTCGCACGCCGGCGTTCCGGCGCCGCACGCTGTCGATCTCGACGACGGTCTCGACGGCGTCGGTCACGTCGCCGACGTCCACGTCCAGGCTGGTGAGCTTCTGCTCGATGGCTTCGATCCGCTCGGTGTGGGTCTTCTTGCGTGCCATCCCGTCACCCTATCGCGGTCATGCCGACGCGGAGCGCCGTCGCGAAGACGCCGCGCACGCCGGCCATGAACACGTCCCACTTGGCCGCGTTCAGCCGGACGCGCTGCTCCTCGGCCATCACCCGGGCCTGCGCCTGGATCTCGCGGTACAGCGCCGTGTCCCCGGTCGAGAGGGCGAGGACCGCCCGCTCGCTCGACCGCTGGACGAAGGCGTGCATCGCCTCGGCGTTCTCCGGCCCGATCAGCGGGCCGAGCGCCTCCTTCAAGGACTCCGCGAAGTCGCGCTTCGTCTGGTCCCAGTCGATCGCGTCGGCGTCGGCCTCGGCGACCTCTTCTGCCTCGGCAGCCTCCTCGGCGTCCGGGTCTTCCTGGTCGTTCATCATGTTTGCGGTTCTCCTTCGTGGTTCTCGGCTTCGCCGCCGCACTCCGCGCCGGCGTGTTCTTCTCCCCCGGTCAGGTCCTCGCTGCACGCGTGCCTGATCGCCTGCCGCCGCTGGATCATCGCGAACGCCCAGTCGTAGCGCATCGCGACCTCCAGGTGCATCCACTGCATGTTCTCCTGGCGCTCGTCCAAGTCCTCTGGCGGGCGGAGAACGACCCCGTACTTCTCGAACAGGTCTCCCAGCAGCGCGACGGCCCTGTTCTCGCGAAGCTCCTGCACGACGTCGGTGGTCAGCTCGGGCGGCGCGCACCGCGCGAACCGCTCGAGCATGGTCTCGCCGGGGAACACCGAGCCCCCGGGGATCTCGATCTTCGAGCACGGCCCGCCAGCGTCGGCAAGGGCCTTCGCCATCTGCGCGAGTTCCCGCTGCACTTCGAGCCCCGTCCTGATCCTCTCGGGATCCCACGCGGGCTCGCCCTTCTCTTCCTCGGTCATCTCGCCCTCCGTTGCGGTTCGGCCGGAGGAGGCGCCTGCCCGCTGCCGTCCACTCTTCGGCGTGCGCTCGTGCGGGCAGGCGCCCAGCCCCAGCAGGTGCGAGGGCCGACGCTACCCCTAGCGGATCTCGAAGTCAACATCCTCCGCCTCCGCGGCCGGCAGCCGCGCCCTCCCCCCCTTCTCGTCGAGACCGAGGGCGCCCCGCGCCACCCGAAGGTGCGCCTCCAGGATCCTCAGCATGAACGGCGTGTCCAGGGGCACGGGGCGCGTCCGCATCGTCTTCTTCACGAGCTTGGTCTTCCCCGTCTTCTTCCCCTCCCCGTCCTTGACGGGCTCCTCGGTCACCTCCTGGATCGACCGCTCGAACACCTCCTCCCCCTTCTCCACGCGCTCCGCGAGCTGGGCGAGCACGAGATCGCGCAGCTTGTTCATCTGCCGGAGCGTGTCTTCGAGCTGCTTCCCGACCGCCTTGGCATGGTGCGTCGCCACGCGGTCCCGGACCCGCGCGATCAGGTCGCGGACGTACTCGTCGCGCTCGTCCTGCCAGTCCTGCTCCTTCGCCTTGCGCTGGATCGCGTCGGCGCCGCAACCGAACCTGCGGGCGAGCGCGGTCATGTTGGCGCCCGGGTCAGTGACCCACGCGATCCTGACCTCGGACCAGGGGATGCGCTTCGCCGCCTTCCCCTTCTTCGCCCTCGGCTTCTTCCCGCCAGCCTTCTTCGCGGCCTTCTTCTTCCGCGCCGCCATGCCCTACCTCTAGCACGGCGGGCGGCAAGTGTCGAGGGTCAGCAGCAGCCGAAGAGTCGTCCCGGCCTGGGGGAGTCGTCCCGGACGAGCACGGCCTCGCCGCCGGTGATCCTGAGCGCATCGGGGAGGTTCCCGTCGCCGGTCAGGGGCCAGGGCGGATCGGTCACGGTAAACGACCACCGCCGGATTCTCTCGCTGCGCGCGTGCATGGGAGACGAGACCCCAACCAGGTCGTCTTTCTCCAGGACCCAGCACCGGATGTCATCCGGCAGGAGCGCGACGATGACGAACCTGTTGTAGAGCTGGTCCGTCCTGATCTGGTTCGCGCTCACGTACCCCTGGTAGTCCTCGAAGCCGGCCTTGATCTCGTACAGCGTTTGACCGATCGCCATGTCGCTGTCGGAGCTTCCCGTCTTCCTCCCACCGAAGAACTCGCGCGTGGCAATTTCCTGGACCGTGCCGACCGTCTTGATGCCGGGGAACTTCAGCCACCCAAGCGGCGTCCCCTTCCATCGTTCGAGCCGCTCCTGGATTCTCCGTTCCCACTTCGGGCGGATGACCGTGAAGATGTCCCAGAACCTCGCGACCTCCTCCTCGTGCGTTCCGATCTTCATCTCGCCAGCGCCAGGAACTCGCTCCTGGCCTCCCCCTTCTCCCGCATCACGCCGCGCAGGGCGCTCGTGACGGTCTCGCATCCCGGGCGCAGGATTCCCCGGCTCTCCATGCAGAGGTGCCGGGCGCGGACGACGACCCCGACCCCGAGGGGCCGGAGGTGGTCGTCGAGAGCGTCGGCGACCTGCGCGGTCATCCTCTCCTGGACCTGGAGGCGCCGCGCGAACACATCGACCAAGCGCACAAGCTTCGAGAGCCCGACAACCTTGCCGCTCGGGACATAGGCGACGTCGGCGGTTCCGAAGAACGGCGAGAGGTGGTGCTCGCAGAGCGACCAGAACGGGATCGCGCGGACGCACACCATCTCGTCGACGCCCTCGGCCCCGTCCTCGAACACCTTGAGCACCTCGGCGGGGTCCTGGTCGTACCCGGCAGTCAGCTCCCGCATGGCGCGGGCGAAGCGGGTCGGCGTCTCGGCCAGCCCGCCGCGCTTCGCGTTCTCCCCGATGGCTATCAGGATCTTCGCGCACGCGACCTCCAGGTCGGTCGTGTCCTGGTCCATCTTGAATCTCGTCTCGTTCACCAGCTCGCCCCCTCGTCGATCATGGCGACCGAGTCGCCGTCCCTGCGGATCAGCACGTTCCCCGTGCAGCCGCTGAACTCCACGTCCGGGCACCGCTCGACGTCGATCCACGCCTGCCCGCCGGCGGCCTCGAAGTGGCAGCCGGTCACGCGGAGGACCTCGACGTCGCGGAAGATGGCGACGGGCCGGTCGGTGACTCCGAGCGTGAACCGGCAGTCCTCGACGTCGGCCCGCCACCTCTCCTCGACGAGCAGCGCCCCCTTGCTCTCGGCCTGCGCGGAGTTGTCGAGCACGGTGCGGCGGAGGAGAACCGGGTTGTCGGTGGCGAAGAAGGACAGCGCGTAGCTCGCCCTCGCGCTCCCGCCGCGGTTCCACCCGACGTTCTCCAGCAGGCAGTACTCGACGAGGATCAGCCCGCCGGGCGTGCCGTCCCCCTCGGCCTCGAAGTCAAAGTCCTGCTCCTCCGGCCGGTAGACGAGCTGCACGGCCTGACTCCCCACGTCGCGCCAGTGGCAGCGACGGAAGACGAGCGCGGGCTTCTCCAGGTCGACCTCGTCGTTGTAGCCGGCCATGTTGAAGTAGAACCCGTGCTCGCACAGCACGCCGGCGACGGTCACGTCCTCGACGAGCACCCCGCTTCGGACGCGGTACATCCGGCTCGCCCACTTCTCCATGTGGAGCAGGGCGACGTTGCGGATCGTCGCGTCGTCGAGCGGCCCGGCGTATGGCGAGTGGTGCAGGCCCGTCCAGTCGCCGTCCGCGAACATGACTCCCTCGATCGTGTCCCCGCTCTCCACGTCGAGCCCGCCCCAGTCGTTCCAGAGCGTCAGCTCCAGCGGGCCCGTCGCGCCGACGGTCATCTCTCCCGCGCGGCTCTCGGCGTAGAGCTGGACGAGGAGGGTCGAGAGGTCGTCGACGTCGCGGCCGGTCTCGCGCACCTTCTCCAGGACGGCGCGCTCGGTGGGGGTGAGTGCGAGCTCCTGGGGGTTCGTCCCGAACGGGCCGAACGACACCAGCCACCCGCCGATCAACAGGCCGAGCATGGTCCCGACCATCGTGAGCATCGTTCTCATCTGCGGTTCCCCTTCTGCGGTTCAGCGGCCGAGGAACAGGTCCATCGCCTCGGCCTCGTCTGCGATCACGACCGGTCGGCGCCTCGCGACCGACACGGTGCTCCCCTTCTTCCTCTCGACCCACCACACGGCGTTCGCGTCGACCGCGAGCTTCCCGGCGGTGCAGGCCTTCGTGCTCTCCTCCATCGTGAGGAGGTCGGTCACCTCGACGCTGCTCGCGCCGGTGTACAGCTCCGGCGCCCACACGACGTCGCCGTCGGGGAACTCGACGTACTCGTCCTGCAGGTGGAGCCTCCCCGTCGGGAAGCCGTCGAAGAACTTGGCGATCTCGAGCGCGGGCCTCTGCGACAGGTCGTCCTCGATCATCCCGCCGTACTTGATCTGCACCCACGGGCTCGCGGGCACGTCGACGAACGTGGTGAACAGGACGCGCTCGAACCCCAGGGCGCAGGCGACGGCGCACATCTTCGCGACGTGCCTCGGCTGGTGCGCGCGGTAGTGGGCCTCGGTCGTGAACTGGAGCACCTGGATGTCCTCGGCGCTCAGGTAGTTGTTCTCCCCCGCCTGGATCGCGTTGACGCTCGCGGCGTCCCCACACGCGACGCGCTCGATGCCGTTCGCCTTGAGAAGCCGGTAGAAGTGCTCGCCGCCCGTCCACCCGCGGTTCCACTGGAACGGGAACACGTCGAAGGTCCCGCCGTACCAGACGCCGAGGTCGACCGGCGGGATCCCGCTGTCGAGGTACGTCCCCCGGTTCGTGCCCGAGTGCCAGACCTCGCACGCTCCGTCCACCGCGTCGTAGGTGTGGTCGAGCGTCTCCTCGTACTGCCCCTCCGTCCCGAGCCAGTGGTCGCCCTCGACCTCCTCGGCGACGATGAGCACCTCGATCTGGGGGTACCGGGCGACGAGCGCGGCGACGGTCTCCTTGTAGGCCGCGACGCTGGTCACGGGGCTCGTCGCGATGATGTCGTCGCCGTAGTCCGTGTGCTCGCACCCCCAGCCGGACCGGGGAAGCCAGGTCACGCACATGCGGTCGAACTTGGCGAACTCGGTGTCCGGCCACGTGTAGACGTCCTCGGTCTCCTCGACGTCGCTCCACTTGAGGTTGTTCCTCCCGAGGAGCATCCCGTCGAGGTGCCCCGTCGCTAGGATCGCGTCGAGCACGGTCTGATTCGCCGGGCTGTTCTCCACTCCGAACTCGGTCATGGCTTCCTCCGGGTTGGCTCCACCCTACCACGGCGCCGCCCTTTCTCCTCGGCGTGATGTCGGCCGACCCGATCTGGGCTTGCTCCGTCCCCCGCCCCGACGCGGCGACTCAGGTTCGAGGACGCCCTGCCCAGCTCCCTCCCGACCGCCCGACGCGGCCTCCTTCAAGAAGTCGAGGAGGACCTTCGAGCGGTCGGGCCCGCCCAGCAGGTGCATGAGCTGGGCGGCGACCCGCCGCTTCCTGATCTGCTCCCGGTGCTTCGGCTTGGCGGTTACGGCGTCACCTCCCTCGACCGACGGCGGTCGACTCCAGGCCCAGGTGCCGCTCGATGGCGCACTTCGCGCAATGCGAGGCGCACGCGCTGCGGGATGGGCCGCCCTCGGGGTCGGGGACTTGCACGCGGGCGTGGCTCATGCGGCGCGGAAGCCTTCTCAGAAGATCCTCGGCCGCCAGAACACGCACCCCGAAAGCCCCCACCTGACGCTCCTGTATTTCTATTCTCGCGTCGCTCGTCGCGAGGTCCGCCTCGGCCGCGATCAGCCTCGGCGCGGCGTTGACGAGCGCGGTGAGAAACTCCAGCTCTTCGCGCCAGCACCTCCCCTCGTGGTCTGACCTGCAGATGACAATGCCGCCGTCGGGTTCGCGCGCCACATCGCGGTCGATCTCCAGGGGCAACACGATCCGCGAGTCGCGGAAGAGGGCGGCGAGATCGGGTCTGGCGTGTTCGGTCACGATGTCACCTCCTCGTCCTCGTTCCGCCCCTCGTAGATCCGCACGCCCTCGCCCTCGCCGCGCTCGGCGACGCGCTCGACGATCACCTGGTAGCCGCGCTCGACGGCGGCCTCGTGGAGCTGGGCCATCCCCTCCGCGTCGAGGTCGTTCCCGTGGTGCACGATCGCGAGCCGCCCCTTGCGGTGCGGGTTCATGGCGAGCCCCAGGGCGACCTCCCACCGCTCGCGCCCGCTGACCTGGCTGAGCGGCACGTCGTTATACCGGAGCGCCGCCTCCGCGGGCTCGTAGGTCAGGCCCTCGACGCCGAGTTCTGTCCCGGCGAGGGCCTCCAGCCTCTCGGTGCGGAGAGAGAGCAGCGCGGCCTCCGCGCTCTGGACGAACTCGGCGGTCTTCCCCTCGTCGCTCTCTAGCCGCTCGATCCGCTCGACGCCCCGCTCGTGGGCCTCGATCGCCTGGAGGCTCGTCTGCGCGGCGACGACGTCGACGGGCTCGGGCATGGCCTCCAGCTCGGCGGCGGCGGCCTTGTGCTCCTCTCGCCGCGTCTCGATCAGGGTGCCGACGTCCTTGATGCGCCGCTGGAGCTCCTCGTGCTCGCGGGAGTACTTCTCCCGGAGGGCGACCGCCTCCTTCCCCTGGTGGATGATCGTCGCGATCTTCCCCTCGATCGCCACCCGCTCGGCAGCGGCCTCGGCGGCACCGGCGATCGCCTTCTCCAGCTCCGCGCGGTCGCCCTTGGGAACCTCTGCCCCCTCCAGCTCCGCGCGCGAGAGCGTCAGCGCGTCCGCGATCTTGTCGTGGTCGCGCCTCGCGTCGCGCCGGCGCTCCATGATCTCCCGCTCCTTCGCGGCCCACTCCTCGATCGGGAGGTCCGCCTCGCCCATGACGAGCCGGGTCTTGTCGGCGTCGGGGAGAGTCCAGAACGCGAACGGGTCGATCATCGTGCCGAACCACTCGTCGAGCATGGAGCGGGCGCTGCTGAACGCCGCGCCGCTGTCGCGCATCTTGAGTTTCAAGTACTGCTTCTTCGGGTCGTCCGGGTCCGTGTAGACGTGCTGGAGCACGAGCACGCCGTGGGGCGACTCGAACTCGATCTCCACCTCGGCCCGTTCCTCTCCGTGCCGCACGGGGTCGTCGGGCAGCACCTTGCGCCCGTTGACCGCGGCGGCGATCGCCCGGAGGACGCTCGACTTCCCGCTCTTGTTCGGGCCGCTGATCGGGGTCACCCCCTCGGGGCCGACCTCCATCTCGACGGCCTCGACTCCCTGGAAGCCGGACACCTTGAGCCCGATGATCGGGCATTCGTTCTTCGTCGTCTGCTCGTTCACTGTCCTGTCCTCGGTTCGTTGTTGCGGTTCGTTCGGTCAGGGCAGCCCCGCCAGCTTGTGGGTCTGGAGGGACAGCCGGTAGCCTCGCGCGACGGCCAGCTCGGCGCACCATCGCGTGTTCTTCTCGTTCGCGTCCGGGGCCGCGTCGGGGTCCCAGGAGTTCTCGTCCATCGGCTGCACGAAGACGCGCCGCGCGTCGACGTCGGCCGGGCTCGGCTGGGGGAAGTCCGACAGCAGCTTGCCCCTGTTCTGGGAGTTCACCACCGGCCCCCCCTCGATCGTCTCGCCTTTCCGCAGGACGAACTTCCAGGAGAAGCGGTCGGCGTTGTGCTGCATCGCCCACACCAGCTTCGGGTGCAGCTTCGGCGCCTTCGGGCTGACGGTGACGTGGAACAGGTCGCTCCCGAGGGGGAGGTTCCTCTGCCACCGCACGCCGCTCGTCTCGACCTGCACGCGGATCCGCCAACTCACGAGGAACCGCGCGAGGTCCGCGACGGGCTGCGCGAGCGGCTCGCCCCCGGTGAGGACCACCAGCCCCCCCGGCTTCATGTCGCCGCGCATCAGCCCGAACTTCGGCGACGGCCCCCCGGCG
>CAYRXS010000074.1:0-6568 GCA_964428225.1 uncultured Planctomycetaceae bacterium
ACACCTACGGCGGCATGGGCCGCCACGGCGGCGGAGCCTTCTCCGGCAAGGACCCGAGCAAGGTGGACCGCTCCGCCGCCTACGCCGCCCGCTGGGTGGCGAAGAACGTCGTGGCCGCCGGGCTCGCGAGGCGCTGCGAGGTGCAGCTCTCCTACGCGATCGGCGTGGCCGAGCCGCTGTCCGTCCGCGTCGACACCTTCGAAACGGGCACGGTACCCGTCGAGGTGCTCGAGGAGGCGATCCTCGAGGTGTTCGACCTGCGCCCGGCCCGGATCATCGAGGTTCTGGGCCTGAAGCGGCCGATCTTCGCCCGCACCGCCTACCACGGCCACTTCGGGCGGGATGGCTTCCCCTGGGAGGAGACGAACCGCGTCGACCAGCTCCAGGCCGCGGTGGCCGCCCGGGCGTCGGTCTGAGCGGCATTTGGTGACTCCTCGGCGGGGATGGGGTAGAACGGAACGATCCCGCACTCCACCCGGGAGGTTCCAGCCCCGAGGACCGCTATGCGCATCCGATCGCTCCCCGCCACCGTCTGCCGCGCCGGCTTCACCCTGATCGAGCTCCTGGCCGTGATCCTGATCATCGGGATCCTGGCCACGGCCCTGACCCCGATGGTGCTCGAGGCCCTGGACGCGGCCAAGGTGACCGCCTGCTCGCAGAACCTCCAGAAGATCTACGGCGGCATCATCAACTACCAGGTGAAGTACAAGAAGCTCCCGCGGAAGAGCGGCGTGAAGTTCTTCGCGGAGCTCTACACGATGGAGGCCCTCATGCCCACGAAGACGAACGCGGAGCGGCTGACCTGCCCCGCCGTCGACGTGGGGGCGCTCGCGCTCGGCGACTTCGCGTCCTGGGAGGAGTGGTGGGACGACATCGAAGAGGTCAACGGCGAGTACTCCTCCTACGCGGGACGCGACTGCAAGAACCACCCGCTGCGCAAGCTGGACAGCAAGAGGATGGAGCCGCTGATCGCCGACGACAACGACGGCGAGATGAACCACCGGACCACGACGAACGTGCTGTACAACGACGGCTCCGTCATGCCCTACGAGGTCAAGGTCCTCCAGCAGGAGGGCACCCTGACCGATGACGAGGAGGAGCTGATCGTGGGGCCCGACTCGCCGGTGGAGGACCTGCAGAAGCTCAGCCTCGACTGACCGGCCCTCCCGGGAGGGAGGGACTCAGGGATTCTTGCCCCGCGGCCGATGGGCAGTAGGGTACGGCCACCCCGATGCCTCTCTCCGCCCTGCTCCGCGCCCTCCGAATCGACCAGTGGTCGAAGAACGTCTTCGTCCTCGCGCCGCTGGTCTTCGAGGCCGCGGACCGGCGGATCGAGCAGGCCACCGAGACCGCGGACGTCGTGCGGACGCTCGTGGCCTTCGTGGCGTTCTGCCTGGTCTCGAGCGCGGTCTACCTCCTGAACGACGTCATGGACGCCGAGCGCGACCGCGCGCACCCGGAGAAGAGACTCCGGCCCGTGGCCTCCGGCGAGCTGAGCGCGACCCTCGCCCTGGGGACCTCCCTGGGCCTGGCCGTGGTCGCGGTCGTCCTCTCGCTCCTGATCGGGGGCGAGCCCTGGCCCGTCGCGCCCCTGGTGGGCGGGTACCTCGTGCTGAACGTGGCGTACAGCTTCGGGCTGAAGCGGATCGTCCTGCTCGACGTCTTCTGCATCGCCACGGGATTCCTGTTCCGGGTCGTGGCCGGGGGCTTCGCCGCGCACGCCGAGGTGTCGCACTGGCTGCTCCTGTGCACCTTCCTCCTCGCGCTCTTCCTCGGCCTGAACAAGCGGCGCGCCGAGCTGGTGGCCCTCGGCGACAACCGCGTGGCGCATCGGGCGAGCCTGGAGGAGTACTCGGTGGGCTTCCTCGACCAGATGACGAGCGTGCTCGCCGCGTGCACGATCATCTGCTACACGATGTACACCGTGGACTCCGACACCGCCGCGAAGTTCGGCGAGGGGAACCGGCTCGTCTGGACCGTGCCCTTCGTGGCCTTCGGGGTCGGCCGCTACATGCTCCTGGTCCAGGGCGGCCGCGCGGGCGAGAAGCCGACCCGCGTGTTCCTCGGCGGGGACGCGCTGTTCCTGCTGAACCTGCTCGCCTGGGGCGGCGTCGTCCTGCTCGCGCTCTTCTGGGTCTAGCCGCCGGACGTCTCGTCGAGCAGCCCCAGGACGACGTCCCGGCGACCCTCGCGCGTCGCGCGGAACTCCTCGGGGGTGAGGATCCGGTCCGGAGGAGTGAGGGCGTCCCAGGCCTCGAAGGCGGGGGTCGCGGCCTCCTCGCCGGCCTCGATGCGCTCCCAGATCCAGGTGCGCAGCACGGTCTCCGTGGAGATCGGCTCCACGAGCTCGGAGACGAGCATCTCCGCGAGGGCGCGCACGACGTCGGTCGTGCCGCCGCCGGTGCGCACCAGGCTCTCGCCGGCGGCCTGGCGCAGCTCGGGGGTCTCGGCGGCGTCGAAGATCCGGCGCAGAGCCTCGCCCGTGGCGGAGGAGAGCTCGTTGCCCAGGCCGCCCAGCGCGCGCACCGCGGCGAGGCGCAGGCGGAGCTCGGTCGGGGGATCCACGAGGGCGAGCAGCGGCGGCTCGGCCCGCGCGTCGCCGATCGCCTCCAGGGCGTTCGCCGCGTTCGTGCAGAGCTCGGAGTCGGCGAGGCCCGCCACGAGGTCGTCCACGGCCACCGTCGCGCGCCCTTCCATGCGCTCGAGGCACTGCGCGGTGTGCACTCGTATGTGGGGATCCGTGTCGTGCAGGGCCTGCGCGAGGATCTTCGCCGCGTGCGGTCCGAGCCCCGAGCAGATCCAGCGCGAGTCGTCCACCCCGCGGAGCGGGAACTCGGGCAGGCGGGACAGGCGACGCCACACCTCGACGTCGAAGCGCGGCGTGCGTACCGGGTCGGGGATGCGATCCTCGGGGTCGCCGGCGAGCCACGCCTCCGAGAGCGCGAACGGATCCTCGAAGCCGGTGTCGGTCTGGATCTCCTGCAGCCGCGCCTGGGCGGAGCCTCGCAGGTCCGCGTCGGGCGACTTGTAGGCGATCTCCACCAACGCGCCGAGCCCGGAGAAGTTGCCGAAGTGCCCGAGCACCTGGCCGATCCAGATGGCCGTGTCGTGGTCCTTCTCGTACTTCAGGCGCAGGATGACGCGGGGGACGATCCACTCCTGCGTGCCCTCCCCGAGTCGCCACGCGGCGTGGGCGCGAACCCACGCGGTCGGATCCTGCTCCAGGCGCTCGAGCAGGACCTCGGCGGAGCGCGGGGTGTCGATCAGGCCGAGCACCTCGATGGCGGAGCCGCGCTCCTCGTCCATGGCCTCGGCATCCGCGAGGATCGCGGCGAGCTCCTCCTCCGCCCCGTCGCCGAGGGCGGTCGCCTCCTCGAGGGCGATCGACCGCATGTCCCCGCCGCTGCTCGCGAGCATCTCGATCAGGCCGCGGACCTGGTCGGAGTCGACGGGCTCCGGAGCGGTCTCCTGGGCCGCGAGCTCGGCCTCGAGCGCTGCGAGGGCCGAGTTGACGACGTCGCGGAGCTCGAAGGTCTGCGGCTCCGAGGCGGGAGGCTCGTCCCCGCCACAGGCCGCGAGCCCGAGGAGAACGAGAGCGGAATACTGGTGGTACTTCACGGTTCGACGCGGCTGCGGTGGACGAGGATCGCCTCGCGATCGGGATCGGGGGCGTTCAGGTTCTCCCAGTACGGAGTGAGCTTGTAGAACAGGGCGACGTCGATCGCGCCCTTTGCGTCGGGATCGTCGATGGTGAGGCGCCGAAGCTCTCCCGCGTGCAGGAGGGTGCTGGGGATGTCGGTCTCGGTGCGGTAGGGGTCGCGGATGCGGTGCAGGTGGCGCCACGGCTCGGGTTCCGCGCCCTCGGGAGCCGAGGGGCGCCAGAAGAGGTCCGCGGAGCGCGAGCGCTCGTCGGTGGGGAAGGCGTGTCCCGCGCCGACGTTCTCCACCTCGACCCAGGCCGTTCCCGCCTCGCGTCCCGCGCGCATCACGACCGCGCGCTTCAGCATCGAGAGGTCGTGAGCTCCGGGGAAGGTGTGGTCGCGCCCCTGGTTGGGATCGCCGTTGCGATAGGGCATGTGGCAGGAGAGGCAGTCCTTCTCCTCCGCGGGCCACTTCGAGGCCCGCCACTGGTCGACGGTCTTGTGCTGGTTGTGGCATCCCGAGCAGAAGTCGGGACGCGTCAGCTCGATCCGCTCGGTCGGGCGGCACGCGGCGCGGGGATCGGAGAGGGTGCCGGCCATGCCGCCGTCGGCGAGCTGGTGGCAGGCCAGGCAATCGACGCCCTCGTTGCGACGGGTCTCGCGAGGAAGGACCCGCTCGCCGATCCCGGTGACGAACACCGGGCGCGGCGAGTGGCAGTCGATGCAGTCCTTGTTCGAGAAGTCGTTCGAGAGGAAGCGCGTGGCGGGGTTGTTCCAGGACATCCAGTGCTGCGATCCGTCCCACTCCGAGTAGGCCTTCGGGTGGCACTCCTGGCACTGCCGCGAGCTGGTGAAGGTGACGTTGGCGGCCTCGGTCGCGCCTTCGGGAGCGAAGACCGCGACGAGGAACCAGACGCCGAGGGCGAGGACCACCCCGCCGGCGATGATACGTGTAGCGTTCATTGGATGTCCTCCCCGTCCCGCAGGGCTCCGTCTTCCATGCGCAAGGTCCGGGACGCGTGACTACTAGCTTCCTGAGGATCGTGGGTTACGTGCACGATGGTCCAGCCCTCCTCCGCGTGCAGGCGGACCAGGGTGTCGAGGAGATCGGCGCGCAGCTCGGCGTCGAGGGGGCCGAGGGGCTCGTCGAGCAGGAGCAGGCGCGGGGTCATGGCCAGGGCCCGGGCCAGCCCGAGGCGCTGCTTCTCGCCCCCGGAGAGGGTGGCGGGCTTGCGATCCTCGAGGCCGGTGAGGCGCACGCGCCGCACGAGCTCGGCGATGCGCGCGTCGCGGTCGGGGACCCCGGCGTGCTTCAGGACGAAGGCGAGGGTCTTCTTCACGGTCATGTGCGGCCACAGGGCGCCGCCCTGGAAGAGCATCCCCACCTCGCGCTTCTCCGGGGGGACGACGAGGCGGCGCGGAGAGCTCACGGTGCGACCGAAGAGCTCGATCGTGCCCGCGGTGGGCGTCGCGAGCCCGGCGAGGGCGCGCAAAAGCGTCGTCTTGCCGCAGCCCGAGGGGCCGACGAGCAGCAGGTGCTCGCCCGCGGCGATCTCCAGGTCGACGGGTCCCAGGAGGGGAGTCCGGTCCGCGTGCACGGTGAGTCCGGCGACGCGAACGGCGATCGATTCGTCCGTCACGGCAGCACCTCCAGGCGCTTGCGCGCGAAGAAGGACCAGAGCAATCCCGGCAACAGGATGGCGAAGGTCAGCAGAAGGCAGAGCGACGCGACGTAGGAGTCCCGCCCGAAGTGCACGCCGTTGAACACCCGCATGATCGCGGTCTTGTTCGCGGCGGGGACGAGGATGGCCGAGTCGAGGTCGCGCATGGCGAAGATGAAGACGAGGACGAAGCTCGCGGCGAGGGTGCCCTTCAGGCTGGGGGCCACGATCGAGACCATTCTCCGCCCCGGCGAGACGCCCGAGAGCGCGGCGGCCTCCTCGAGGCCCGGCTCGAGCGACGCGACGGCGCCCGAGGAGATGAGGATCGCGAAGGCCGCGAAGCGTCCGATGAACAGACAGGTGGCCATGCCCCCGCCGTCGTAGAAGCTCGCGGTGAAGTCGTGGTTCCAGACGGCGATGATCCCGATCCCGAAGAGGATCGCGGGGGCTGCGATGGGGACGAGGGCAACGACCTCGAGGAGCCGGCCGCGGCGTCCGCGCGCGCGCTCGATGGCGTGGCCGATGACGAGCCCCAGGGGAGCGCACACCAGGGCGGCGCCCCCGGCGTAGATCAGGCTGTTGGCGAGGTCGTCGCGGGCGAGCTCGAGGGCGACGCCGAACTCCCGGCGGATCGTGCTCGCTCCCTCGCCGAGGGCGGCGCCCAGCCCCAGGTCGCGGAGGTGCTGGGGCATGGCCCCGGCCTCCCAGACCAGCCGTAGGATGGGCACGAAGCAGGCGAGGACGACGAGCCCCGCCGCGAACACGAAGGCGGGCCAGCGCCAGAGCCCGAGGCGGAGGCGGGAGGGGGCGCGGAAGTCGCTCGTGAGGCTGGCCATCGCCCCCCGTCGCCGGAGCGCGAGCGCGGGCACCAGGGCCACGAGAGTGACCAGGATCAGGGGCAGCGCGGTGGCCACCGCCTTGCCGGGCCGGTGGAACTGGTCCCAGTTCAGCTTGATCTCGTCGGCGTACACGTTGAACTTCACGCCGATCGACGAGACGTAGTCGGGGACCCCGAAGTCGTTGATCGCGAAGGCGAACGCGAGACAGGCGCCGCACATCGCCGCGGGCAGGACGAGGGGGAGCTCCATCTTGAGCACCGCGCGCAAGCCCCCCGACATCATCGCCGCCTCCTCCATCCCCGCGTCGATCCGCTCGAACGCGCGCGCCGAGAAGATGGCGACGAGGGGAAACGTCGACAGGGCCAGGAACAGGATCGTCGCCGTCGCCCCACGCAGGTCGGGCAGGATGACGGCCCAGGTCATCGCG
>CAYRXS010000074.1:6578-25574 GCA_964428225.1 uncultured Planctomycetaceae bacterium
CTCCGACGCGTTGCGGGACCGGCCGGAAGTGATGGTCATCGCGAGCAGCAGCGGGGGCAGGAGCAGGGGCACGACTCCCAAGGGCCTGAGCAGGCTCGCGCCGGGCACGTCCGTGCGTGCGACCAGGAAGCCGAAGGGCAGGCCGAGCAGGAGAGCGAGGCCCGCGGTCGAACCGCCGAGCCGCAGTGTGCGCCCGAGCAGGTCCAGGGCGCGCGGATCGGTGAGGTCCGCGAGGTCCGCGGGCGTGATGCGCGCGAGCATCACGAGCACGGGCGCGAGTCCCAGGACCGCGAAGACGACGAGCGCGGCGGTGACGAGCGGTCGGCTCAATCGACGAACATCTCCTTGAGCAGCTCCTGTCGCTCGACGAGCTTCGTTCCCACCTCGACGAAGTCCACCTCCATGAACTTCAGCTTCTCCCCGCCGATGACGTGATCGGGCCGCGGCACGGACTCGCGCACGGGGATCTGGGCGGCGCGGGAGTGGGCGAGGTCCTTCTCGATCTCCTCCCGCAGCAGCCAGTCGACGAACTGCTTCGCCGCGTCGGGATGCGGGGCGTCCTTCAGGATGCAGACGGTGTTGGGGATGAGCAGCGCGCCCATGCCGTCCTGATCCGGGTAGACGATGGCGACGGGAGCTCCGTTCTCGCGCGCCACGTTGTAGTCGTCCGTGTCGGTCCAGCCCCAGGCGAGCTTCCCGTCACGCACCTGCTTCATGAGGTGGCCGTTGCCGGGCACGAGGTTCAGCTTCGCGGCGTCGTTGAGCTCCTTGATCCGGCCCAAATACTCGAGCGCCTTCTCCTCGCCCAGCAGAGAGAACAGGGCCGCGGCGTGGGTGAGTGTCGTGCCGGTCAGGGGCCGGGCCATGCCGACCTGCCCCTCCCATTTCGGATCGAGCAGGTCCCACATCCCCCCGATCTCCTCGGGGTTCTCCACCAGGTCCGTGTTCACGATGAAGATGCGCGCCCGGGCCCCGAAGCCCGTCCACCGGCGCTCGGCGTCGCGGAACGTGGGGGGGATGTCGGCCGCGGAGGGGGAGTCGTAGGCGGCGAGCATCCCCTCGTTCGCCAGGGCCACGGTATGGGCGATCTCGTTGTTCCAGAAGACATCGCAGCGGGGTCGGTTCTGCTCCTCCCGGAGCCGGTTGACCAGCCCGATCGTCTTGTTCTGCTCGACGTCGTACTCGGCACGGACGCGCAGACCCGTTTCCTTCTCGAAACGTTTGACGAACTCCTCGGAGTGGATCTGGTCGTGGGCCACGTAGACGACGAGATCGACGTCTCCCGCGCACGAGAGGTTCGGCAGCCCGAGGAGGAGCAGGAGAATCGGGAAAAGCCAGCGGGGCGAGATCGTTCGTGAGGGAGAGTGCATGGAATCGCGGGGTGGGGGACGGAGGGGTGCTTCGGAAGGCCAGACTTGCAAGCGCCGTGCCTTGACCAGATCGGCCGCGTCAACGTACGCTGTAGGACTCGCGCGATCCACCCGAACCCCCCGAAGCCGGGGGTGTATGAAAGCCCAGGAGGCCCCCATGAAGCCCGCCACGCGTATGTCCCGTCTCGGTACCGAATCCGCCTTCGAAGTGCTCGCCCGGGCCAAGAAGCTGGAGGCCGAAGGCCGCGACATCATCAACCTGGGTATTGGCGCGCCGGACTTCCGAACCCCCGAGAACATCGTGGAGGCGGGGCGCAAGGC
The DNA here is from genome assembly GCA_964428225.1 of uncultured Planctomycetaceae bacterium. Taxonomy (GTDB): domain Bacteria; phylum Planctomycetota; class UBA1135; order UBA1135; genus JBFMCU01. The sequence continues at coordinate 8,270 of CAYRXS010000074.1, forward strand.
CCTGGCCGACGGCTGGCACTTCTACACCCCGGCCAAGGGCATCCCTCCCCTCCGGGAAGCGGTGGCCGCGGACATCCTGAAGTACCGGGGCGTCGAGGTGGATCCCGAGCACGTCATGGTCGTGCCCGGCGGCAAGCCGACGATGACCTTCGCGATCCAGATGTTCGGCGAGGCGGGCAAGGAGATCCTCTACCCGAACCCCGGCTTCCCGATCTACGAGTCGATGATCGAGTTCTCCGGCGCGAAGGCGGTTCCGATCGAGCTGCTCGAGGACAAGGGCTTCCAGTTCGATCCCGACGAGGTGCTCGCGAAGATCAACGAGAACACGAGCCTGATCATCATCAACACGCCCGCGAACCCGACGGGCGGCGTCATCGGCAAGGACGCGCTCGATCGTCTGGTGGAAGGACTCGAGAAGCACCCGCACGTCGCGATCCTCGCCGACGAGATCTACTCGCGGATGCTGTACGGCGGCGAGAAGCACCACTCGATGATCACCTACGAGTCGATCCGTGATCGCCTGATCCTGCTCGACGGCTGGAGCAAGACGTACTCCATGACCGGGTGGCGTCTCGGCTGGGGCGTGTGGCCCGCGAGCCTCATCGACGACGCGGAGCGGCTGCAGATCAACTTCAACTCGTGCCCCAGCGCGCCCGTGCAGGTCGCGGGCGTCGAAGCTCTCACCGGACCGCAGGACGCGGTCGACAAGATGTGCCGCGCCTTCGACGAGCGACGCATCGAGATCGTCAAGGGGCTCAACGAGGTCCCCGGCTTCACCTGTGTCATGCCGATGGGGGCGTTCTACGCCTTCCCGAACATCACCGGCACGGGCATCACCGCGAGCGAGCTCCAGGACCGCCTGCTGAACGAGGTGGGGGTCGCCACCGTCTCCGGCACGGCCTTCGGCCACCTCGGCGAGGGTTACATCCGCTTCAGTTACGCGAGCAGTCTGGATAACATTCGCGAGGCGCTACGGCGCGTGAGCGAATGTCTGCAACCGGCGTGAGCCAGGTCTCCGACTTCCGCAGCGATACAGTCACCCGTCCCTCCGCGGCCATGCGCGAGGCGATGGCCCGCGCGGAGGTGGGGGACGACGTCCTCGACGGAGATCCCACTGTTGGCGAGCTCGAGAGCTACGCCGCGGACTGCCTCGGCAAGGACGGCGCGCTCTTCGTCGCGTCGGGGACGATGGCCAATCAGGTCGCCCTGGGCTCGTGGGTCCGCCCCGGCGACGAGGTGATCGCGGAGGAGGGAGCCCACATCCTGCTCTACGAGGCGGGGGCCATGGGCTACCTGCACGGAGCCCAGGCGGTGACCTTGCCCGGCGAGAACGGCGCGCTCGATCCCGAGCAGGTCCGCGCCAAGATCCGCCCCGAGTACATCCACTGTCCGAGGACCGCCCTGGTGTGCGTGGAGCAGACGCACATGGGCGCGGGGGGCCGCGTGGTGCCCCTCGAGTCCCTGCGGGCGGTCTGCGACGTGGCCCGGGACGGCGGCGTCCACGTCCACATGGACGGCGCGCGTCTCGCGAACGCGGAGGCCGCCTCCGGGATCCCCGCGAGGGAGTGGGCGGCCTGCGCCGACTCGGTCTCGGTGTGCCTGTCGAAGGGGCTGGGCGCCCCGGTCGGCTCGATCATCGCCGGGGGCGAGGACTTCCTCGAGCGGGCGCGCGTGATCCGCAAGCGCCTCGGCGGATGGATGCGGCAGGCGGGAGTCATCGCCGCCCCGGGTCTGATCGCCCTGCGCGACGGCCGGGCGCGCCTGAGCGAGGACCACGCTCTCGCCCAGGATCTGGCCGCGGCCCTCGACGCGATGCCGGGCCTCTCCTCGCCGCCCGGGGAGGTGGACACGAACCTCGTGCGCGTCCGCGTCGAGCTTCCCGACCTCGATGCCGCGGCGCTGTCGGCCCGGCTGGAGGAGGAGGGCGTGCTCGTCTTCGCGCTGACCCCGGACACCCTGCGCTTCGTCACGCACCTCGACGTCGGACCCGACGACCTCGAGCGGCTCGTGTCGGCGCTGCGACGCATCCTCGGCTGAGCCGGGCGACGCGGGGAGAGCCCGTGCGGCTGCGTCGCGCCGCGGAATTCCCGAGGATTTAATGACCCCCTCGTCGCTCTCCTCCGCCCGCACGGATGAACGGGAAGCAGGCGGGCCGGCGACCCATGGCGAGGTCGCCGACCTGTTCCCGTCCCGGACACCGTAAAAACGTCCCCGAGGGGATCATTCGAGGAAAAACGTCATGACTCCCAAACGTGCCACGACCGTTCTTGGCTCCGCACTGCTCTCCCTCTCGGCCCTCGCGTCGTTGGCGGAAGGGCAAATCGACATGGTCCTGTCGGAACAGAAGATCAGCGACTGGGCTGGGGGATTCGACGAGTTGCTTCAGAACGGCAGCGAATTCGGCAACTCGATCGCGTCTCTGGGGGATCTCGACGGTGATACCGTCGGGGACCTGATCGTCGGGGCGTGGAAGACGGATTGCAGCTCGGGTTTCCCCTGGACGGATGGGGGCGCGGTGTGGGTTCTGTTCCTCAACACCGACGGCACCGTGAAGAGCGAGAAGGTGATCAATGCGTTCACGACTCCTGCTCTCTACATCGAGGGCGGAGACCACTTCGGCAGTTCCGTTGCGGCCCTGGGCGATCTCGACGGCGGCGGCTGGAGTCCGATGGCGGTGGCCGTCGGTGCATACAAGGACCATGAGGAAGGATTCCCTCCGACCTTCGACACCGGCTCGATCTACATCCTGTACCTCTCCACCATGGGCGGCGCACTCAGCCCCGTGGTGAGGATCGGGAACGGATCAGGGGGCCTGGGTGACGTCCTGGACAGCAATGACTACTTCGGCTCCTCGGTAGCGTCCCTGGGGGACCTGGACGGCTGGGGCGGGACCTCGACGACCCTGGCCGTCGGAGCCATCGGCGACGACGACGGCGGCAGCGAGTGCGGCGCCGTGTGGATCTTGGGCCTGAGCTCGGCGGAGACGGTCCAGAGCGCGGTGAAGATCAGCGCCGCGAGCGGCGGCTTCACCGGGGATCTCGATCCCGGCGACCACTTCGGTGCCTCGGTCGCCTGCATCGGCGACGCGGACGGAGACGGGGTCGTGGACCTGGCCGTGGGGGCGCCCGAGGACGACGACGGGGGCGCGAACCGCGGGGCGGTGTGGATCCTCTATCTCCGCAGCAACGGAACGGTGAAGGCCCACCGCAAGATCAGCGCGGACAGCGGCGACCTCGGCGACGGCCTCTCGAACGGCGACGCCTTCGGCAGCGCGGTGGCCGGAATGCCCGACGTCAACCTCGACGGCATTCCCGATCTCGCGGTGGGGGCGATGAACGACGACGACGGGGGCACCGATCGGGGAGCGGTCTGGATGCTGTTCCTGGACGCGGACGAGTCGGTCCGGGGCTTCAGGAAGATCCGAAGCGGAAGCGAGGGCTTCGGCGGGAGCTTGTCGAACGGCGACAGCTTCGGCTGTGCGGTGGCCGCGATCGGCGATCACAAAGGGGACGGGATGGACGGCGACATCGCCGTCGGAGCCATGCACGACGACGACGGCGGAACGGACCGCGGAGCGCTATGGGGCCTCTTCCTGCGCAGCGCGGAGTTCGCGCTGTCCAAGAGTCGGAATCCGTCGGTGGGCGGTCACACGAATCCGGACGTCTACACGGTGGTCTCCCCGATGATCCTCGGCGGGTCCTTCGTGGGCTCGGTCGACACCCCCGGTTACCAGGGGGCTCTCCTCATCGCCTACGCCACCCCGCTCGAGATGGCCTCGCCCTTCGGCAACATCCTCGTCAACTACAACGATCCGCTCGGTGATCTGATCGGCTGCCCCTGCGCCTTCGGCAACCCCGCCATCATCTCGGTGCCCGTGCCCATGGATCCGGGCCTGCTCGGCATGGACGTGTACACCCAGGCGGTGCGCTTCGGGGGCGGGATCGACCTCACGAACGCGCAGGATCAGGTCGTGGGATTCTAGGGACTGGACTCCCGGGGAGATTGGCCGGCTTCACCACAGTGGAGCCGGCGACAGGGCCGCGGCCCGGTCGACGGTGGGGGGCCGTCGCCGAGGCCGCGGCCCGCTGCTTTCCGGCGGTCGGCGGCCCGCGGTCGGTGGGGGGGCCGAAATCGCGGAGTCCGTTTCGTAGGATACGCGGCCCGCGAACCCCCTCCCCCTCCCTCTGATTCACGGCACGCTCCTCATGGGAATCTTCAAGGCCTACGACATCCGCGGCGTCTACCCCACCGAGATCGACGCGGAGATGGCGCGCAAGATCGGCAATGCCTTCGCCCGCTTCCTCTCCGCGAAGAAGGTGGTGGTCGGCCAAGACATGAGGACCCACTCGCCCGAGCTGGCCGACGCCGTCTCCCGCGGGATCCGCGACGCCGGCTGCGACGTGATCCGCCTCGGGCTCTCCTCGACGCCGATGTCCTACTACGCGATCGGCTCGCTCGACTGCGACGGGGGGCTCAACGTGACCGCGAGCCACAACCCCGGCGAGTACAACGGCTTCAAGCTGTGCAGCGAGGGCGCCCGCCCCATCTCGATGGCCACGGGCATCGACGAGATCGAGCGCATGTGCGCGCAGCCCTATCCCGATCCGGTGGCCGCGCCCGGGATGGAGGAGCACGTCGACCTGCTCGCCGCCTACGCCGACCACGTCGCGACCTTCGCGGACATCCCCCGGGACATCAAGATCGCCATCGACGCCGCGAACGGCATGGCCGGGCACACGTTGCCCCACATCCTCGAACGCCTCCCGATCCTGAAGGCGCACACCCTGTACATGGACCCCGACGGGACCTTCCCGAACCACGAGGCGAATCCCCTCAAGGAGGAGAACCTCCGCGACGTCCAGGCTCTCGTGCGGGAGACCGGAGCCGAGGTCGGCCTCGCCTTCGACGGGGACGCCGACCGGTGCTGCTTCGTGGACGAGCGGGGAGAGACCGTCGGTGCCGACCTGATGACCGCGCTGCTCACCCCGCGCTTCCTGCGGGGCCGGGACGGCACGGGGATCATCTACGACCTGCGCTCGTCGTGGGTGGTGAAGGAGGAGATCCGGCGTCTCGGGGGAGCGCCGATCCGCGAGCGCGTGGGCCACTCCTTCATCAAGGCCACGATGCGCGAGAAGGGCGCGATCTTCGGGGGCGAGCTCTCCGGCCACTTCTACTTCGCGGAGAACTTCACGACCGACTCGGGGGTGATCGCGATGGTGTCCGCCCTGAGCCTCCTCGCGGCTCCGGAGAACCGGGGCAAGAAGCTCAGCGAGCTGGTGGCCGACCTGCGTCGCTACCACTCGACGGGCGAGATCAACTTCCGCGTGCCCGACAAGGAGGCGGCCATCGCCGGGCTTCGCGAGCACTACTCCGACGGCCGCCAGGACGAGCTCGACGGAATCACCGTCGAGTTCGGCGAGCTCGGCGATTCCGAGTGGTGGTGGTTCAACGTGCGCGCCTCGAACACCGAGCCCGTGCTCCGCCTGAACCTCGAGGCCTCCGCCTCGGACCTCCGCGACCGGCGTCGGGACGAGCTCATCGCTCGCCTGGGAGAACCGGAATGAACATCGCGCGCTACGCCCTCACCCTGGCCCTGGTCCTGCTCGCGGCCTGCGGGTCGAGCCAGTCCGACGACGGCGAGCCTCCCCTCGGCCCGGGGGCCGAGGCGGGCCGCATCAGCGAGGGGCCGCCCCCCGTGGTCATGGGCATGGTCAAGGACGCCTCGACGGGAGCCCCCGTGGTCGGCGCCCTGATCCAGGCCCCCGACGGCACGCAGATCCTCAGCGAGGCGGGGGGCCGCTTCGTCCTGCGCGGCCTCGCTCTGGGCACGGAGGGGGTGCTCGAGGTCCTCACCGAGGACGGACGAAAGGGGCAGGTCCACCTGCGCCCCCTGGCCTCGGGAGAGCTGGAGGTCGTGCTGTACGTGAGATGAGCCGATAAGGGGCCATCCGGCTCCCGCCTCCCGCCATGATCGAAACCCTCCTCCTCGCGGTCCTCGCTCCCCTGCTCGCTCCCCAGGAGGAGGTGGCCGAGGAGCCGCGCACCCCGACGGAGCTCTACCTCGTCGCCGACCGGGCGGGTCGTCTCGCGCGGGATCGCCACCTGTCGTTCGGAGGCCGCACGGGTGAGCGCGCCCGGGACACGATCATCCGGGAGCGCCAGAAGGAAGAATCGGCGGAGCGGCCGGCCGCGCTCATCGCGCTCGGCTGTGCCGGGGACCTCGGGGACGCCGCCCTGCTCGAGCGGTACGCGACCGAGGGCAACCCCGCGGATCGCCGGGCCGCGATCTTCGCCCTCGGGGAGCTGGGCGCCGCCGGACGCGCGCCCCTGCAGCGGCTCGTGGCGAGCGGGCCTGTGGCCTTCGAGGAGTACGTCGTCCTGGCGTGGATCCTCTCCGACCGCGACGTCGCGGCGCGGGAGGTCGCGACCCTGGCCAACGATCCCGATTCCCCCCTGAACGAGGCCGCGAGCCGGCTGCTCGCCTTCGCGCAGACCGGGGTGCCCCCGGCGGACGTGCTCGTGATCGACGACTGGCTGGAGCTGCGCTGGAGCGCCGCGCGCCGGTTCGGGATGGTCCAGGGCCGGCGGTGGAAGGACCTCCTGCTCGCGGAGCTGCTCGGGAACGAGGAGTTCCTGGACCGCGTCGTCCTCGGGGCCGCCGCGCACCTCGACCGTCCGTCCGTCCGGGACCACCTCTTCGAGATCGCCCTCGAGGGCGGGAGGCCCGGCGCCCTCCCCGCCGCGGTCGTCGCCATGCCCGAGGCGCTCGGGGCCGCGCTCGAGGCGGGCATCTGGTCGCCCGCGAACCTCGAGGAGTGGAAGATCATCCTGCGCGAGATCGAGGATCGCCGCATCGAGAAGAAGGCGCGGGTCATCCTGGAGCACGCGGTGAAGACCCTCGAGCTGGAGGACCTCGCGAGCATCCAGCTCCTGCGGGCGGGGGGAGAGCTCCCCACGGCCTGGCTCAACCACCAGCTCTACAACGCGCCGATGGAGCAGCGGGCCCTCGTGATCGAGGCGACCGCGGATCGGGGCGAGGTGTCGCGCATCGGCGAGCTGCTGAAGTACCTGGAGCCGGGGACCCCGCGGAAGCTGCAGGCCTCGGCCCTGATCGCGCTCGCCCGGCTGGGGCACGACCGCTCGATCGAGGTCCTGATCTCGATCCTCGACGGCGGGCAGACCGTGGAGCGGCGCGAGGTCCTGGTCAGCATCGGCCGCCAGCTCCACGACCGTCGGTTCAACTCGGCGGTGGCCGACGCCCTGGATCACGCGGACCTCGACCCGGAGGTCCGCTTCGATCTGGAGGTGAATCGCGCCCTGCACGGGCGGCTCCGCGACCGCCGGCACCTGCGCGAGTGGCTGCAACAGGGCCTCCGCGATCCGATCCGTCGTGACGTCGTGCGCGGGCTGAGCAACCGCGTGGACCACGACGACCTGAGCACGCTGCGCGACCTGTTCCCGGTCGAGGACGACATGGACGTCAACGTCGAGCTGGCCATCGCCCTGCTCCGCTACCGGGAGCCCGCGGTCCTCGTCGTGCTGCGCGAGGCGCTCTGGGGGAGCTGCTGGAACCGGGGGGTCGTTGCGGGTGGGCTCTTCGCCCACGCGGTGAGCATCCACGGACTGGTCGACGAGGTCGAATCCCCTCCCGCGGGGGTTAGCGAAGCCGCGCTGCGGCGGGTCGGCTTCGCGATCGGGGAGTGGGGAGGGCTCGCGATCGTGGACAGCCTGGCCCTGCGGCGCACGGAGAGCGACCCGGTGCTCCAGGGCGCGTACCTCGGCGCCCTGTCCACGCAGACGCACTAGAGCCATGGCCGATCCGTCCCGCGGCGATTCACCGGAGTCCCCCGCGGCGTGGTCGCCGAGCGGGCTCGTGACGCTGCTCACGGACTTCGGTCTGCGCGATCCCTACGTGGGGATCATGAAGGGGGTCCTGTTCCGGGACGCTCCCGGGCTCCGGGCGGTGATCGACCTCACCCACGACGTGCCGCCGCAGGACGTGGAGGCCGCGGCGTTCTTCCTCGCGCACTCCTGGCCGTGGTTTCCCCGGGGAACGGTGCACGTCGCGGTGGTCGACCCGGAGGTGGGCACCGAGCGAGGCATCCTCCTCGTCGAGCGCGAGGGCCACGCGGTGTTGGCTCCGGACAACGGGCTGATCGAGCCCCTGCGGGAGGGAGCGGAGGACGCGGTCGTGCGTCGCGTGGACCCGGTGCGGCTGGGCCTGGACCAGGGCAGCCGCACGTTCCATGGCCGCGACCGCTTCGCCCCCCTGGCCGCGATGCTCGTGGGGGGTTGCGAGCCCTCCGAGCTCGGCGAGGTCACGCGCCCGGCGCGGCGCGCACCCTCGCGCCCCGAGCGCGCGGCGGACGGCACGATCGAGGCCCGCGTGCTCGTCGCGGATCGCTTCGGCAACCTGATCACCGACGTGCCGGGCGAGCTGCTGTCCGGAGAGCCGGGCGGCTGGATCGCGGAGTATCCGGGCGGCGAGGCGCGCGTCGTCGCGACCTACGCGGAGGCCACCCCCGGCGAGACGGTCGCGCTGGTCGATTCGTTCGGGCGGATCGAGCTCGCGATCCGGGACGGCGACGCGGCCCTCGAGCACTCCCTGGGGCGGGGCGCGCGCATCCGCCTCCGCCCCGCCGGGCCCTTGGCGTGAGAGCGGCGCGGGGACGCCCGCTGGCGACTGGATCCCTGACGGGGGGAGCCTAAGATCGGGGCCGCGGTGGAGCCTTCGGCCTCCCCGCGCGAGATGGGATTCGCCTCCTTCGACAGCACGCGCTTCGTCGATCGCCTCGGCGAGTGGGTCCGCGAGCCGGGCCCCGACGCCGACGTCGTGGTCTCGTGCCGTACGCGGCTCGCGCGCAACCTGGGCAAGTACCCGTTCGTTTCGCGGCTCGAATCCCCCGCGGCGGAGGAGCTCTGCGCCCGGATGCGCGAGCTGCTCGTGCGCCAGCGGATCGACGGAGAGACGATCTGGATCGAGATACCCGACGCTCCGGTCATCACCCGGCTCCTCCTGCGCGAGCGCCACCTCGTCAGCCGCGACCTCGCTCCGAACGATCCGCGCAAGAAGGTCCGCCCCGGACGCGCGGTGGCCTTCGGCGAGCGGGAGACGGTCTCGATCATGATCAACGAGGAGGACCACCTGCGCATGCAGAGCCTGGCCCCGGGTCTCGCCCTCGAGGAGAGCTTCCGCAGGCTCCGTGACATCGACACGATGTTCGAGCAGGAGGCGGGCTACGCGTTCTCCGAGGAGCTCGGCTACCTGACCGGCTGCCCGACGAACGTGGGCACCGGGCTGCGCGCGTCGGTCATGCTGCACCTGCCCGCCCTCGGTCTCGTGCGCAGCGAGCTCGAGAAGGTCTTCACCGCCGCCCAGCGCACCGGTCTCGCCGTCCGGGGGATGTACGGCGAGGGCAGCCGCGCGGCCGGGGACTTCTACCAGATCTCCAACCAGGTCACCCTGGGGCGCACCGAGGAGCAGCTGCTCGGGGACCTCGGAGCCCTCGTACCCAGCATCGTCGCCTTCGAGCGCCGGATCCGCGGCGTCCTCCAGAAGGACCAGGGCGACGGGCTCGGCGACCGGGTGCACCGCTCCCTCACCCTGCTGCGCACCTCGCGCTCGCTCCCGACCGAGGTCGCGCTCATGCACGTCTCGAACATCCGGCTCGGCGCCTGCCTCGGCCTCGTGGCGGGGATCTCCCCGATCGAGCTCGACCAGGTGGCGATCCAGATCCAGAAGGGGCACGTCCACGTGATCTCCGGAGGGGGGACCACGGGGGAGCTGGCGGATCCCACGGAGCGGGATCGGCTGCGGGCGGCCTTCCTGCGGCGGCGGTTCGGCGAGTCCTACAACTAGCGCTGGGCCGACGGGGCGGCCCAGCGCACCGCCGCTGCAGCGGACGAGCTGGCGCTCGCCGCTGATCGCCGGTCGGCGGGGATCGGGGGTTGGCTGCAGGCCGGGGCGAGGCGAAGTCGATATACGACCCATGATCTTGCTTTCCGTCGTCGTCGCCACGAATCTCGCTCTCGCACCGCCGAGGGACGAGCCCCCCGCGTCCCGCCCCGCGAGCTCCGCCGTGGTGCGGGTGATCGCGGGGAGGATGTCGCTGGTCGAGGGAGAGACGATCCATACCCGGACGAAGGGCTCGGCCCCGCTGCGCGTGGAGGGAGGCGCGTACCTCGAGTGCGGTCCGACCGCGGAGGTCGAGATCGCTTGGAGGGGGCGGGGGAGTCTTCGAATCACGGGGAGCGCGTCCCTCGAGTGGGAGGGAAGCCCCGAGGATCCCGACGCGCCGCTCGTGCGCGTGGTGAGCTTCACGGGCCTGGACGTCGAGGTGCGGCGCGGGGGGATGGAGCTCGACCTGCCCCACGGATGGAACGTCGAGCTGGAGAGAGCCGTCCTCGGGCTGCGCGAGCTCCCGGACGCAACGCTCGAGATCCGCCACCACGGCGGGCGGAGCGTGCGCGTGCGCAGCCGGGTGCCCCGGCCCGCGGAGGACTGGCCGCGACGGATCGCGGGAGGGGAGCACGCTCGCCTCGCTCCGGTGCCCGCTCCGCGACCCGAGGAGGACGGGGAAGAACGCGGGGGCTCGACGACGGATCGCTAGCCGCCGGTCGGCGTCACGCGGGGTGCCGCGCCGAATCCTCGGTGGAGAGGAGCCTCGTCAGGACTTCCGCCAGGGTCGCGCCACGAACCTCGGGATCGACGTGGAAGGTCGCGTCGGAGAGCCCGAGGCCGGTGTCCACCGCCGCGATCCGACATCCCGCGCGCCAGCCGGCCACGAGCTCCACCGTGCTGTCTCCGATCACCCAGCTCCGTCGCAACTCCGTGCCGTCCGTGTGGAACGCGTGGTAGAAGGCCCCGGTGTTCGGGAGCAGGTAGACGGAGTCCGCCCGTTGTCCCTCGACTCCCTCGGGGTGGTCCAGGCACGTGTAGCAGCGCCGGACCTCGACGCCCCGGCAGCGCAGATGCTCGAGGAAGGCCGTCTCGATCTCCACCCACGCGTCGCGGGAGAGCCGGCCGTGAGCGACGGCGTCCTCGTTGCCGAGGAGATAGATGTTCCAGCCCGCGCGGCTGGCCCGGAAGACGGCCTCGACGGCGCCCTCGAAGAACTCGATCTCCGAGGGATTCCGGGCGAAGCCGGCCTCCGGAGTGACGAGGAGCGTTCCCCACCGGTCGATGAACAAACCGCGAGGAGAAGGTACGGTCCCCGGGAGGGGAGCGAAGGGGCTCGGATAGGCCTCGAACATGATGGGGTAGACTTTTGGGGAGGAGGCGGACACCTCCCGTTCTCGGCGGCCGATCCGTTCGCTTGAGCGATCAAGCGCCGGGGAATTCGATCCGAAGAAGGGCGTGGAAAGATGTTCGGCGGCGGCCGTTCCGCCGGGTCTTTCTTCCCGCTTTCCTGAATGGTCGTGAACGAATCTCTGCGCATCGCCCTGCTCCTGGATCCCCTGACGATCCACCTCGAGGACCCGCTTCGTCTGCGGGTCAAGTGGAGCAACCACGCGCCCCAGCTCGCCCGCGAGCTGCTCGGGCGCGGGCACACCGTGCGCGGATTCGGCGCGCCGCCGGGGCTCGTGCCCCGCTCCGGAGACGAGCCGGCGTCCCCCGACGACGAGCGGCGCTCGGGGCGCAGCCCGTGGCGGACCCTGCGCTCCTTCGCGCCCGACGTCGTGCTCGCCTACGACGCCCTCTCGGCCGCGGCCTTCCGCGGGGCGTGGATGACGCGCCGGCTCGACGCGGCCCTGGTCCTCGTCGAGTCCGCGCTCGAGCGGGGCGGCCGGCTCCACGAGCGGATCCTGGGGCGGCTGGGCGAGTGGTTCTGGGGACGGTACGTGCGCCGGACGGCGGCGGCGCTGGTCGCGCTGGATCCGGTGGCGCGCTCGCGCGCCCTCCGCGAGGGCTTCGAGGCCGAGCTGGTCACGATGATCCCCCACGGGGTGAACCTGTCCCACTTCCGGCCCGGGCTGACCTCCACCATCGCCGCCCGCGAGCGGATCCGCGGTCGGATCCTGCTCCACGTCGGGCGGCTCGAGGAGGGGCGCGGGCTCGAGACGCTCATCGAGGCCTTCGCCTGCACCGTCGGCCAGCGCGCGGACTGGAGCCTGGTGCTGGCGGGAGAGGGGAGCGCTCGCCAGAGGTTGCGGGTGATGACGGATCGGCTGGGCATCGCCGCCCGGGTGCACTGGCCCGCCCGACCTCGTCGCGAGGAGCTCGCGGGGCTCATGGGCGCCAGCACGATGTTCGCCGCCCCCGCGGTCGACGATTCGGTCATGGGGCGTCAGGTCGCGCGGGCCCTGGCCTGCGGACTGCCGGTGCTCGCGTCGGACGTGCCCCGCCTGCGGGTGCTCGTGGAGAACCAGCACTCGGGCCTGCTCGTCGAGCCGGGAGACGTCGAGGCGTGGAGCGAGACGATCCGCCTGGCCGCGGGCTCGCCGAACGCGCGCCGGCGCTGGGCGAAGAACGCACGGCTCGCCGCCGAGGAGAGGTTGGGCTGGGAGGCCGTGGCGCGGGAGTACGAGCTGGTGCTCGCCGCGGCCCGCGAGCGGCACGCCCTGCGCCGGACGGTCGAGGGCGACCGCCGATCGGTCGAGGAGGGAGGACCGGTCGAGACGCGGCTGCGGTGAGCGTCCGCGCTACTCCGTGGCCTTGCGCAGCTCCTTCTTGAGGAACGCCATGTCCTGAGCGTACTGCTGCACGGCCTGGCGGGTCTCGGCGTCGAGCTCGCTGAACGCGGCCGCGAGCTTGACCCCGCCCGGGCGCTCCTCCACCTCGTTGATGGTCACGATCGCCTCGCAGTGCCCCTTCTGGAGGAGGGGGAGCCGGAACTTCACGCGGAGGTCCGTCCCCAGCGAGAGCATCTGGCCCATCTCGAAGGGCGACAGCTCGGTGTTCCCGCCGTTCCAGGTGAAGCGCAGCCCGTCGGCGTCCAGCGCCGACATCCTCCCCACGCCGCGCCACGTCGAGCCGAAGGCGTGACCGTGCACGGGGTTCGCCTTGGCGGCGCGCTTGTCCTCGGGGATGAAGTGCTCGATGCGCTCGACGTCCTTCGGCGAGAAGAGGATGGCGCTGTCGTCGTCGAGCCCCTCCCCCGCCTCGCCCGCCTCGGCCTCCTTGGCCGTGGTCACCAGCAGGGCGGTGCCCGCATCCTCGTCGTTGTCGTAGATCGGGACGACCCGGTCGAGCCCCACCTTCTCCATGATGTCCCGGCAGAACGCCGAGGGCCGCGAGATCACGAGCCGGCCGTCCTGGGCGCTGAGGACCTTCGAGGCCTTGATGACCGCCCCGAGAGCCGTGGAGTTGATGAACTTGACCAGCCGCAGATTGAGGACGATGTGGTGCACCCCGGCCGCGATCAGCCCGTCGACCTCCTTCTGGAGGAGCGGGCAGTAGTAGGTGTCGAATTCACCGCGAAGGTGCAGGACCGCGTAGTTCTCGCGAGGCTCGACCGTGATTTGCATGTCGTCTTCCCGTCTTACGATGTCCGGCCGCGCGCCCCCGTCGTGATGAGGAATACGAACGAAACGGCGGGGTTCCCTCGCGGCGAGCGGGGGATTCTGTCCTGACCCCGCGTGCGGGGGCAAGCACTTTCGGTGCTCGCGTGAGGGAGGCTCCGCGCCGCGGGAGCCGTCCGCGCCTGCCTCCCGGCGGACGGCGCCCGCGGCGCTGAACCTGCCCCATACTCGCGAGATGGGGGGCGAGAGGGCGTTTTTCGCTCCCCGGATCGAGGGGGGGCAGGCGGGCCGGGCTACACTGGCCCGGTCCATGAGATTCTGGAAGAAGCGCAAACGCGAGGGGGAGTCCGAGGGATCCCGTCGCGGTGAAGGGAAGGATCCGTCGTCGGAGGTGCCCCCCGCGGAGGAGGGCCCGGCGTCCGATGCGCCGACGCAGTTCCTGATCGGCGAGGCGGGTACGGACCGGCGCACGGTGCAGGTCCTGCTCGATGCGATCGCCCGCGTCTCGGAGTCGAGGGACCTCGATCGGCTCCTGACCGACATCGTCGATCGCTCGATCGAGATCACGGGGGCGGAGCGCGGCCTGCTCCTGATGCGGCCGGAGGGGAACGACGAGGGCGAGCTCCAGATCCGGGTCGCGCGCCGGCGAGGGGGCAAGCCCATCACCGAGGAGGTCCGCTTTTCCACGACCATCGCGAAGAAGGTCGCCGGGGAGGGCGAGGCGGTCCGGGCCACGGTGCACTCGGACTCGGAGGCCCTGAAGCTGGGGCGCTCCGTCTTCGACCTGAAGCTGCGAGCGGTCATGTGCGTGCGGCTCGCCGCCATTGCGGGCGAATCCGCCGCGGGAGCGGGAGGCAAGGCGCGAGGCGTCCTGTACGTGGACTCGCGAGCGGCCACCCGCCAGTTCAGCCCCCGGGACCTCGCCCTGTTCGCCGCCCTCGGCCAGCACATCTCCATCGCGATGGAGAACGCCCGCCTGCACATCGACTCGCTCGAGAAGGTGCGGCTGGAGCAGTCCCTCGAGCTCGCGAGCGCCATCCAGCGTGACCTGATGCCCCAGATCCCCGACGACATCGAGGGCTGGGACGTGCACGGCTGGTACGGACCGGCGGAGGGCACGGCCGGGGACTTCTACGACTTCGTCAAGGGGCGTGACGGCGCCCTGAACATCGTGGTGGGCGACGTCACGGGGCACGGCATCGGGCCGGCCCTGATCACGGCCACGGCCCAGGCGGCCCTGCGCTCCTACCTGCGGCTCGTCACGGATCCGGGCGAGGTGATCACCCTGCTCAACCAGGATCTCTGCGAGCGGGTGGAGGACGGTCGGTTCCTGACCCTCTTCCTCGCGCGGCTCGAGGCCGACGGCACGGTGAAGGCCCTCAACGGAGGGCACGCCCTCCCCCAGGTCTGGCGACCCGGGCGGGAGGACATCGAGACGATCGGACGGGGGGGACCGGCCCTGGGCATGATCCCCGACGAGCGCTACGAGGCCCACGCCCCGATGGTGCTCGCGTCCGGAGACGTGCTCGTGATCTACACCGACGGCCTGAGCGAGGCGCGGGATCCCGACCGTCCCGAGGAGTTCTTCGGGGAGGAGGGGATCAGCCGGAGCCTCGCCGCCGCGGCCGCGGGAGGCACGGGGGCGCGCGACGTGTGTCTGCGCCTCGTCGAGAACGCGATGCACCTCAGCGGGGGGGTGCGCGAGGACGACATCACGGTGGTCGTGGCCCGCCGACTCTGACACCGCCATGGCGAGCTCGCGGATCGCTCTTCCTTCCCCGGGCGTGTCCTTCGGCTCGGACTATCTCAGCCGGCTCGGGAGACTCGTCGTCGAGCTCGCGAGCGCTGCCGAGCGGCGGGAGGGCGCGGGGCGGGCCCGGCTCTTCGGCGTGGGCACGGAGTTCGTCGGGTACCGCTCGTACCGTCCCGGCGACGACCCGCGCCAGCTCGACTGGAACCTGTACGCCCGCCTGCGCCGACCCTACGTCCGCCTCGCGCGGCGGGAGGCGAGCGAGCACTGGGCCCTGCTCGTGGACACGAGCGCCTCGATGGGGGTGGGCGTCCCCGGCAAGCTGCAATGCGCCGCGGAGGTGGCCACCGCGATCGCCGCCTGCGCCCTGCGCTCCGGGGCCACCGTCGATCTGTGGACCTCGGGAGGCCCCCGGTTCTTCCGCCTGCGCAAGGGCGTGCAGCTCGCGGGCTGGATGACCGCCTTCGAGGAGGAGCGGGCGGGGGGCGAGGAGGGGATCGCCTCGCTCCTGCGCGAGCCCGGCCGCGTGCGGGGCGCGGGGCGCGTCTTCGTCCTGGGAGACCTGCTCGACCTCGAGCCCGCCGCGTGCCTCGAGCTGGTGCGCCGCGGCCGCGAGCTCTTCTTCGTGCAGCTGCTGGCGGCGGAGGAGCTCGCCCCCTCCCAGGGAGGCGGCCCGGGCGGCGGGCCCCTGCCCGAGGGTCCCGTCGAATGGATCGATCCGGAGACGGCCGAGGAGGAGACGATCCACGTGGACCGACGCACGCGCTCCGCCTACGAGGGGCGGCTCGCGGGCCGGCTCGAGGCCTGGGGCACCGCCTGCGCGCGCCACCGGGCGGCGTACGGCTGCTGGGGGAGCGGGACTCCCTTCGAGGCCGTCCTGCAGGGCCTGTTCCAGGGGTGAGCGGATGATCGAGCCCGCCTCCACCGCGACCCTTCTGCTCGGCCTCGCCGGGATCGAGTGGGCTCGCCCGGGCGGCCTCTGGGCCCTGCTCCTCGCCGTCCTGCTCCTGCTCGCGTCGCGGCTGCGCACCCGGCCTCCCGCGCGCTTCACGGGGACGCTGGCCGTCTGGAGGGAGGTGCGGGACGAGACGCCGGCGCGGGGGGAGCACTCGCGGCCGCTGCCCCCGCTGGCGATCTGGCTGTGCGCGGCGGCGCTCGCGGTGGGGGCAGTCGCCCTGGCCGGGCCCCGCCTGGGCAAGCCGCCGGCCCCCGTGCGCTGGACGGTCGTCGTGGACCACGGCCCGGGCGGCGGGCTGCCGTGGACCGCGGAGGGGGAGGAAGCGGATCCCGCGGGCCCGACGCGCCTCGAGCGCGGCCTCGTGGAGGCGGAGCGCCTGCTCGAGGCGGAGGTCGAGGCGGGGGACCGCATCCTGTGGGTCTCCTCGGCCCGCCCCTCGATCGAGCTCGGGCCCGGGGAGGTGCCGCCACCCGACTGGCTCGCCACGCCCCCCTGGTTCGCCCCGTCGCCGACCTGGGAGCTGTTCGACGTGCGCGGCGCCCTGTGGGTCGCGGACGCCGCCCCCGAGCCCGAGCGGGCGGGGCTCGCCGCGGGCGGGGGCGGCGCGGTGCCCGGACCGGTGGGCGCCGCGGGGCGCGATCGGATCGACTGGGACGGCGCGGAGCTCGTGACCGTTCCCGGCGGGATCGGCGAGCGCCACGCCGTGCTGGCCACGCTCCCCGACGGCACCCCGGTGCCGGACCTCCTGGCGCGGCTGTTCCGCGGGTGGGCCGAGGGCCGGGGCTTCACCGTCCTCGATCCGGGTCGCCCGGCGTCTCCGGGAGCCGCCCTGGTGCTCGGTCCCCTGGACGGCCCGGGGCCCAACGAGGACGTCGAGGCGGGCCGCGACGGATGGCGCGTCCGGGGCGAGGCCGTCCGGGCGTCCGCGACGGAGGGGACCGAGGCCTGGCTCGTCCGGGAGCTCGCCGATGGCTCGGAGTCCGTCCTCGTGGGAGCCTCCCCGGGGCGGATCGGGGTCGCGTGGCGGGAGCTCGCGCCTCCGCCGGGGGATCCCGCCGCGTTTGCCGTCTCCTGGGCCGGGCTCTTCGACTCGTGCACCCTGCCCGCGCCCGGCATCGCTCCCCTCGAGGCGCGCC
>CAYRXS010000075.1:0-25436 GCA_964428225.1 uncultured Planctomycetaceae bacterium
GCGGTCGACGCCGGTGGCCGCGGGGAAGCGGCGGTCGGCGACGTAGTCCCCGGCGAGACCCCGGTGCCCCTCGAGGCGGGCCGCCTCGCGCCCCGCGCCGACCCGGAAGGTGAAGAAGCCCACGCCCGTGCCGGGAGCGAGCTCCTCGACCAGCCGCGCCGCGTGCTCGACGAGCTCGCGATCCACGTCCGTGCCCTCGACGACGGACGGCATGGAGAAGCCCCACCCGCGCGCGCGGCCCGCCTCGTCGACGCGCGTGTCCTCGTCGATCAGCCCCAGGGTCTGGACGCCCTCGGGATCGAAGAGCCCGACGACCGCGACGTCCGCGCCCTCGACGAGCTCCTCGACCTCGACGATCCCGTCGGCGGAGGCGTCTCGGGCCTCCTCGAAGCGCGCCTCGAGCTCGCCTCGCTCGCGCGCGAGCCCCACGCCCGCCTTGCCCACGACGGTGAGGGAGGGCTTGAACACGACGGGCAGCTCGATCGACGCGAGCTCGTCCAGCGTCCTCACCGTCGTGGATCCCGGCGCGGGGATTCCCGCCCTCGCGGCGAGCCGCATCGTCCCCGGCTTGGTGATCGCCAGCCGCGCGACCTCCGGATCGAGGCCCGGGAGCCCGAGCTCGCGCGCGACGATCGCCGTGGTGTGCACGGGCACCCCCGACGACTTCGTGACCGCGGCGAGGACCCGGTAGCGCGGGGTGAGCAGCTCTAGCCCGCTCAGCACCCCCTCCGGATCATGGGTGCTGCAGACGACGCGATCCTCGGCGAGCGCCATCCCCGGCGCGTCCGCGTCGCGATCGACGGCGATCACCGCGAAGCCGAGGCGTCGCACGGTCCGGATCAGCGGCACCTGTCCTTCCCCGGCCGCGACGCTGATGATCGCGTCCTTCATCGCCTCCTCGCGGTGACCACGGCCAGCCGTCCGATCCCGAGCTCGGCGAGGCGGCGATACATCTCGCGGCGCAGCTCCTCGAGCCCCGCCTCGCGCAGGTTGCGCTCGAAGGTCATGCGGCGACGGTGGCACTCGCGGCCGAGCTCGTCGTCGTTCGTGTAGTCCTCCCCCATCAGCAGGAACATGTCGATCGGGAAGGACGTGTCGCGCCGCACGGGCTCGAATCCGCAGCGCTCGAGCAGGCGCTCGAGCGAGTCGAAGTCGAAGTAGTTGAGATGGTGCGGCGGAGCCACCCACCACGGCGAGTACCCGCAGGCGTCGCGCAAGGCCCGCTGGAAGGGGCTGTAGTCGTTGGGGACCGAGACGCAGACGAGCCCGTCCTCGGCGATCGCGCCGTGGCACGTCTCGAGGAACGCCCGGGGATCGGGCAGGTGCTCGAGCACCTCGCTCAGGTGGATCACGTCGAAGGCCCCGAGACGCCGAGCGAGCTCCGCATCGAAGAGCTCCTCGATCACGTCCACGCCCAGCTCGCGCGCGTGGGTCGCGGCCTGCACGGAGGGCTCGACGCCCTGCGCCACCCACCCGCGTTCCCGGCCGTAGGCGAGCAGGAAGCCGGGTCCCGAGCCCACGTCCAGGATCCGACGACGCCCCTCGCCGAGCAGCTCCTCGAAGGCGTCGAAACGCTCGGCAAAGAGCTGATTCCACCAGTCGAGGTCCTCGCGGGCCCGCTCGAGGTAGAGGGGCTTCGTCGCGGTGTAGTACTCGTGGCGGTAGATCTCCCGCAGCTCGTCCTCGGAGGGCAGGGGCATCGCGTGGCGGAAGCCGCACCCCTCGCAGTCGATGACCGTGAACTCGCCCACGCGGTCGATCGTCTCGCCCTCGTGCCTCGTCTCGCTGCTGACGCGCTCGCCCATGGCGCCCAGCCTAGCGAACGGTACTCTGGTCTCCCATGAGAACCATCCTCCTCGCCCTCACCGTCTCCCTGGCCGCCGGATGCGCGGCCCTGTCCGCAGGCGGCTCCGGCACCCGCATCGTGGACACGCGGACCGGAACCGCGGTCCCTCTCGAGCAGGTCGCCGACGAGCTCGCGGGCGCCGACGTCGTCTTCCTCGGCGAGCTGCACGACTCCCCCGACTGCCACCGGCTCCAGCTCGAGCTCACGCAGCTCCTCCTCGAGCGTCGCGGCGAGATCATCGTCTCGCTCGAGCAGTTCGAGCGTGACGACCAGTGGGTGCTCGACCGCTACCTCGCGGGCGAGATCGGCGAGGCGCAGTTCCTGGAGGAGGCCCGCAGCACCTGGCCGAACTACGCCGACGACTATCGCCCCGTGGTCGAGCTCGCACGGAAGAACGGCATGCGCGTGCTCGCGGCCAACGTCCCCCGTCCCCTCGCCTCCCGGGTGGTGCGCGAGGGGATCAACACCGTGCTCGGCGAGGAGTTCGCTCCGCGTCAGGTGTACGTGGCCGCCGGTCCCTACAAGGACGCCTTCCGCGAGGTCATGGGCGAGCACGGCGATCGCCTGGGCGGAGCCGAGTTCGACAACATCTTCGCCGCCCAGTGCATCAAGGACGACGCGATGGCCGAGTCCATCGCCGACTCCCTGCTGCCCCTCTCGGAGCGTCCCCTCGTCATCCACTGGTGCGGCGCCTTCCACAGCGACCGCGGCCTCGGCACCGTCGAGCGCCTGAAGCGCCGCATGTCCGCGCTCGACCTCGTCGTGCTCAGCACGGTCCGTCCCGAGGACCTCGATCGGCCGCTCACCGAGGACGAGCTCGCGAGCGGGCGGTACGTGTTCGTCGTGAGGCGCTGATCAGTCGCGGCGAATCGGCGCCAGCCCGAAGGAATACGAGTACTCGCGGTCCGCGGGAAGGCGATAGGCGGGCAGGGGGCGGGCGCCCCAGGAGTTGATGCCCGCGACGCCCATCTGGGCGTGATCGACGTGGATCGTGAACACGTCGCGGTCGGGGAGCTCGGCGGGGTGGCGGGTTCGCTCGAGGTCCTCCAGGAGGCAAGGGTACGCGGCGACCTCGAGGGGCTGCTCGTCCAGGGTCCAGAAGATCAGCCCGAACCCCTGGCCCGGGCGCTGGAACGCGGCGTAGCGGACGTCCGTGCGGTTGCCGGCCTCCTGGACCTCGGCGTAGGGATGGAAGAGATCGGCGACGAGGCCCTGGTGCGTGCCGAACCACGCTCCCTCCTTGCGGTCGCGATAGGACTCGTGGGGACCACGGCCGTACCAGATCCACTCCTCGTACTGCTCGGGGAGCACGCACTGCATGCCGATCCGCGGTATGTCGGGCAAGTCCCCTCCGGGGGTGAGCCGGTAGGTGGCCTCGACCGTGCCTCCGCGCAACACGTGCCAGGTGAGCTCGAGAGTGGTGCTCCCCGCGGGCACCGCGAGTACGTAGGTCAGGGCCTTCCCGCGGTCCGTCTTCACGAGCCGGCGCTTCGTCACCCGGGCGTCGGCGCCCGCCTTCTGCCAGATCCCGTGGCGCGCGACGTAGCCGTTGGCCCGGTCGTTGTCGACGGGGGGACGCCAGAAGCTCGGGCGCAGGGGCCCGGCGAGGTACTCCTTGTCGCGAACGGCATAGCCATCGAGCGCGCCCGTCTCGTCGTCGAAGACCAGGTGCACGGGGCCCGTGCGCAGGTGCGTCCGCCCGGCCAGGGTCTGTGTCGTGATCTCGTCCTCGGTGAGCATGCTCTCGCGTTGCCAGGTGCCCTCCCCCATGCGGAACTGCTCCCAGGCGCACACCTGGCCCGGCCGGGCCCAGGAGCTTCCGCTCTCGAGGTGGACCCGCACGGTGGCGATGACCTCACCGTCTCCCTCGTCGGGAGCGGGGACGAGGATGGTGCGACTCTCTCCCTTCGTCGACCCCGGCTTGGCGGGACGGATGCGGCTGTCCTCCGCGAGACCGTTGCGCTCGATCACCCAGGAGAGCTCGTAGTCGTCCCAGTCTCGGAACGGCGATTCGCAGACCACCTCGACGGGCACGCTTCCGTCGTCCTCCGGAGCTCCGGCGCGGAAGTGGAAGTCCTGGTAGGCCTTGAACACCTCGGGGATCTGGGGCGAGGGGGTCCGGTCCGGCAGCACCAGCCCGTTGCAGCAGAAGTTGTCGTCGTTCGGGAAGTCACCGAAGTCGCCGCCGAAGGCGAAGAACGAGAGCTCCTCCCCGGACTGCTCGAACGAGCTGAGGTCCACCTGCAGCACGGGGGGAGAGAGGTCGATCTCCTCCCCGAGGAGCTCCTCCCGGGAGATCGCGCGCTCCCACACGGCCACGGCCAGAATCGCCCCGTCGAAGGAGCGCGAGGGCACCTCGTCGTTGCGACCGATGCACACGGGAGAGGCGGTTCGTCGAATACCGCCGGAGTGCGGGGCCTCGGCCAGCAGCTCCGCGTCGCCCCAGAGTCGGAGCGTCTTCCGGTCCCAGGTGGCGACGATCATCTGCCAGTCGTCCCCCCAGCCGTCGGGGAACGGCGCGGTCACCATGACCCAGGTCTCGTCGAAGACGAAGAACTCGAGGTGCTCGCCGTCCTGCGCGATCTTCAGGGCCCAGGCATGATCTCCCTTCGCCACGATGGGGTTGTTGCCCGCGTTCGCGCCGGGGCGGATCCAGGCGGCGACGCTGATCCCGCTCTCGCCGTGCATGTCGTCGAGGTTCTCGACACGGACGTGGCCGCTCACGAGGCCCGCTACGTCGTCGAGCTCGCCCTGGAGGAAGAGCTCGTGATCTCCCACCGTGTTCCCCTCGAGAACCGGAGGCCGGGGTCGGGTCACCCAGAGCCCCTGATCGACCCAGTCCCAGATGAACCCGCCCTGCAGGTGGGGCTCGGCGCGGAAGATCCGCCAGTAGTCGGCGAGGCCGCCCGAGGAGTTGCCCATGGCGTGGTTGTACTCGCACAGGATCAGCGGACGCCGCTCGTCGGGGGGCAGCTCTTCCTGCTTGCGGGACCAGTCGCGGCACCACTCCGGAGCGCCGTACATCGGCGTGTAGAAGTCGACGTGTGAGCGGTTTCCCGCGCGCTCGTAGTGCACCGGGCGCGACGGATCACGCTCGCGGATCCAGCGCGAGGCCTCCACGAAGTTGACTCCGTCCCCCGCCTCGTTGCCCATCGACCAGACGGCCACCGAGGGGTGGTTCTTGTCGCGCTCGACCACGTTGTAGATGCGGTCGAGGTGCGCCGGTCCCCACGAGGGATCCTTGGCGAGCGACTCCTCGCCGTAGCCCATGCCGTGCGACTCGATGTTCGCCTCGTCCCAGACGTACAGGCCATAACTGTCGCAGAGCTCGAGGAAGCGCGGATCGTTCGGGTAGTGCGAGGTGCGCACCGCGTTGACGTTGTAGCGCTTCATCAGCTCGATATCCTCGCGCATGCGCTCCTCGGTCACGTAGTGGCCGGTCTCGGGGTCGTGGTCGTGGCGGTTCACTCCCTTGACGAGAATGGGCTCGCCGTTGAAGAGGAACCGCCCCTCCTTCACCTCGACGTGCTTGAAGCCGACCCGAGTCGCGTACCAGGAGAGGGGGTGACCCCCCTCGTCGACGACCGACTGCACGAAGGTGTAGAGACGTGGCGTCTCCGCGGACCACGGTTGGACGGAGGTGACCGTGAAGATCAGCTCGGACAGCATGGGGGCGAAGTAGGCCCCCGGCTTCAGCTCGGGCACGGGGTATTCGGCCTGGCACACCCTCTTGCCATCAGGATCCAGGAGCTCGGCGAGGAGCATCCCCTCGAGCGGACGGTCACTCCAGTTCCTCACCTTCGGGCGCCACGTGAGATCTCCGACTGCGAAGTCGCTCTCCGGATCGAGCTCGGCGCGGATTCCGAAGTCGAAGAGGTCGAGCTCGGCCCCCGACCACAGGTACACGTCACGGAAGATGCCCGACAGCCGCCAGAAGTCCTGGCACTCGAGGTAGGAGCCGTCCGAGTAGCGGTAGACCTCGACCGCGAGCAGGTTCTCACCTTCGACGACGTGCTCGGTGATGTCGAACTCGGCGGTGGTCCTGGAGTCCTGCGAGTAGCCGATCTTCTCGCCGTTCACCCACAGGTAGAAGGCGCTCGACACGCCCTCGAAGGCGATGAAGACGCGGCGGCCCTCCCAGTCGCGGGGCAGGGTGAAGTGGCGCCGATAGGACGATACCGGGTTGCGCTCTTCGTAGGTCGTCCAGCTCGCCGGCGGCTCTCCCATGACGCGCGGAGGATCCTTGACGAACGTGTAGGGCTGGTTCACGTAGATCGGCGTGCCGTAGCCATGGAGCTCGACGTTCGAGGGCACGGGGATGCTCGCCCAGTACTGGTCGTCGAACTCCATCGTGAAGAAGTCCACCGGCCGCTCCTCGGGCCGGGGAGCCCAGTGGAAGAGCCACATGCCGTTCAGCACCCGGCACCACGGCGACTCGAGCCGCTCCATCGACAGCGCTTCCTTCCGGGTCGGAAAGGGCATCTTCGTGCAGTGCGGCGGCTCCTTGCCGATGCGGAAGACGGCCTGGCTCTCCCAGTCGTGCGCCGACTGGGACGAGAGGGCGAGAGCGAGGAGAAGGGCGACGGTGGATTCCATGACGGAGATTCTACGATCGCGAGGAACCTCCGCGCCCGGTCTTCCTCCGCCCTCGAACGCCGGCCGCCACGAGGGCGTACGTGCACGGCGCGGGATGCCCGGGAGGGAGCTCGTCAGTCCCCGGTGTAGCCGAGCGCCTCGATGTTGCGTTGCGCTTCCTCGTCCAGCTCCAGCTGCGACGCCCGGGGGTCGGCTTGTCGCCAGATCCGGATTCCGAAGGGCCGATCCGGCCCCGCGGCCGGGGACGGAAGGGGGGGCGCGAGGAAGCGATCCCCCTCTCGCGTCTGGAGAACGAAGGGGAGCTCGGCGGGGTGGTCGTCTCCGGCGCCGAGGTGGATGTGCTCCAACGGGACCGGGGCGTCGTCGACCCGGAACTCCATCCGCACCGACTCGTTCGCTTCTCCGGGCTCGAAGCGGAGCCCGTCGTGATCCCCCGGGGCGACCTGGAACGCGAACCGCACCACGTGGACGACCTCCCCGGCCTCGTCCGCGATCGCCCGGCTGTGCAGCAGCAGATCGCTCCGGCCGGCGTCGACCGAGGCCTGGTCGTCTTCCAGGTGCATTGCTTCGATTCGCGACAGCGGCGCTACCCGGGTGGTGAGCATGCCGAGCAGAGTGCGCACCTCGTCCCCCTGGTTCTCGACGCGGAGGACGTACCCGCGGGCCGCGCTCTCCACGAACCGATCGAGGATCCGACGCAGACCCGCGGCAACGTCCTCGTGCTCGTGGAGGACATTCGTCCTCTCGAGGGGATCCTTCCGGAGGTCGTACAGGGCCTCCGTGGGCCGGGGGAGCCAGCTGCGAACGTACTTGTAGTCCCCCCGGACCACCGCCTTGCGATAGACGCCGTTCCGGTCGACCTCGCTGAAGGCGACGATCTCGTCGTTCGTCCCCCCACCGAGGAGAGGCTCCAGCAGGCTCACGCCCTGCACCTCCGGGGGAACCTCCAGCCCGACCGCGTCCAGGACGGTCGGCATCAGGTCGATCTGTCGGCAGAGCCCGGAGTAGCGCGTTCCCCGCAGGTCGTCGGGGAGACCGGGAGCTCGCATGACGAACGGCACGTGGACGATCTCCTGGTACATCGAAGGCGGGTGGCGCCAGCCGTCGTGGTCGTGGAACTCCTCGCCATGATCGGCGGTGAAGACGAAGAGGACGTCGTCCGCGATGCCCATCGTTGCGAGCCCGTCGAGCAGACGGCGGAGCTGCGTATCGGTGTAGGCGATCTCCCCGTCGTACAGGTCGCGGAGGTGCTGCCAGTCCGCGTCCGTCAGCTCCCTGATGTCGGCCGGGACGTCCGGGTCGTAGCCGTAGTTGCCGTCGACCTGTCCCTCGTATCCGGAGTCGAATGCCGTATCGAAGGGCGCGGGCGGCACGTAGGGGCTGTGCGGATCCACGACGTGCAGGTAGACGAAGAAGGGCTCGTCCCGGTTCTCCTCGATCCACGTGAGCGCGTCGGAGACCGGAGCGTCCGCCCGTTCGTGCCCGGCTTCCTCCTCGTCGTCGGACGCGTCCTCGGTACCGGGGTAGGCGACGAAATCGTCGAAGCCGCGCTCGAACCCGATGCCCTCGGCGAACACGAAGCCGTTGGCGATGAACCCGGCCGTCCGGTAGCCGCCCGCGCGCATCGCCTGGGCCCACGTCGTCACCGGAGAGGCGAGGACGTCCCGGCGGTGATTCGCCCCGTGAACGGAGGGGTAGACGCCGGTGAGCACCGACGCGGTGGCCGGCTTCGTCCACGTGGACTGGGCGATGCAACGCTCGAACACGATCCCGTCTCGGGCCAGCGTGTCGAGCGTGGGCGACGTCACCCGATCGTGGCCGTAGCAGCCGAGACGATCCGCCCGGAGCGTGTCGACCAGGAAGACCACGACGGAGTGCCGCTCCCGGGGCAAGTCCCGATCCGCCGCTCCGTCCGAGCAACTCGCGAGCAGGAGGATCGTCGCGACCAGGGCGAGGAGCCCCGCGGCGGGGCAGACGCCGGCCTCGCAAGGGGGACGCCGATTCATGTGAAAACGCGACTCGTGGAACATTCGAGAGGCTCCCGGGGCTCGCCGCGAGCTCCGATGCGCGGGAGCATGGTACCGCGGATCCGGCGCGCGGACGTGTTCGACCGGCGCGGAATCTGGAGCGAGGTCCGAGGTCGTCGAGGACCGCGCCGGAGCCGCAGGGGTTCGTTCGGTCCCGGTGAAAGCCCCTCCCCTCTGCGCGGCCGTGGCTAGGATGGACCGCGATCACCGGCTCGCACGGAGGCACGACTCATGATCAAGAACCGAGCTCGCGACGTCGGGCACGTCGCGCTGGCGGCACTGCTCGTCGTCGCCGGAATCTCCTCGCTCCCCGCGGCACAGTGCGAGACGACGGAGCGCATCCGGCTCGCCGCGAGCGACGGCGTGGGCGACAACCGCTTCGGAACGTACCTGGACGTCGACGGCGACGTCATGATCGTGGGAGCGTTCCTCGACTCCCTCCAGGGGACCTCGGAGGGCTCCGCCTACGTCTTCCGGAAGGATGGCGACGACTGGCTCGAGGAGCAGAAGCTGACCGCGCCGGACGGCTTCGACTTCGACTACTTCGGCTCCGCGGTCGGGGTCAGCGGCGACGTGGTCGTCGTGGCGGCCAGGGGCGACGACCAGGTGACGGGCGGGAGCTGGTTGGGCACGGACGGCGCCGTCTACGTGTTCCGGGACCAGGGCGGCTTCTGGACCTTCGAGCAGAAGATCGTCTCGAACGACCTCACGCAAGACGACAAGTTCGGCGCGGCGGTGGCGATCGACGGGGACGCGATTCTCGTCGGCGCCACCGGGGACGACGACCTCGGCGGCTACTCCGGCTCGGCCTACGTCTTCCGTTACGGTGGAGGGACCTGGACGCAGGAGGCGAAGCTGCTCGCGAGCGACGGAGCGCTCGAGGACTCCTTCGGTTTCCGGGTCGACCTGCGCGGCGACCGGGCGGTGGTCGGCGCGCCGAAGGTACACTCGGGCCTGGGCAAGAACGGGGCGGCCTACGTCTTCGAGCGCGGCGGGCCGGGCTGGTCCGAGACCCAGATCCTGGAGGCGAACGACTTCGCGCCCCTGGACTGGTTCGGCTACGACGTCTCGACCGACGGCACCGTGATCCTGGTCGGGGCGCCCTCCTTCCAGAACCGGACGTACGGCGCCTACGTGTACCGGCACGACGGCGCGTCCTTCGTGTTCGAGCAGAAGCTCGACAATCCCGCGGGGAACTACAGCGACTTCGGGCTCGCCGTCGCGATCGACGGGCACCGCGCGGTCGTCGGCGCGATGGGCGAGCGGCACGGCGGGGCGTACCGGGGCGGGGTGAGCTACGTCTACGGCTTCGACGGGACCTCGTGGGGACACGTGCGCCGGTTCTTCGCCAGCGATCCCCAGCACCAGGACCACTTCGGGGCGTCGGTCGCGATCGACGGCGACCTCGTGCTCGTCGGCAACGAGCCCGGGATCTACCCCGGCCGCATCGGGCGTGCCTACGTCTTCGACGCGCACGAACTGGCCGCCTACGCCGATCCGAAATCCGCGAACGCGGGCGACACGCTCACCCTGACCGCGTGCGGCGGCATGCCGGGCGCCCTCGTGCTCATCGCGGTCGTGGCGGTCGACGGAGTCCCGACCCTCCTACCGCTCGCGGCGGGGACGTTCGGCGCCGAGGAGACCTTCTCGACCTCGGCCACGGTCCCCGGGATCCTGTCGGGATCCGTGGTCGAGTGCCAGGCCGTCGGCTTCTCGATCCTGGGCAACCTACTCCTGACGAACCGCGAGAGGATCGAGGTCCTCTAGCCTGGATCCCCAACGAGGATCCTGTTACTGAAGCGCCGTTCGTGGGACAACGCGGGGTATCTGAGTTACCAATCCTGCGAGCGGCTCCCGTAAGCCTGATCACGCGAGGAAAACGCGGGCAGCGGACGACGTCAGGGGGCTGGAGGACAGGTGGCGGCGGTCATCGCGGCCGGGTGGCTATAATCACGACTCCATACACTCTACTGCCCACCGAACGCCATGCTGACCGCCCTGCTCGTCCTCAGCTTGCTGGCCCTGCCGCAAGAAACCGATGCGGTCCCTCCCTCGCCGTTCGACAGAGTCATCGAGTTCGAGATCGCCACGGACGATCCGCAGCTGATCGAGGGGCGGGGTTCGACGATCGTCCACGAATACGAGGCGCAGTTCGCGGGGGCGCTGCATGTCTGGGCAACGTCGGACTTGGTCCTCTGCATCCAGGTCGAGGATGCAGTGGATGGCCAGGTGCTCGCATCCGATGAGGATTCCGGCGGAGGCACGACTCCGTACGTGAACGTGGAGGTGGAAGAGGGGGACCACCTGGGAGTTCTCGTGGCCGGAGCGCCCAATGCCACCGGGTCATTGACGCTTCACCTGATGGCGGCCCCGGAGACCGAGGAGAGCCGTTCGGCGGGAGAATGGGGTTCGGAGGCATTGGCGGAGATCGCGAGGCTCCTGAACGCGGGAGAGCATGAGGACGCCCGAGCGCTCCTCGCGAACACCACGGAAGAGATGATGGAAGTGGAGGGGTTTGCCTGGAGCGACGAGGCCGCAGAACTGGCGTGGAGCCTGGGCAAGCTCGCCGAGCGGGCGGGAGACCTCCCCCTCGCTCGGCGGGTCCAGTCCGCGGCGATGGCCCATCGCGAACGGACTCTTCCCGAGCACCACCCGGACCTTCTCGATGCCCGTCGGTACCTCGCGATCACGCTCTCACGAATGGGCGACCTTCCCCGCGCCCGCGCGCTGTTCGAGAGCGTGCTCGAGGCTCGGAAGCGGGTCCTTCCCGAGAACCACCTGAAGCTCCTCGTCGCCCGGCAGGACGTCGCGGTCGCGATGAGGCTCATGGGAGATCTCTCCGGTGCCCGCACACACTGCGAGGCGGTGCTCGAAGCCTACGAACGCATCTTTCCCGAGGACCACCCGGATCTCCTGGGCGCCCGGCAGAACCTCGCCGTCGCGATGAAGGAAATGGGCGACCTCGTTGGCGCCCGCGCGCTCTGCGAGGCGGTGCTGGAGGGCCGCCTGCGGATCCTCCCCGCCGACCACCCTGACCTCATCAATGCCCGCAACAACCTTGCGGCCACGATGGTGGAGATGGGCGATTACCCTGGCGCCCGCACCCTCTTCGAGTCGGTGCTCGAGGCTCGCGAGCGGATCCTCCCCGCGGACCACCCGGATGTCTTCAGGGCTCGCGGGCACCTGGCGCTCGCGATGAGGATGATGGGAGATCTTGCGGACGCCCGCGCCCTCCAGGAGGGCGTGCTCGAGGCCTGCGAGCGGATCCTCCCCGTGGATCACTCGTATCTCCTCTCGATCCGGCAGAACCTCGCGGCCACGATGAAGCAGATGGGGGACGTGCCCGGCGCCCGCGTGCTCGAGGAGGCGGTGCTCGAGGTGCGCGAGCGAACCCTTCCCGCGGACCACCCTCACCTGCTCATAGCCCGTCAGAATCTCGCCCTCACGATGAAGTCAATGGGCGAGTTCGCCAGTGCGCGGCCGCTCGAGGAGGCGGTGCTCGAGGCGCGTGAGCGAACCCTCCCCCCCGACCATCCGGATCTCCTCGTAGCCCGGTACAACCTTACCGCGACGATGAGGCGGCAGGGAGATCACGCCGGCGCCAGCGCGCTCCTTGCGCAGCTCCTGTCGGGCATGCTTCAGCGTGCGAGGTCCGCAGCGATGCTGTCGCCGAGAGAGGCGCGGGAGGCAGTCGGAGCATGTGCCGTCGAACTGGGACCCGCCCTGTTCCTGACTGACCCATCCGATGCCGCATCGATGCGCGCGATCTTCGAGTTGATCGAAACACGCCGAGCAGTCGCCACGTTGGCCCTGCGAACGGCGGCCCTGACGGCCGCTGATGACGAGCTGGAATCTCTCATGAGAGAGCTGGAGCAGGCACGCCTCGCGTTGAACGACCTCGTCGCGGGGGGGGCGCGCGCGGGGATGCCGGCCGATGTATTCCGGGCACGCCTGGACGAGACGTCGGCCCACCGCGATAGAGCGGAACGTGCAATCCGCGCCGTGCTCGCCGAGAAGGGATACGAGGTGGCGTCGCTCACGTGCGATTCGCTTTCCGGTGCGCTGCCCGAGAACTCGATCCTGGTGGGATTCTTCCGGGTCGAGGTTTGGGATCAGGAGCCGGGATCCGGGCGTCTACGTCGAGGTGAGGAGCACCTCCTTGCTCACGTCCTGCGCGCCGATGGCGCGTTGCACAGAGTCGACCTGGGCCCCGCGAGCGAGCTCGAAGCGCTCGTCACGGGCTGGCGAGAGGCCTTGGGCGAGCCGATCGAGGGCAGAGGACGGGGAGTGGTGGCCGATTCGCCGGACGAGGAGGATCCCGGAGAATGGTCATCGGGTCGTCTCTTGCGTGAGCGCCTCATCGATCCGGTGCTGACCATCGCGGGAGAAGGGGTGACGACGCTCCTCGTGTGTCCGGAAGACCTGGTGTTCCTGGTGCCCCTCGATGCCCTCCCGGCGGATTCGGCCGATTCGTCGAGCGACATTCGTCTGGGGGATCGAGTGCGGATCGTGGTCCAGAGCTCGTTCATCCGGCTCGTGGCGCCGCTTCCGGAGATCGGCGGAGGGCACGGCTTGCTGGCTCTGGGAAGTCCGGACTACGACATGGCGGAAGGAGCGGAGGGGAAGCTCGTCGAGGCCGCCTCACCGGCGGCATCGGCACCACGGGGTGCGGGTATGCCCGAGCGTTTCCCCCCCTCGCACAGACCTCCCTGGAGGTTGACACGATCGGCAGGCTCTTCGAACGCACCTTCGGCGGGAAACCGCGAACGATGAAGAACGAAGTGGCAACCAAGGCTGCGCTCGCACGATCGGCGAACCACGCTCGCTACCTTCATCTGGCGACTCATGGATGGTTCGCCCCGGAAACCGCAAAGTCGATCCTCGACCCCGATCCGACACATGGCGGGGAGCGCATCTGGACCCCCATGCCCGCGGAACAACGCGTTGCCGGTCTGGCGCCCCTGACCCTGTGCGGCCTCGCCCTTGCCGGGGCGAATCGCGGCATGGACTCCCTGGGCCGCGTACCTGGAATCATGACCGCCGAAGAGCTGGCGACGCTCGATCTCTCGAACTGCGAGCTGGCCGTTCTCTCGGCCTGCGAGACGAACGTCGGCATCCGTCGCGCCGGACAGGGCATTCAGTCGCTCCAGACCGCTCTCTACGCTGCCGGGGCCCGCACGGCCGTCACCAGCCTCTGGAAGGTGGACGACGCCGCGACGCGGAAGCTGATGGAGATCTTCTACACCTGTCTCTGGGTCGAGAAGCTGTCGGTGGCCGAGGCACTGTGGAAGGCGAAGACGGACCTCAGAGAGGCGGGGCATACGGTCCGAGACTGGGCGGGATGGGTGCTGTCGGGGAAGGCGGGGTACTAGCCCGCCGGTCAGCCGAGGATCGTCGTGAAGACCTCTTCGTTGTAGCCGACGAGGATCGTCTTCCCGCGCTTGATCGTGGGGGCGCGGAGGTTGCCCGTGGTGCCGAGCATGGCGTCCAGGAGCTCCTTCGTCGGCTTGCCGGCGGGGGCGAACTCGGCGACCCTCTTGCCCTTCGAGACGATCACCTTGCTCGCGCCCTTGGCGAGGGCGGTGGCCTCCTTGCGCCCCAGCTTCTTGCTCGCGGACACGGTCTCCTTGATGGCGACCCCGTTGTCATCCAGGAACTTGGACGACCGCGTGCAGGACATTCACCCCTTGCGGTGGTAGTACCAGTCGATCCTCTTGGCCATGGCGTGGCTCCTCGTCGTGGGCCGGTGAAAGGTGAGCGCCCGACGTTGTAGCGCGCGCCGGGACGGATTGCCAGCGGAGGCGGCCGGTGCCGGGGAGGAGCCGAGGACGAATCCTGGCAAGGTCGCACGCATCACCTATCCTCTCCCAACGACGTGGCGGGAGCTCGCCCCGCGTCCCGGACCGGAAGTGAAGGACAGGTGACAAGGAGATCGGAGGCAGGATGAAGATCGGAATCTGCACGGCCCTCTCGTGGATCGTTCCTCTGGTCCTGGTGCCGGCCACCGCCTTCGCGCAGGCGTCGGTCCCCCATCGCGTCCAGTCCTTCCCCCTGCGCGACGTGCGGCTCGGGGATGGCGTCTTTCGCGCGGCCATGGAACGGAACGGCCGGTACCTACTGGAGCTCGAGCCGGATCGGTTGCTGCACGCGTTCCGCGCCAACGCCGGTCTCGATCCGAAGGGCGATTCCTATGGCGGCTGGGAACGGGACACGATTGCGGGGCACTCGCTCGGACACTACCTGCGCGCCGTGGCCCTGCAGTACGCCGCCACGGGCGAGGAGGCGTTCCGCGAACGCGCGGACTACGTGGTCGCCGAGCTGAGGGCGTGCCAGGAGGCCGGGGGCGACGGCTTCGTCTTCGGCTTCCCGCGCGGCCGGGAGATCTTCGCCGAGCTACGCAACGGGGCGATCACGTCCCACGCCTTCAATCTGAACGGCTGCTGGGTGCCGTTCTACAACCTGCACAAGACTTTCGCCGGGCTCGTCGAGGCGCACCGGCAGTGCGGAAGCGAGCAGGCGCTCCTCGTCGCGACGGACCTCGCGGACTTCCTCGTCGCCCTGTTCGCGGAGCTCGACGACGCGCAGATGCAATCGATCCTCGACACCGAGCACGGGGGCATCAACGAGTCCTTCGCCGACCTGTACGCGCTGACGGGCGAGGAGGAGTACCTCGCGCTCGCGGAGCGGCTCTTCCACCACGCGGTCCTCGACCCGCTGGCCGCGCGGGAGGACCGCCTGGACGGCCTGCACGGGAACACGCAGATCCCCAAGGTGCTCGGCTGCGCCCGGCTCTACGAGCTGACGGGGAAGGAGGAGTACCGCACCATCGCCGAGTTCTTCTGGCGCACCGTCGTCGAGCACCACACCTACGTCAACGGCGGCCACGGCGACAGCGAGTACTTCGGGCCGCCCGACCTGCTCAGCCGACGGCTCGGAGACACGACCGAGACCTGCAACACGTACAACATGCTGCGCCTGACGCGGTACCTCTTCCGGTGGGAGCCGCGGGCGGAGTACTTCGCGTACTACGAGCGTGCCCTCTACAACCACATCCTCGCCCACCAGCACCCCGAGACGGGGATGTTCGTCTACAAGGGGCTCGTGGACATGCCCGCGCGCAAGGGGTTCAGCAGCCCCTTCGATTCGTTCTGGTGCTGCGTCGGCACGGGCATGGAGAACCACGCCAAGTACGGCGAGTCGATCTTCTTCCACGACGGGGAGTCGCTGTTCGTCAACCTCTACGTGTCGTCCCGTCTGGACTGGCGAGACCGCGGAGTGACGGTGGAGCTGACTACGTCCCTGCCCTACGCCCGCACGACGACAATGGCGGTGCTCGGCGAGGAGGGCGGGATCTACTCGGGGCTGCCCCTCCTCGGGGGCGCGACCCTGCGCCTCGGGATGGAGGAGCCCGTGGCTCTGGCGATCCACCTCCGCGTGCCGACGTGGCTCTCCGGCGGCATGGTCGTGACGGTGAACGGCGATCCGGTCGCCACGACGTCGCGCGGGGACGGCTACGCGACGATCGAGCGCACGTGGAGCGACGGGGACGAGATCTCCCTCGAGATGCCGATGGACCTGCGCTTCGAGACGATGCCCGACGACCCGAAGCGCGTCGCGTTCTTCATCGGCCCGACGCTGCTCTGCGTCGACCTCGGGGACGACGATCCCGTGCCCTTCCTCGTCTGTCCGCGCGAGGAGCTCCTGGCGCGCATCCCCCACGTCGAGGGCGACGGGATCACG
Organism: uncultured Planctomycetaceae bacterium; assembly: GCA_964428225.1. Lineage (GTDB taxonomy): Bacteria > Planctomycetota > UBA1135 > UBA1135 > JBFMCU01. The sequence continues at coordinate 16,210 of CAYRXS010000075.1, forward strand.
CTCCTCTTCCCGGACGACCATCTGTCGTTCCGCACGGAGGGGATCGGGAAGCCGGGCGACGTCGTGCTGCGCCCGCACTTCGCCGTCCACGAGAGCCGCTACACCGTCTACGTGGACGCCCTGACCGAGGCGCAGTGGGACGCGCGGCAACGGGAAGCTGCGGAGGAGGAGGAGCATCGCGCCGACCTGCGGCGACGCACCGTCGACGAGGTCCGCCTCGGCGTGCGCGAGTCCGAGCGCGAGCACGCCCTCGCGAGCAGCGAGAGGTCCTACGCCGGGACCTACCAGGGCCGTCGCTGGCGGGACGCACGGGACGGGGGCTTCATCGCCTTCGATCTGAAGGTCCTGCCCGACGCACCGATGGAGCTCATGTGCACCTACTGGGGCGGCGACCGGCGCCGGACCTTCGACGTCCTCGTGGACGACGAGGTGATCGCGACCCAGGTCCTGAACCGCCTCGCGGAGGGGGAGTTCGTGGACGTGACCTACGCCGTTCCGGAGACGCTCACGACGGGCAAGGAGACGGTACGCGTGACGCTCCGCGGAAGGGACGTGAGCCACGTCGGCCGCGTATTCGGCTGCCGCAGCGTGCGACGGTAGCGGAAGGATCTTCCCTCGGTCGAGCTCTCTCGTCACCGCCACGTCTGATTCGACGCGGTTCGTCCGCGCGTTGCCGGACACCTCGGAGTGGGTGCATCGGGCCAGGAGCCTCACTCCGTATACTCCACCCGTGCACGGCTCCCGCAAGACCCTGCTGGTGCGCCTCCTCGGCGCCGTCGCTGGCCTCATCGTGCTGCTCCTCGCGGTCATCGTCGTCCGCGGCCTGATGGCGCGGTCCGTGCAGGTGGAGGTGCCTCCCGCCCCCGAGTCCGTTTCCGACGAGGTCGCCGCGCGGCACCTCTCCGAGGCCCTGTCCTTTCCCACCATCTCTCACCAGGATCTCGCGGACTTCGATCCCGCGGCCTTCGCAGGGCTGCAGGAGTGGCTCGTGGCGACCTACCCGCGCATGCACGCCACGCTGGAGCGGGAGGCTTTCGGCAGCCGCGCCGAGGAAGGGCTCCACGGCGCTCACTCCTGGCTGTACACCTGGCGCGGGACCGATCCGTCGCTCGAGCCGGTGTTGTTCATGGCCCACCAGGACGTCGTCCTCGTCGAGCCCGGCACCGAGGGAGACTGGGACTCACCGCCGTTCTCCGGCGCGCGGATCGAGGACACAGGACACGGACCGGGCGGCGTGCGGACGCGAACCTACGTCGTCGGCCGCGGGGCCATCGACATGAAGATCGACCTCGTCGGACTCTGCGAGGCGGTCGAAGCGCTGCTCGCCGAGGGGTGGACTCCCCGACGTACGCTGTTGTTCGCCTTCGGTCACGACGAGGAGGTCGGGGGCGAGGACGGCAACCTCCGCATCGCGCAGGCGTTGCAGCAACGTGGAGTCTCGCTGCACTGGATCCTCGACGAGGGGATGGCCATCGCCGACGGCATGATCTCGGGCCTCGAGCCCCCCGCTGCCCTCGTGGGCATCGCCGAGAAGGGCTACCTGAGCGTGGAGCTGATGGCACGCGGCGAGGGAGGGTACTCGTCGATGCCCCCGCCCAACACCGCGGTCGGCCGGGTGGCGCGAGCGGTTGCTCGCCTGGAGGAGCACCCGCTACCCGCCGGGCTCGACGGACCGACGGGGGGGATGCTCGCGCGGCTCGGCCCCGAGATGACGATGTCGTCGCGAATCCTGTTCGCCAACCAGTGGCTCTTCGGCCCCATCCTGCTCGGCCAGATCGCCTCCACGCCGTCTGCCAACGCGACGGTTCGGACGACCGCCGCCGCCACGATGTTCGACGGCGGCGACAAGGACAACGTGCTCCCCCAAGAGGCCCGCGCGGTGGTCAACTTCCGCATCCACCCGCGGGACAGCATCGAGGAGGTGCTGCGCCACGTCGAGACCGTGGTCGACGACCCCGCCGTGGAGGTTCGACGCTACGGTGACTTCTTCTCCGAGCCTTCCCCCGTCTCGCGGGTGGACGGTCCGGGATACGCAGCCATCGAGCGGTCGATCCGTGCCGCCTTCCCCGAGGCCGTCGTCGCGCCGGCCCTGACGGTCGGTGCGACCGACTCCCGACACTACGCGCCCCTTGCGCAGGACATCTACCGGTTCATGCCCGTCTGGCTCGGTCCGGACGACACCGACCGGATCCACGGCACCAACGAGCGCGTCGCGGTGGAGAACGTCGGGCGGGCGGTGCGGTTCTACGTTGCGGTGCTGCGAGAAGCGGGAGCCTAGCTCGGGGCGACGACGCTGAGAGTCCGTCGGGACGGGCACGTCCCGCGGCGTGCCGGTTCTCCGGCAGGGACCGTGGTCGTCCTCACGCACCTCTGGCCAGCAGCATAGGGCGAAACTCCTCAACGGGCCTCAGGCCGTCGACCGGGTCCGTACGCCAGAGGCGCTCGTCCATTTCGCAGTCGCGCGGCTTCCTCTTGCCATCTCCGTCCGCGGGGTGTGTGTCGGCCAGGGGAGCGGGATCCTCGACCGCGGCGAGGAGGGCGCGCACCTGAGCGGGAAGCCAGCAATGACCCGTGGGGAACTCCGCCCCCTCCCCCTCGAGATCGAAATGGAATTCCACGATCTCCGCTCCGTGCTTGCGCACTGCCCGCACCACGATGTCCTCCTTGACGGTGTGGTCAGACCACCCGACCTGCAGATGGAACTCCTCGCGCATGGTTCGGATCATCGCAAGATTGGCCTGTTCCGTCAGCGTCGGATATGTGGACACGCAGTCCAGAAGCGTCAGATCGGTGCATCCTGCTTCGCCCAATGCGTCGATCGCAAGGTGGATTTCATCCATGGTAGCCATGCCGGTGGAGAGAACCACCGGCTTTCCGGTTTGCGCCACCTCCCGCAGCAGCTTCAGCCAGAGTATCTGATAGGAGGCGATCTTGAAGAAGTCCACGTGGGGCTCAAGCACTTCCACTGCCTTCATGTAGAAGGGAGTGCTGGCGAATTCGATCCCACGATCGTGCGCACGCTGCGCGATGGTCTCGTTGAAGCCCTCTGGCAATTCCCAGGCTATTCGATCACGCAGGATCTCAATGCCATCTACGAACTCCTTGGCGAAGAGTTCCCTGACCTTGAATTGCTGGAATTTGATCGCTTGGCAACCACATTCGGCGGCAGCATCGACGAAGTCGAGGCAGCGGCCTCTGTTCTGGTGGTGATTGCTCGACACCTCAGCGACGAACTTGACTTGCGTCACGACCGCAACCTCCTTCCCCGGATCGAGATGCGAAAGTCCTCGAGACGAGCCCCCGGGCGGTGCGTCTCGTCGACCTCCGAGAGCGAGAACGCGAGGCGCACGAAGCGCTCCCCGCCGATGATCCGGTGGGTGAGCAGGGGGAGCGCGGCCGCGCGGCCGGGATCCCACGAGAGCTCGAAGCCGACGCGGCCGTCGTCGAGGACGAGGCTCCCGTCCGTCGCTCCGAAGGCCGCGCTCGCGGAGACGAGGGGCGACACGCTCGCGCCGTGGTCGCACTCCCGCTCGAGGAGGAAGACCTCCGGATCGCCGCCGTTCGCGCAGGTGATCGCAAGGTCCTCGCCGAGCCCGTCGGGGAGCAGGGTCAGGATCGCGGTGCGCAGGCTGCAGAGGGGTCGCTCGCCCCAGCGGGAGAGCCCGTAGGAGAGCTCGAGCTCGTCGGCGTACAGGGTGACCGTCTTGGGCAGCGGCCCCAGCGCCGTCGCCACCTCCGTCGAGACGACGATCCGATCCCCGGCGCGCTCGACGACGGGCTCGACGCGCTCGAGATCGGCGACGCGGCGGCGAGCGGGCATCTCGACGACCGTGTGCCCGCTGTAGAAGTCCGCCGCCCAGTCGATGTCGTCGAAGTGGCCGTGGGGAAGGGTGCCGAGGATCGCACACTCTCCCGTCGCCGCGAAACCCAGGGACTCGATCGCGAGCCCCCGCCGCAGGTTGAGGGTGGCCCGGACGCCGTCCGTCTCGACGTCGAGCCGCATCCGGCGGCGCTCGGTCCGGGCCACCGCGAGCTCGGGGCGCCGGACGACCTCGGCGGGCGATTCGTCCTCCGGGGGCGCGAGCCTCTTCTGTCGCTCGCCGTGGTCCTTCCAGCGGGCTTCCGTCAGGTGTGTGCGCAGGTCGGAGGCCCAGTCGCGGACGAGCGCGCGCCAGTCGACCGCTCCCGCTCCCTCGCGCTCGAGCCGGCGCGCCCGGCGATGGCACCGCGAGTTCAAGCCCACGTCGTCCCGGCCGGAGAGCGCCCAGCGCGTGATGTTGTACTTGGGCTGCTTCTTCACCGGGATCGGATCGACGGCGCTGCGCAGGCAAACCGTGCGCGAGGGACGGAAGTCGGGGTGCTCGCGAAGCCGCGCCGGCGTCGTCAGGCGCACGCCGGCCTCGTGGAGAGCGCCGAGCATCGTGCGCACCCGCCCCCACTCGGCTCCGCCCCCCGACGGAGTCTCCGTCGCGAAGCGGCCGGGCCGGAAGTCGAACACCTCGGCGTCGCTGGCATAGAGGAAGAGGTGGCGCGGGCGCTCGCCGTCGTGACCGAGCACCCACCGCACGTACTCGTCGACCTCCATGTCCTCGACGACCGCGCGCTGGAACTTCTGGAAGGCCACCGCGTCCACCCAGCAGACCGCGATGCGGCGGCCGTGCGGGGACTCGGTCCACGACATGCGGTAGCGCCACTCGTTCTTCCACTCGGGGTGGCTGCGGCGCGGGTTGTTCCACTCCATGAGCAGCGTCTCGTGCCCCACGTCGAGGTGGTGGTCGACGATGCCCTGCGACCACGCCATCTCGTTCACGAGCGCGGTCCGCGGCCGCGTGCCGACCAGGTGCTCGTAGCCCTCCTGGCCGAGCCGCTGGTTCCACGCGTTCACCGCGGCGGGGACGAGGGGCCCGATGAGCTGCGTGTCGCCCGATCCGACGAGCTCCACGCGGCCCGCGGCCATCAGCTCGCGCAGGCGGTCGATCCACTCGGGGTCGAGCTCGGCGATGCGCTCGAGGGTGTGCGACGTGGCCTCGATGGCCATGACGCACCACGGGAGCTCCTCCGCGATGTCCAGGATCGGCCGGTAGCAGCGGCGGACGACCTCCCCGCGCTCGTGGGCTCCGATCGACGAGTAGCGCAGGTTCAGGTGGAAGAGCAGCGTGGCGCGGAGGGCCATGATGCACGCCCTAGTCGAAGTACATGCCCCCGTTCAGATTCAGGGTCTGACCGGTGACGTAGCCCGCTTCGTCCGAGGCCAGGTACACGACCGCCGCTCCGACCTCGTCCACGGTGCCGAGGCGGCCGACGGGGATCCCCCGGACCTTCTCGCGGCCCGCGTCGCTGCCCAGCTCGAGAGCGCTCATCTCGGTGGCCACCAGACCCGGCGAGATCGTGTTGCAGGTGACTCCGTCGCCCGAGTACACCCTGGCGATGGAGCGGGAGAGGTTGATCATGGCGGCCTTCGACGCCGCGTAGTGGAGCTGGTTCACCCCCCCCCACTGCCCCCCGATCGAGGCGATGTTGATGACCCGCCCGAACCCGCGGGCGATCATGTCGGGGAGCACCGCGCGGATGCAGCGGACGGCCCCGAGCAGGTTGACCTCGAGCATCCCCCGCCAGTCGTCGTCGGTGAGCTCGAGGAAGGGCCGTTCCTGGGCGATCCCGGCGTTGTTCACGAGGACCTCCACGGGGCCGAGCTCCTCGCGAACCCGCCGGAGGGCGGTGCGCACGGAGTCTGCGTCGCCGACGTCGACGCCCACGGGGAGCATTCCCGGATGCGCGGCGGCGAGCTCGCCCGCGAGCCCCTCGTTCTCCCGATAGCCGACGGCGACCCGGTATCCCGCGCCCGCGAGCGCGCGGGCGATGCCCGTGCCGATCCCGCGGCTGGCGCCGGTCACCACCGCGATCCGTGTCCTGGACTCGTCCACTCCTCTTGCTCCGTCCGTCGACGGAGACTAGCGTGGCCTCGGAGACACGAGAAATGAAACGATTCCAGGACAAAATCGCCGTCGTCACCGGCTCCAGCCGGGGTTTCGGGGCCACGATCGCGCGGGCCTTCGCGCGCGAGGGGGCGAAAGTGGTGATCACGTACCACCGCGAGCAGGAGGGCGAGGACGAGCTCGCCCGCGCGGTCGGGGAGGACGTCGGGGCCGAGCTGGTGCTCGCCTTCGACGTGCGCGACCGGGACAGCGTGCGCGACGTGTTCCGGCGCACCGCGGACCTCTACGGCCGGATCGACGTCCTCGTGAACAACGCCGGCATCAACCGGGTCGGGGACTTCGACCGGATCTCCCAGGAGGACTGGGACGCCGTGCTCGACACGAACCTGAAGGGGGTCTTCATCTGCTGCCAGGAGGTCCTGGCGTACATGGGCGAGGGCGGACGCGTGGTGAACATCGGCTCGGTCTCCGGGCAGTACGGCGGCCCGCGCACCCCCTCCTACGCCGCGGCCAAGGCAGGGGTCATGGCCCTGACGCACTGCATGGCGCGGTTCGTCGGGGACCGCGGCATCACCGTGAACTGCGTGTCTCCGGGAGCGATCGAGTCCGAGATGCTCGACAACACGATGCCCGAGAGCGTGCGCAACACCGTCTTCCCGAACATCCTCCTCCAGCGTCAGGGCAAGCAGAGCGAGGTGGCCGAGACGGTGCTCTTCTGCGCTGCGGAAGGCTCGAGCTACATGACGGGACAGACGATCGCGGTCAACGGAGGCCTCTGGGTCTAGCCCGGGAGAAGGAACCATGGGACGACTGGACGATCGGATCGCGGTCATCACCGGCTCGAGCCGCGGCATCGGCGCCACGATCGCGAGGGCCTACGCCCGCGAGGGCGCGAAGGTCGTGATCACCTACCGCCGCGCCGAGGACCAGGCGATGGCGGTGGGCCGGGAGACGGGCGCGGAGCTCGTGCTGCCCCTCGACGTGACGGATCGCATGAGCATCCGCTCCGTGTTCGAGACGACCGCCGAGCGTCACGGGCACGTCGACGTGCTCGTCAACAACGCGGGGATCAACATCACCGGGGACTTCGACGAGATCACCGACGAGGAATGGGACGCGGTGCTCGACACGGACCTGAAGGGGCTGTTCTTCTGCTGTCAGGAGGCCCTCCCCCACCTCTCGGACGGCGGGCGCGTGATCAACGTCGGCTCGCTCTCCGGCGAGTACGGCGGCCCGCGCACCCCGTCCTACGCGGCGGCGAAGGCGGGGGTCATGTCGATCACCCACTGCATGGCCCGCTTCGTCGCCGAGCGCGGGATCACCGTGAACTGCCTCTCGCCGGGGGTCATCGCCTCCGAGCTGACGGCGTCGACCATGCCGCAGTTCCTCAAGGAGAAGATCCTGCCCTTGATCGTCGTGGGACGGCTCGGCCACCACGAGGAGCTCGAGGAGGCGGCGATCTTCCTGGCCTCCGAGGGGTCGGGCTACGTCACCGCCCAGACGATCTCGGTCAACGGCGGCGCGTGGGTCCGCATGTGAGCCCGTCGAGGCCATGAAGACCCTGCTCGTCGTCTGCGGCGGTCTGGAGGCCGTGCCCGGGATCGAGCGGGTTAAGGCGCTCGGCGTGCGCGTCGTGGTCAGCGACCGCGACGAGAACGCGCCCGGCTTCGCGGTGGCCGACGACCGCATCCTCGCGAGCACCTACAACCCCGAGGAGACCGCGGATTGTGCGGAACAGTACGCGAACGAGCATCCGCTCCACGGGGTACTGTCGATCGCCTCCGACGCTCCGAAGACGGTCGCGGCGGTGGCAGAACGTCTTGGCCTCTTGGGCCCTAGCCGGGAGACCGCGGCGCTCGCCACGGATAAGCTCGCCATGAAGGAGCGCTTGGTCGAGGCCGACGTGCCGGTGCCGTGGTACGCCGCGGTCGAATCGCACGACCGCCTGGCGGAGCTTCGTAGGGAGCGCGGCGTGGACTTGGTCATCAAACCGGTGGACAGCCGTGGGGCACGTGGCGTGGTACTAGTGCGTGTCGACGCCAACGTCGACGTCGAGTGGGCCTTTCGCCAGGCTCAAGAGGAGTCACCGAGCAAACGTGTGATGGTCGAGGAATACCTCGACGGCCCACAACTCAGTACCGAATCGGTGATCCTGGATGGCCGCGTCTTCACCCTGGCCTGCTCGGATCGCAACTACCCTCGCAAGCTACTCGAGCGGTACGCGCCGTACATGATCGAGAACGGCGGCTGCCAGCCCACCGAGTACCTCGAGGAGGTCCTCGGCCCCGTCGATGAGGTGATCGGAAGGGCGGCGGCGGCGATTGGTCTCGAACGCGGTACTCTGAAGGGCGACATCGTTCTCGACGACGACCTCAATCCGATCGTCATCGAGGTCGCCCCGCGCCTCTCGGGCGGCTGGCTCTGCACGGATCAGGTCCCCCTCTCCACCGACATCGATCTCGTGCAGGCCGCGGCGCGGATCGCGCTGGGCGAGGAGCTCGATCCGGAGTCCCTGCGCCCACGCTCGTGGAACCCGGTGGCCGTCCGCTACTTCTTCCCCCCCGAGGGCCGGTTGGTGGCGGTGCATGGCCTGGAGGAGCTCGCCCGCACCGAGTGGATCCACCGAGTGGAGCTCTTCGTCGAGCCGGGCGAGGTGATCGCCCCCGTCACCGACCACACGAAGCGCGCGGGGCTGGTGATCACCATCGGCGAGACGCGCGAGGAGGCGGTCTCCCGGGCGCAGGACGCGGTGCGCGCCCTTCGTTTCGAAGTGGAGGAAACGGGGTCGCGAGCCGATAGTCTCTCCCGGTAGCCACCCCCGGAAGGAAGGAGCCCGACCCATGCAGTACTTCATCGACACCGCCTCGCTCGACGACATCCGCCGCTGGCAGCCCTTCGGTCTCGTCGAAGGAGCCACCACGAATCCCGCCCTGCTCGCCAAGGAGGGAGGGGATCCCCTCGAGCAGCTCCGCAACGTGGCGGAGATCGTCGACGGCCCCGTCTCTGCGCAGGTGACCGAGAGGGAAGTGCACCGGATGGTGGAGCAGGGCCACGCGCTCGCCAACGTTCACGGCAACATCGTGGTGAAGGTGCCGAATACGGCCGACGGCTTCCGCGCCGCCCGGAAGCTGACGAAGTCCGGGGTGAAGTGCAACATCACCCTGACCTTCCACCCGGCCCAGGCGATCCCCTTCGCGAAGATCGACGTCGCCTACGTCAGCCTGATCATCGGCCGCACCGAGGACTTCGGCCTCGACACGCGCGAGGAGATCGAGCGCGCACGGATGTTGC
>CAYRXS010000076.1:0-25254 GCA_964428225.1 uncultured Planctomycetaceae bacterium
GGGCGGCTCGACCTCCGAGTCCGCTTCGTCTGCCGCGCTCGCCTGATGGTGACGCAGCGCGGACAAGCGCTCGACCGAGGAAGGGGGGGCGACCGGAATGTGCAGAGTCGCGGGCGGCGCCGGCGTTGGCGCCAGTGGGAGGAGGGCGGGGGCGGCCTCCATGGCAGGCATCGTCGGCTCCAGCGTCAGAGGCGCGTGAGGCGTCGCAACGGCTTCGCGCAGCTCGGGGGCGCGAGCGCAGAGCCGGGGTTCGAGCAGGTCGCGCGCCGTCGCTGCGTCGAGGACGACCACGGTCGCCTCGCCTGCTTCCTCCGCAGCGTCGCACAGCGCAATCGGCAATCGCATGCCGCCGCCGAGGGCGCCGAGCACGGCTCCGTGCAGCGCGACCGCCAGCAGGGCGCCCGCAGCGAGGTCAGTGGGGCGGCGGTCCATCGGCGGGGACTCCAACGAGAAGGACGCGCTCCTGTCCGGCGGCACGTACGCGGTCGAGCGTCCTCGCCACGTCTCCGTGCCGGGCGGCCACGTCGGCGTTCAAGAGCACGGCGAGTTCCGGCGCCTCGGCCCGCAGCGCGCGCACGTGTTCGAGCAGTGCCGGCCCCTCCATCGGCTCGCCGCCGACGAGGGTCGTTCCGTCCGCGCGCACGCTGACGACGAGCACGGCGGGGAGGTCGGGCGCCTCGCCGGTCGCGAGGGCCGGCAGATCCACGGGCACCGCGTGGGCGCGCACCATGGCGACGACGGAGTACAGGAGGACGATCAGGAGCAGGAACACGACGTCGAGCAGGGGCAGCACCTCGAGCCGCGGAGCTCGGTCCCAGGAGCGCGTGCTGCTCATGTCACCTCTCCGGCCTGCCGCAGGACGGCTTCGATCTCGGCCAACCGCTCCCGTGTGCGAGCCCTCAAGTAGTTGTAGGGCAGGAGCACGGAGACGGCGATGGTCAGACCGGTCGCGGTGGTGATCAGGGCCTCCGCCACGCCACCCGAGATGGCGAGCGGGTCACGCTGCGCGTGTTCGGAGAGCAGCTCGAAGCACTGGATCACGCCGAGTACCGTGCCCAGGATTCCGAGCAGCGGAGCGGCCGTGATCACGGTGTCGAGCAGTACGAGACCGCGGGTCAACCGGCGCTCCGCCACCTCCAGGCAGCCCCTGGGCCCGAGCTCCGCCAGTCCCGTGCGTGGATCCTCCTTCCGCTCGCGGGCCCAGAAGAGGACGCGCTCGAAGACGACGGTCGCCGCCAGGAGCGAGAGTGCGAGCAGCGGCCACATGACCGGGCCGCCCTTGTCGATCCAGATCATCACCGGCCGTCCTCCACGTAGCGCCGGACCTCGGGGTCGTCGCCGCCCAGATCGAGGTAGCGGCGGTAGGACGCGCGCGCGCGCTGCGGCTGCCCGAGGCGGTAACGCTGGTCCACCGCGAGCTGATACCACGCCTCCGCGAACTCGGGACGCGCCTCCGTCGCTGCGCGGTAGGCCTGCGCCGCCTCGGCGTAGCGCTGCAGCCGATCGAGGCACACCCCGCGGTTGAAGTGGGCGTCGGCGGCCCAGCGGCTGGCAGCGCCGCGCTCGAAGGCCGCCACCGCGGCCTCGGTGTGGCCGGCTGCGTACTCGAGCAAGCCGAGCTCGTAGTAGGCGCGGGGTTCGGCGGAGTCTGCGCAGAGCTCCTCGAGGACCGCCCGGGCCTCCTCGCTCCGTCCCGCGCGTCGCAAGGCCTCCCCCTCGAGCAGGCGCACCGGCAGCGCAAGACGGGCGGCGGCGGGTACGGTCTCGAGGCGCTCGAAGAAGGCGCCGAAGCAACCGCTGTCCAGGTCCGTTTCCAGGAGCTCGCGCCAGGCATCGGCGTCGTCGGGGCGCGCCCCGACCCAGCGCTCGGTCAGTCCGCGGCGGAGCTCGACTCCGCGGTGCTCGATCAGCTCGTTGAGTCCGGCCAGGGCGACCGGGTCGGTCGGATCGTCGAGGAGCAACGCGCCGAGGATCGCCAGGGCCTCGACTTCACGCCCGGTCGCCTGAGCGACGCTCGCCAGGAGCATGAGCTGTGCGCGCTCGCGCGCACCGTCGAGCAGGGGCTCCGCCACGGTCCACGCCTCTTCGTGCCGCTCCGCTGCGAGGAGGCGCCGCGCGAGAGCCAGGCGCGCGGCGGGGTGGTCGACCGCCGCGCGTAGCCGGGCCTCGGCCTCCTCGCCGCGGCCCAGCGCATCGAGCAGGGCGGCGTGGGCCAGAACGACCTGGGGGACATCGGCGGCCTCCTCGAGGAGCGGCGCCAGGATGGGTTCAGCTTCCGGCGCACGGCCCCCCTCGACCAGCAGCTCGACCAGGAGCAGGCGTGGTGGACCCAGCCGCGGGCCGCGGTCGATGGCGGCGCGCAAGGCGCGCTCCGCGGCGGGTGCGTCGCCGACGAGGCGGCGCGCGCGACCCAGCTCGGTCCAGAGCCACCCCGAGCCGTCGTTCCCCTCGAGGGCCGGGCCGAGCGTGCGCGCCGCCTCCTCGCCATGACCCAGATCGTTCTGGACGCGAGCCAGCCAGAGGCGCACCGCTGGCTCGCCGGGAGCCTCCTCGAGGGCCTTCTGCAAGAGCTCGTGGGCGAGTCCCAGATCTCGCCGGAAGTACGCCTCGTGAGCGGCGGTGAGACGCGCCGCCACCGGATCGAGAACGGGCTCGTCGCGGGGGAGCGTCGGAGCGGTGGACAGGACCAAGAGCAGCGTCAGGGGAGGAAGAAGCATGGCGACGTCGGGACGAGGTGGACCGAGTTGCACTGCAAGTTTCGTTCCCGTCGGGGAGCCTTCCTGAGGTCGTGACTGGGGAGTCAGCCGCCGTATCGCGACGTAGCGGTGAAACCCCGTTTCCGTCGAGTAACACATCGCCGGCGTGCTTCGCACTCTGGCCCCTGAACTGCCGCCCTTCAATGTGCATCGCACTGAGAGCCGCACCAGAACCCGAAAGCCAACAGAGAACTGGAGCGCCCGCACCTTGGCTCGGCCTCGCGGAAGTGGTGACGAGCGGGTCCCGCACGGACGTACGCCGCGTGGCGGCCTGAAGCAGGGTCGAACACCGTAGCGGGATCGTCGACGTCAAAGCAGCACACCGAAGGGTGTCAGTTCACGCCGCTTCTGCCCGTGGTGCGCGCCGGGATCACGGCACGGAAGTTGCCTCACGCGCTCGTCCACAACAGCCCTCGGAGGTCCAATGCCCTTGATGCCGCTCACCAAACGGTTCTCTCTCGGCCTGCTCCTGCTTTCCACGACAGCGATTGCCCGAGCCCAGGAAGAGGAGCCCCCCGCCCCCGTGACCGATGCGGGGGTCGGAGAGCTGGACGACCAGGACCGGATGCGCGAGTTGCCCGAGGTCCTCGTCACGGGTCGGCGTGCGGAGGAGGGCGTGCCAGTGGTTCCGCTCGACGGCGTTGGCTCGCGCGATGTCTTCGGGCCTGAGCAGGTGCGCGAGACGGGCGCGCGAGACGTGAACGACCTCCTGCTGCACATCCCGGCTCTCTCGACGCGTCCGTACAACGGGGGCGAAGCTGCGGCTCCGAGCTTCTCGATGCGCGGTCTGCCTGACGACGGCCTGACCGAGTACGTCCACGTCTTGATCGACGGCGTGCCCGCCAGCGCGCTGCCCTACGGCTGGACGGCCTTCTCTTTCTTCCCCCTGAGTCCGGACCGCATCCACGCCATCGACTTCATCCGCGGGGGGCACTCCGTGCGTTACTCCCCCGACACGGTCGGCGGCGTGCTCAATCTGGTCACGCGTCCGATTCCCGCGGGCCCGGAGCTCGAGATGCGCTCGACCTTGGGCGAGTTCGACTACTCGAGCACGCTCCTGTCCGCTGGCGACTCGGACGGGCAGCTGGGATGGATGACGACTTACGTCGACCGACGGGGGGACGGCTACCGCCGCGACGGTGAGTTCGACCAGCAGGACTTGAACCTGAAGATGCGCGGCGAGCTCGACCCCGGGGACTGGTGGGCCCTGTCCCTGTCGTACATGGAGAGCGAGCACAAGGCTCCCGGCGGGCTGACCTTGACGCAGTTCGACGACAATCCCTTCGGGAACGCGCGGCCGAAGAACCGCTTCCAAGGACACCGCGGAGTCCTGGACTTCGTGCTGCACCATGAGCTCGACGAGTCCACCTGGGTGGAAGGCTACACCTACGGCTCCCAGACCCACCGCAACCTGATCGCTCAGCGACCGCACTTCGGCGATCCGCTCACCCTGTTGGACTGGAAGGACGACAGCTACGTGGTCGGGGTAGGCACGCGCGGTGAGCACCGCTTCGAGGCTTTCGGCGTCGAGCACACCCTCTACGGAGGTCTGCGCTACCAGCGCGAGTGGATCCCGGAATGGTCGATCGAGTCGGGTCCGTACGAGGGAGGTGGCGCGACCACGACGACACAGGAGAACGAGTACGAGCTGGAGGCCTTCTCGCTGCACCTCGACGACACGTTCCACCCGACCGAGCGCGTGAAGATCACGGCCGGCCTGCGCCTCGAGCACGTTCCCACCGCCGAGGGCGAGAACGACGTCGGCGGGAGCACCTTCAGCTTCGACGAGGAGCTGTCGGAGGTGCTGCCGGGGCTCGGCGCCTCGTATCTCCTGACCGACGAATGGGCGGTCTTCGCGAACTACCACCAAGGCTTCCGCGCTCCCCAGGTGTGGGGTTTCGGGCTGACGCCCGATCCGGAGAACGCCGACGTCGACTTCGAGATGGCGGACACCTGGGAGCTGGGCGTGCGCTACGAAGATGACACGAGCGCGGCGGCGGTGACGGCCTGGCGCAACAGCTACGACAGCTTCTTCGTGTTTGACTCGGGCTTTTACGAGAACCTCGGCGAGATCGAGGCGGAGGGCGTCGACCTCGAGGGGGAGTGGCATGTGCCGGGGCTCGAGGGCTTGTCCGTGCTGGGTTCGGTCACGTTCCAGGAGTCCGAGCTGAAGGCGGGACCGAACGCCGGCAACGAGGTCCCGTACGCGTGGGAGGAGAAGGCGGCCTGGCGCCTGCGCTACGCATGCGCCTCGGGCTGGGTGACGTCGCTCGGCGGGACGTACGTGGGGGACTCATTCTCCGACGACGCGAACACCAGTCAGGAGAACGAGAACGGGAACCTCGGTCGGAACCCCTCGCGCACGCTTTGGGACGCGCAGGTGGCCCGGGAGTGGGGTATCGGCGATGGCGGGCGCGTGCGATTCGCGGTCGGAGCGACGAACCTGTTCGACACGGAATGGCACGTGCACTCCCGCGGCGGCTTCTTCGGCGGGGGCAAGGTCGCGGGAGCGCCGCGGCAGGCCTACTTCACCGTCGGCTACACGGTGGGGTTCTGATGACCACGTCCGCCGCGATCCTCGTCCTCGTGCGCAGTCATGCGAGCGGTCATGACCTCGATGTGGGGTCGCGGGAATCAACCGTGGCAGGCATGGTGATTCGACCGGATACTCGTACCCGACGCCAATGCCCGGGACCCACACCGGCGAAACTCGCTGGCCGCCCCGGCGCCACGCTCTAGCCGTTTCGGATCCACCCTCTCGAGGAGTTCCCCATGAAGGACCGCTTTCGTGTCTTGATCGTCATCTCGACTGCGCTGCTGCTCGGGTGCCAGAACCTCCCCCCGACGACCGGGGCGCCACCAGAGAGGAGTGCCGCGGATGGGCACGAGCCTGCTGGAGACCCGACGAAGCGGGAGGTCCCTCTCGAGAGCGCCAGTGAGAACTGGCAGGCGTCGCTCGTGATCGACAACGGGGAGACGGGGATCTGGACAGTGGAATCCCACGACGTCTTCCCTCAGTACGCGCTCCCGGAAATCGTCGGCCTGGACGACAAGGGTGCCTGCCACGTGCTCGTCGGCTACAGCGGAAAATGGACACCCTCGAGTCGCGTGTACGACGGACAGTGGCTCGGCGGCCTGGACCACGGCGATGTGGATCCGCGTGTGGACGGTCCCGAGCTCTACACCGGCGGGATGCTCGGGAACCTGTACCAGCTCCGCTCCTACCCCGAGGGTGCGCTCGACGCCCGGCGGATCGCCCACTTCCCCGGCAAGGAGCTGCACACCATCGTCTCCGGCGATCTCGACCCGCGTACGCCGGGGCCCGAGCTGATCGTCTTCACCCGCCCCGGCGGGCTCTATCGCGTCACACCGAGCGGGGAGCACGGCGAATGGGAGAGCACTTTGCTCGAGGTTTTGCCCGGGCGAGTGCGTGACGCCGTCGTGCTGCCGGAGCGCCCCGGCAAGCCGCGGGAGATCGCCACGGTCAGCCGCGCAGGGTGGCTGAACATCCTCACGATCACCGAGGAGGGGCCGCGCTGGACCAGCGTGCACGAGGCGCAGATGGGCAAGGGGCGCCTCGCGCTACGACCGCTGCGCCAGGGCGAGCCTGTGGTCCTCTACACCAGCATGGACGACGGTCGGATCCTGCGGCACGAGCGCGGCGCGGGCGACGGATGGAGCACCGAGGAGATCTACGCCGGCCCGCAGGGTGTGCGGGGAATCGCCGCCGGGCAGTTTGACGCCGACCCCGCCGTGGAGACGGTGGCGGTCTTCGGCTACAGCGGCAAGGTGCAGGTGCTGACCCGCCGCTCCACGGGCTGGGAAGTGGAGACGGTCTTCGAGGACCGGGACAAGGGGCACTGGCTCGCCTGCGCCGAGGTCGACGGCCGCAACGGAACGACGGAGATCATCGGTTCGGGCTACGGGTCGCGGATATTCCTCCTCAGCCGGCCGCCTGGATATGGCCTGGCGCATATCGCGATCGATCCCGAGGGTGACCGGTAGCAGGGCGTGTGTTGACAGCCGATGCGATCGACGCGCACGACACCTTCGACGCGCCGCATGTTGTGCTGCCCGCTGCCCTGGACGACTGGAGTCTCGACGAGGGCGATTTCACGGCCAGGCTGCCCGCGAAGTCGGTGGTCGTGCTGACGCTGGAGTGACGTAGAACGAGCGGCCCGGTCTGCCGGCGGGCAGCCGACACGGGCGGGAGGTCGAGGTCGGCGTCCTGGGCCGGGGGAACGCCCAGGGAGGGCCTCCAGAGGCCGTGCGCTCGGGAGAGGCAGGCAGGGCTTGACCTTCGATCGGGGTTCCTCGTACGGTGTGTACGTACACAGCGCGGCTTCCTGATGGCCACCATCCGCCAGATCGCCGAGAGGGCCGGCGTCTCGATCGGGACCGTGGATCGGGTGATCCACGAGCGGGGCAAGGTTTCGGCGCAGGCCGAGTCGCGGGTGCGCCAGGCGATCAGGGAGCTGGGCTACCGTCCCAACCTCTTCGCGCGGCACCTCAAGCGCAAGCAGGGCTTCCGCATCGCCGTCCTCATGCCCGCTGCGCACCAGGACGGGGGCTACTGGGAGCTGCCTGCCCAGGGGATCCGCCGCGCCGCTGAGGAGCTCGCGGGGCAAAGGGTGGAAGTGGCGCTCTACAGCCACGACCGCTACTCGGAGGACTCCCTCGGCGGGCGGTTCGAGGAGATCCTCGCCGCTGAACCGAACGGGCTCCTGATCGCTCCCGTCTTCTCGGTCGCGTGGAGCGAGCTGGTCGAGCGCATTCCACCCGGTGTGCCCTACGTCTTCCTCGACACGGACGTGCCCGACACGATCCCCCTGTCCTTCATCGGCCAGGACCCGCACGCGAGCGGACGGCTCGGGGCGCAGCTCGTGGGAATGCTCGCAGGGGGAGCCGGCACCTTCGCCGTGATCCGCATCCTCCCCGGTGACTACCACATCGAGGGCAGGGTGCGGGGCTTCCGCTCCTTCTTCGCCCTGCACAACGGCGTCACGGTGACGATCCACGACCTCGATGGCAGCGCCCCGCAAGCCGAGTTCGATCGCTTCGTCGCCACACTGCGCGAATCGAGCTCGTATCCGGACGGATTCTTCGTCACCAACGCCAGCACCTTTCGCGTCGCTCGTGCGGTCCGCGGACTGGGCGAGCGACAGCGCCCCGCGATCATCGGTTACGACCTGATCGAGGAGAACATCGCCCTTCTGAAGGAGGGGGCGATCGACTTCCTGATCAGCCAGGTCCCCGAGCGTCAGGGCTACGACGGCGTCTACGCCCTGCACCGGCACCTCGTCCTGCGCGAGCCCGTCGAGCCGCGGATCTCGATGCCGATCGACATCGTCACCCGTGAGAACGTCGACTTCTACGCCTCCTGATCGATCCCCACCACCAAGCGCAATGAACCAGAACCCGCTCGTCATCGGAATCGACTACGGAACGGACTCCGTGCGCACCGTGATCATCGACGCGCTGGACGGAGCCGAGATCGCGAGCGCGGTGCGCGAGTATCCGCGCTGGGCGGACGGGAAGTACTGCGACCCCGCCGAGAACCGCTTCCGCCAGCACCCGCTCGACTACCTCGCGACCCTCGAGGCGACGGTCACGGAGTCACTCGCGGCGGCCCCCGCGGGCACCGCGGAGCGTGTACGCGGGCTGGCGATCGACACCACGGGCTCGACCCCTGTGCCGGTCGACCGCGAGGGAACGCCACTCGCCATGACCGCCGGCTTCGAGGAGAACCCGAACGCGATGTTCGTGCTCTGGAAGGACCACACCGCGGTCGGCGAGGCGCAGGAGATCAACCACACCGCGCGTACCTGGGGGGGAGAGGACTTCACGCGCTTCTGTGGGGGCATCTACTCGGCGGAGTGGTTCTGGGCCAAGATGCTGCACGTCCTGCGCGCCGATCCCGCAGTGCGCGAGGCCGCCTTCTCGTGGGTCGAGCACTGCGACTGGATGCCGGCCCTGCTCACCGGACGCACCGACCCCCTCACGCTCAAGCGCAGCCGTTGCGCCGCGGGACACAAGGCGATGTGGCACGCCTCCTTCGGCGGCCTGCCAGCGGAGGAGTTCCTCGTCGCCGTCGACCCGCTCCTCGGCGGGGTGCGCGAGCGGCTCTACAGCGACACCTGGACCGTCGACGTGCCGGCGGGCACCCTCTGCGCGGAGTGGTCCCGCCGGCTCGGACTCGGCGAGGACGTGGTGGTCGGGGTCGGCGCCTTCGACGCCCACCTCGGCGCGCTGGGGGGCGAGATCCGGCCCTACGTCCTGAGTCGGGTGATGGGCACTTCGACCTGCGACATGCTGACCGCTCCGACCGACGAGATCGGCGAGCGCCAGATTCGCGGGATCTGTGGGCAGGTCGACGGCTCGATCGTGCCCGGCATGGTCGGTATGGAGGCGGGGCAGTCCGCGTTCGGTGACGTCTACGCCTGGTTCTGCGACGTCCTGACGTGGCCGCTCGAGCACGTCCTGGGGGACGCACTGGCGGAGGAGGCGCGACGCGCTGCGGCCGATCGCCTGCTGCCCGCCCTCGTGCAGGCGGCGGCGGAGGTCCCGATCGATGCGCAGGGGATCGTGGCCCTCGATTGGATGAACGGGCGCCGCACGCCCGATGCGGACCAAGCGCTGAAGGGCGCGTTGGCGGGCCTGAGCTTGGGCTCCGACGCGCCGCGGATCCTGCGCGCCTTGATCGAGGCCACCGCCTACGGCTCGCGCGCGATCGTCGAGCGCTTCCGCGAGGAGGGGGTGCCGATCGAAGGGGTGATCGCCCTCGGCGGCATCCCGAAGAAGTCGCCGCCGACGATGCAGATCGTCGCCGACGTGTTGAACATGCCGATTCAAGTCGTGCGCTCGGAACAGGCTTGCGCTCTGGGCAGCGGGATGGCGGCCGCAACCGCGGCCGCCATCCATCCCTCCGTGACCGCCAGCCAGGAGGCGATGGGGAACGGCTTCGAGTCGGAGTACCGCCCCGATTCCGCAGCGGCCGCGCAGTACGAGGCGCTGTACACGCGCTACCGCGAGCTCGGCCGCTACGTCGAGGAGCACTTCACGGTGCGTGAGCGATGAAGAACGACCCGTACCGCGACCTGCGAGAACAGGCGCTGCACGCCAACCTCGAGCTGCCCGCGCACGGGGTGGTCGTGCTCACCTTCGGCAACGCGAGCGCCGTCGACCGCGAGCGCGGCGTCTTCGCGATCAAGCCCTCGGGAGTCGAGTACCGGAACCTCGCCTGCGAGGACCTGGTGATCGTCGATCTCGACGGAGAGGTGGTGGACGGGCGGCTGCGGCCGTCGTCGGATACCGCGACCCACGCCGTAATCTACCGCGAGTTCCCAACGGTCGGCGGCGTGGTGCACACGCATTCCACCTACGCCACCGCCTGGGCCCAGGCCTGCCGGTCGATCCCGATCCTCGGCACCACCCACGCGGATCTCGCTCCGGGCGAGATTCCCTGCACGCGGGTGATGGGTGAGGAGGAGACGGCCGGCGACTACGAGGTCGCCACCGGGCAGCTCATCGTCGAGCGCTTTAGCGATCTGGACCCCGGCCACACGCCGATGGTGCTGGTGGCCCGGCACGGGGCGTTCGCGTGGGGACCGACGGCCGCGCAGGCGGTCGAGAACGGCGTGATGCTCGAGGAGACGGCCCGCATCGCCTGGCTGACCGTCGCCCTCGATCCCGGCATCGGCTCGCTCGAGCCGTGGCTCGCGCACAAGCACTTCCAGCGCAAGCACGGCCAGGACGCCTACTACGGGCAGCAGGACCAGAGGACCTAGGAAGGACCAGAGCATGAACACGATTCCCGAGGTGAAAGTCGGTCTGGTGGGCGTGAGTCGCGACTGCTTCCCCGCGGAGCTCTCCCGCAAGCGGCGGGCGCGCGTGGGCGCGAGATGCGGGGAGCGCAAGCTGCCCGTCGTCGAGCTCGAGACGGTGGTCGAGAACGAGAAGGACGTGCTCCAGGTGCTCGACGAGGCGCAGGGGGCGGGGGTGAACGCGCTCGCGATCTACCTGGGGAACTTCGGACCCGAAGGACCGATCTCGATGCTCGCCCAGCGCTTCGATGGACCGGTCATGCTCGCCGCCGCTGCCGAGGAGTCCGGCTCGGACCTGATCGAAGGGCGAGGCGATGCGTACTGCGGCCTGCTGAGCGCTTGCTACAACGTCGGCCTGCGCTCGCTGCGCGTGCACCTACCGCGCTACCCGGTCGGGGGAGCGGACGAGGTGGCCTCGATGATCGAGGAGTTCGTGCCCGTCGCCCGTGCGGTGATCGGGGTGCGCAGCCTCAAGATCATCACCTTCGGCCCGCGGCCGCACGATTTCTTCGCGTGCAATGCACCGATCAAGCCCCTCTACGACCTCGGCGTCGAGGTGATGGAGAACTCCGAGCTCGACCTGCACGACCTGTTCACGGAGGCGAAGTCGAACCCGCGCGTCCCCGAGGTCGCGGCCGAGATGGCGCAGGAGCTGGGGCAGGGCAACACCTATCCCGACCTGCTCGAGACCCTGGCCCGGCTCGAGGTGGCCCTGACGACCTTCCGCGACGAGAACCTGGGCGCGTCGCGCTTCGCGGTCTTTGCGAACAAGTGCTGGCCCGCGTTCGAGAAGTACTTCGGCTGCACCCCGTGCTTCGTCAACGCGCGGCTCGCCGCGCTCGGGATTCCAGTGGCGTGCGAGACGGACATCTACGGGGCGTTCAGCGAGTACCTGGGCTCGTGCGTGACCCAGGCGCCGGTGACGATCCTGGACATCAACAACACGGTGCCCGCGGATCTCGTGGCGGAAGAAGGCGGCCTTCCAGGGGGCTACGCCTTGACCGACCTCTTCATGGGCTTCCACTGCGGGAACACGCCCAACGGGTGCCTGGTGGACGGCAAGATGAAGTACCAGCTCATCATGCACCGGCTGATGGAGCCGGAGAGCGAGCCGAATATCACGCGCGGGACGCTCGAAGGCCGGCTGCGACCCGGGGAGATGACGATCTACCGCCTGCAGTCGACCTCCGCCGGGGAGCTGAACGCCTACGTCGCCGAGGGCGAGGTTCTGGACATGCCCACGCAGTCGTTTGGCGGCATCGGGATCGTCGCGATCTCCGAGATGGCGCGCTTCTACCGCCACGCCCTGCTCGTGAAGCGCTTCCCGCACCACACCGCGGTCGCATTCAGTCACGCGGGGCGGGCCCTGTTCGACACGCTGCAGATGCTCCGCGTCGACGACGTCTCCTGGCCGCTGCCAGCCAGCCTGCCGTACCCGAACGAGAACCCGTTCTGATCCGAGGACGTCCAGATGATCCGCGCGAAGTTCCTGGTGCTCACCTTGTTGCCCCTCATGAGCTGCACCTCCAGCACCGCAGGGGGCGAGTCCCAGCTCGCCTCGGATGCGGTCCACATCGAGCCGACGCCCTTCACCGACGTGCGCTTCACGGACCAGTTCTGGGCGGCGCGCCTGGAGACCAACCGGACCGTGACCATCCCGCACGTCTTCCGGCGTTGCGAGGAGGAGGGGCGCATGGAGAACTTCGCCATCGCGGGAGGATTGAGGGAGGGCCAGCAGCGCGGCGGCTTCCCCTTCGACGACACGGACGTCTACAAGACGATCGAGGGGGCTTCCTACGCGCTCATGCTCGATCCGGACCCGGAGCTCGAGGCGTACCTCGACGAGCTGATCGCGCTGATCGCGGGCGGCCAGGAGGATGACGGGTACCTGTTCACGATCCGCACCAACCAGGGCGAGAAGCTGGAGGACTGGGCGGGGAAGGAGCGCTGGGTGAGGATCGAGCGCAGCCACGAGCTGTACAACGCCGGTCACCTCTTCGAGGCGGCGGCGGCGCACCATCAGGCCACGGGCAAGCGCTCGCTGCTGGAGATCGCGCTGCGCTTCGCGGACCTCATCGAGCGCGACTTCCACCCTGGCGGCCAACAGGCGCCCCCCGGCCACCAGGTGATCGAGATGGGTCTCGTGAAGCTCTACCGCGTCACCGGCGAGGAGCGCTATCTGAGGCTGGCCAAGTACCTGCTCGACGTGCGCGGCAAGCCCCTCGGGGGCCGTACGCTCGGCGGGCCCTACAACCAGGACCACGCGCCCGTCGTCGAGCAGTCCGAGGCGGTCGGTCATGCGGTGCGCGCCTCCTACATGTACGCGGGGATGGCCGAAGTGGCGGACCTGGTGGGGGATCCGGCCTACCTGCGCGCCGCCGACCGGCTCTGGGAGAACGTGACGGACAAGAAGCTCTACATCACCGGCGGCATCGGGGCGACCGGTGCGGGTGAGGCGTTCGGCCCCGAGTACTTCCTGCCGAACATGAGCGCCTACAACGAGACCTGTGCCGCGATCGGCAACGTCTACTGGAACCAGCAGATGTTCCTCCTGCACGGGGAGGGCACGTACTTCGACGTGCTCGAGCGCACCCTCTACAACGGCCTCTTGGCCGGGATCTCGCTCGAGGGGGACCGCTTCTTCTACCCCAATCCCCTCGAGTCCGTCGGCCAGCACGAGCGCACGCCGTGGTTCTACTGCGCGTGCTGCACGGGGAACGTCACCCGCTTCATCGCCTCGGTCGCGGGGTACGCCTACGCGGTGCGGGGGGACGAGATCTTCGTGAACCTGTACGCGGGCAACGAGGCGCAGCTCGAGACCGCGGTGGGGGAGGTCCGTCTGCTCCAGGAGACGCGCTATCCCTGGAGCGGCGAGATCGCGCTGACGGTGGATCCGCCGCGGGAGGGGACCGAGCTCACCCTGAGTCTGCGCATCCCCGGCTGGGCGCGTGGCGAGGCGGTCCCGTCGACCCTCTATCGCTTCACCGACGGCGCTGCCCCCTCTGCGACGTGCCGGCTGAACGGCGAGGACGTGCCGCTGGAGGTCGAAGGAGGCTACCTGCGCCTGCGTCGCGCGTGGAAGTCCGGCGACCGCGTCACCCTGAGCCTGCCGATGCCGGTGCGCCGCATCGTCGCCCACGAAGCGGTGGAGGCGGATCGCGGGCGCGTGGCCCTGCAGCGCGGGCCGGTGCTCTTCTGCGTGGAGTGGCCCGATGTGGAGCGGGGGCGCGTGCGCAGTCTGCTCCTACCGGACGAAGCCGCGCTGACGACCGAGTTCGAGTCGGACCTGCTGGACGGCGTGCAGGTGATCCGGGGCGAGGGCGTGATCTACCGCAAGGACGAGAGCGGCGCGCTCCACCTCGAGGGCGGCGCGGCCTTCACCGCGATTCCCTACTACGCCTGGGCCCATCGCGGTCAGGGCGAGATGCAGGTGTGGCTGGCGCGCGAGGAGTCGGCGGTCGTGCCAGTCGGCCTGCCGACCATGGCCTCGACTGCGAAGGTCACGGCGTCCTTCCATCCGAACAGCAGTCCCGGCGCGGCGAACGACCTGCTCGAGCCCGGGAGCTCGGGCGATCACGATGTGCCGTTCTTCCACTGGTGGCCCCACAAGGGCACGCAGGAGTGGATCGAGTACGACTTCGGCGAGCCCCAGGAGGTCTCCACCGTCGAGGTCTACTGGTTCGACGACACCGGGCGCGGCCAGTGCCGCGTGCCGGCCTCCTGGAAGGTCCTCTACCTCGTCGACGACGAGTGGAAGCCGGTCTGGACGGAGGAGCCGTACGGCGTCGAGCTGGACCGCTTCAACCGCGTCGTCTTCGAGACGGTCCACACTGCGAGGCTCCGCCTGGAGATCCAGTCCCAAGAGGGCTGGGCGGGCGGCATCCACGAATGGCGGGTGAAGTAGTCGCGGCGGTACGCGGGTCGCGCGCGCGTCAGCCCCGGAAGTACAGGTAGGCCGCCGCGATCAGGAGCATGACCACCACCGAGGTCACGACGTCGCCCTTGCTCCAGCTGGCGCGGGTGGCGGCGCGGTGCTCGGCGGTGAGAGTGCCGAAGGTGAGGCCCTCGATGCGCGCCACGGACGGGGCTGGAGTCGCGTAGCTCACGGCGAACATCACCGCCGTGCTCACGAGGAAGATCAACAGGCTGTAGTACTGGAAGTACGTGTTGTTGACGATCCAGAGCAGCGAGCCTTCAGCGTAGCCCTCCTCGAAGCCGGGGAGCTTCAGGGCCACGGGCGTGTCCACCGCGAGCCGGAAGAGGCCCAGGACGAAGCCCACGATCAGGGCCGCGAGGCAGCCCTTGGCGTTGAGGCGCTCGAGGAGGATCCCGAAGAAGAACACCACGAAGATCGGCGGGGCGAGATAGCCCTGGACGCTCTGCAGGTAGTAGTAGAGACCCGAGGAGCCGCGGATCACCGGCACCCAGGAGAGGCCCAGGATCACCATGATGGTGGTGGCGATACGACCCATCCACACCAGCTCGCGATCGGACACGTCTCTCCGGAAGCGCTGGTAGAAGTCCATGGTGAACAGGGTCGAGCACGCGTTGAACACGCCGGCCAGCGAGCTCATCAGCGCCGAGAGCAACCCCGCCACTACGAGGCCGCGCACTCCGACCGGGAGCACGTGCTGGACCATGAGGGGGAAGGCGGCTTGGGCGTTCTCGCTCGCCAGCTCCCCCTCTACGTAGAGGGCGTCGCGCAGCTCCTGCATGCGGCCGCTCTCGGCGAGCGCGAAGCAGATCATGCCGGGCACGATGAAGATGAAGACCGGCAGGAGCTTCAGGAGAGCGGCGAAGATGCTGCCGCGGCGCGCTTCGGTCTCATTGGGTGCTCCGAGGGCGCGTTGCACGATGTACTGGTCCGTGCACCAGTACCAGAGGCCGATGATCGGCGCGCAAAACAGCATTCCGAGCCACGGGAAGTCCCCGTTGAAGTACCACGCCTGGCGCACGACCTGGCCCGCATCGGTCTGCAGGACCGGGGCCCAGGTGCCCTCCACGCCTTCGGGCACGAGGGGCTTCCACAGGTTGAACATGTCCGAGCCGCAGATCGCGCGCAGCTCCTCCCAGCCCCCGAGGGCGGAGAGACCGAAGATCGTGACCAGGATCGAGCCGAGAACGAGGATGCCCGTCTGCAGCGCCTCGGTGTAGGCCACCGCGCGCAGGCCGCCGATCACGGTGTACACGCCGGTCAACACGATCGACAGCACCGAGCCGATCCAGAAGCTGTCGAGCACCAGACCCCCGAGCTCGAACTCGAGCTCCGGCAGCAGCGTGCCGAAGACGACCCCCCCCGCGAAGACGCCCACCGCGACCTTGGTCACGATGTAGGCCACGAGCGAGATGACCGACAACACGTAGCGCGAGGCGGGCGAGAAGCGCCGCTCGAGGAACTCCGGCATGGTGAAGACCTTCGAGCGGATGAAGAAGGGCACCATGACCCAGCCCAGGACGAGCAGACACCAGGCGTGCAGCTCGTAGTGCGCCATGGCCACTCCGTCCGTACAGCCCGATCCGGCGAGGCCGACCAGGTGCTCCGAGCCGATGTTCGAGGCGAAGATCGACGCGCCGACGATGATCCAGCCGAGGTTGCGACCGGCGAGGAAGTAGTCGTCCGCCGTGTCCTTGCGGCGTCGGATGACCCACAGGGCGACGGCGAAGACGAGACCGAAGTAGCCGGCGATGATCGACCAGTCGAGTGCGTGCATCAGAGGCCCTGGGATGTGGCTTGGGAGGGGGGGGCGACGAGCCCGTGGGGGAGTATCAGAGCCTTGACGACTCCGTCCCGGTAACCGCTCACCGTCTCGAAGGCCTGTGCCGCGTCGTCGAGCAGGAAGCGGTGGGTGACGAGGAAGTCCACGGCGGCGGGGTCGCTCTCGATCAGCTCGATGGCGGGTCGGACGCAGGAGTTCTCTCGCCGCACGTAGAACGCCGTGAGCTCCTTGCGCCGGAAGAGATCGGGGTCGAAGGAGATCCGCCGCGCCTCGGGGATGCCCACGATCACGAGCTTCCCTCCGGGTCGCAGGAGCTCGAGCGCCTGGTCGAGGGCCTCCTGCTGGCCACAGCACTCGATGACCGCGTCGAGCTGGTGCGCCTCCCGCGCGGTGATGGCGGCGACCACGTCCTCGCCGTGCGGGTCGCCGACCCAGTCGGCCCCCGCGGTGCGAGCGGCGACGCGCCGCTCGGGGATCGGCTCGCTGGCGTAGAGGCACTCCACGCCCGCGGCCCGGGCGGCGATCAGCACCGAGAGCCCGATGGGACCCGTGCCGAGCACGCCGATGCGCGCACCGGGCATGGGCACGGACTGCCGCAGCGCGTAGACGCCGATCGAGAGTGGCTCGACGAGCGCGGCTTCCTCGAGCCCGATCGAATCCGCGATCGGATGGCAGTTGCGCGCCGGCAGGACCACCTGCTCACACAGGAGCCCCTGCGCCTCGCCCGGGCAGCTCCTGAACACGAGCCGGCGGCAGGTGTGGGGGCGGCCGGCGCGACACTGGTCGCACTCGCCGCATGAGATGGCGGGCTCGATCGCGACGCGGTCGCCGGGACGGAGACCCCGCACGCTCCGGCCGACCTCGAGCACCGTGCCCGCCGCCTCGTGCCCCGGTGTGAAGGGGTACTCGACGCGCGTACCCCCGATGCCGCCGGCCGCGAAGTAGTGCACGTCCGAGCCGCACACCCCGACGGCGTCGATCCGGAGTCGGACCTCGTCCTCGGCCGCGAGCGCGGGGGCGGGGACTTCGCGCACCTCGATGCGCCGGATGCCGGTCAGCAGGGCCGCCTTCATGCCCCATGGATAGTGACTCGGTGCCCAAACGCGCAACCAAGAAAGTGGATCGAGCACGATGCGAGCCAGCCCGAACCTGCCTACCCTGGGCGGAGGAGGTGACCAGGATGGATTGCGGCGTTATCTTCGACATGGACGGAGTGATGGTCCTGACGGAGGAGGCGCACTGGCGTAGCTGGCTGGAGGTCGCCGCCAGCCGTGGGATCGAGCTCACCCGCGAGACCTTCCACGCCACCTTCGGCCAGGTGAACGCGGACTGCATCCCCGCCATGTTCGGCAGCGACATCTCCCCGGAGGAGATCGCCCGCATCGGCGACGCGAAGGAGCGCGCCTTCCGGGCCTTCGTCGGCCTGGACGTTCCGCTCGCCCCCGGCCTGGTCGAGCTCCTCGGCGACCTCCAGAGGGCGGGAGCGCGGCTGGCGGTGGGCTCTTCCGCTCCCCCGGAGAACATCGACCTCGTACTCGACGGCGGTGGCATCCGCGCGCATTTCGACGTAGTGGTGGATGGGACGATGGTCGACCGAGGAAAACCCGCTCCGGACGTGTTCCTGCGCGCGGCGGAGCTCCTCGAGTTGCCTCCGTCGCGCTGCGTGGTCCTCGAGGACGCCCCCAACGGCATCCTCGCCGCGCGCGCCGCCGGGGCCAGGTCGATCGGCGTGGCGACGACCCATGCTCCCGAGTCCCTGCGCTCGGCGTGCGCCGATGCGGTGGTTCCCGACGTCGAGCACCTCGACCCGCCGCTCTTGTTCGACGTCCTCGGACTGGACCGGTAGCACACGTCGCTCAGCGGCGGGGATTGTCAAGCTGCTGCATATGCGGCACACGCGTGCAGCAGATCGTGCGAGCATGCCGGCGGAGCGATAGCACCACGGATCCTCCAGCACGACGAAGCCAAGCAGCCCCAGGAAGAATGCAGCCGATCCAGACCACGAACGCAATCCCGATGGCCGCCGCGCTGCTGTTCCTCGCGGTGGCCGCAGCTACCCCACCGCAGCTGCCGCGCGTCGCCACGCGCCGGCCGACTCCAGGGATGGTGCACGTCCCGGCCGGTACGTTCGAGATGGGCGATCACCAGGGCGGGGGGCAGTCGGATGAGGCTCCCGTTCACCCTGTGGTGCTCGATGCCTTCGACATCGATGCCCACGAGGTGAGCAATGAGGAGTACGCCGGCTACCTGAACACGGCGCTCAACCAGAGTCCCCCCCGAGTGACGGTGGATGCGGCTGGGGTCGTCTACCAGGTGGGAGGCGCTGGCTACGCGCTGTGCGACACGACGTGGAGCTACAGCTACAGCAGCATCACCTGGGACGGCTCGACCTTCGGAGTGACGGTTGGCAGGGAGGACCACCCGATGCTCGCGGTGAGCTGGTACGGAGCGTGCGCCTACGCCAACCAGCGCAGCCACGATGCAGGCTTGAGCACCTGCTACGACGAATCGACCTGGGACTGCGACTACGCTGCCGATGGCTACCGGCTGCCCACCGAGGCGGAGTGGGAATACGCGGCCCGTGGGGGCGAGCACGGCCCCTACTACGAGTACCCGTGGGGAGTCACGATCGACGGCTCGCAGGCCAATTACTGGGACTCCGGAGATCCCTTCGAAAGAGGCGCGGTTCCCTGGACCGCACCGGTGGGCTACTACGACGGGAACCAGACGCCGCCCGGGGTGGACATGGCGAACGGGTACGGTCTGTACGACACCTCCGGCAACGTGTGGGAGTGGTGCGGGGACTGGTACTCATCCACGTACTACTCCGGCAGCCCGAGCGACAACCCCAGCGGGCCGTCGTCGGGTTCGGAGCGCGTGATCCGCGGCGCGAGTTGGCACAACACTCCCTTGTACCTGCGGTCGGCGAACCGGAGCCGCAACGTACCGACGACCCGCAACATCTTCATCGGTTTTCGCGTCGTTGCAGCTCGCCCCTAGTCGGGCGCGATGCATGCAGCGGCGCCGGACTCCTACACGGCCGCGGAGCCGAAGCTAGCTCCGCTCCCGGACGCGCTTCACGATGTCGACGATCTGCTCAGTCGCGCCGTCAGGCAGTGCGGTTCCCGTTGGCAGGACGACGACGCGCTCCGCTACGCGCTCCGTGTTGAGCAGTGCTCGGCCCGTACGCGTGAAGCGTTCACGGAACGGCGCCATCCGATGGCAGCCTGGCCAGAAGTACCGGCGGGCCAGCACGTTCTCGGCGCGTAGAGCCTGGACCAGCGTGTCGCGCCTGATGGCGAAGCTGTCTCCCAAGCAGAGGACGACATAGTGGTAATTGTTGCGCTCGCGCTCGTCGTACTCGATCAGGCTCACCGAGGTGACCTCGCGCAATGCGTCCTGGTAGGCCAGGTAGTGCCCTCGGTTCGTCTCGACCACGGCGTCGAGGTGGTCGAGGCTGGTGAGGCCCATCGCGGCGCAGACTTCGGGCATCTTGCCGTTCGTTCCGGTCTCGACGACATGGTCGAGGCCCGCAAAACCGAAGTTTCGGTAGTAGCGTGCCTTCTCCGCGAGCCGGTCGTCATTGGTCACGAGCGCCCCACCCTCGAAAGCGTTGACGACCTTGGTTGCGTGGAAGCTCAGAACCTCGCAGGCGCCGAAGTTGCCGATCAGCCGCCCACCCAAGCTGCAGCCAAAGGCATGGGCCGCGTCGTACATCAGCTGCAATCCGTGCCGTTGCGCGATCGCGTTGAGCTCTGCGTGTGGAGCCGCACGGCCCCAGAGGTGCACCCCGATGATCCCGGTGGTGCGGGGCGTAATCGAGCGCTCCACAGACGCCGGATCGAGATTGTGGGTGCGGGGATCGATGTTGGCGAAGACGGGGGTGAGCCCTTGCCACTGCAGGGCGTGAGCGAGCGCGACGAAAGTGAACGAGGGAACGATCACCTCATCGCGTAGCTGGAGCGCACGGACCGCGATCGCCAGCGCCATGGTGCCGTTGCAGGTGCAGATGCAGTGGCGGACGTTGAGTCGCTGCGCCACCCGAGCTTCGAAGGCGCGCACCAGCGGACCGTCGTTGGTCAGCCAGCGTCGATCGAACATCTCGTTGACGTACTGGATGAACGTCTGACGGTCGCCGATGTTGGGGCGTCCGACGTGCAGCGGCTCCTCGAAGGCCGGCGAAGCGACTGCTGCTGCCCGGCTGGAGTCGCGTCCTGTGGCAGCCGCGTCGCCTGCGGTCGAGATCTCGCGCGCAGCAGTGGAGAGGCGCTGGCTCGACTGGCCAGGCAGGGGCCGAGCGAGGGAAGGTCCGCGGATTCGGCTGCTTGACGTCACCGCTGTGCCTCGGGGGGAAGCAGGCCCGCGTCTGCCTGGTGGGATCCCCGGTCTCGGAACCACGCAAAGAGGCCGCCGGAGAGCATGAGTCTTCTCTCCGACTCGTCGGCGTCGAGCGGCAGGCTGATCCTGCGGCCCTCGCGGCGGGGAGTGAGGGCGACGGAGAGGATCATGGGCGACTAGCC
This sequence comes from uncultured Planctomycetaceae bacterium, assembly GCA_964428225.1. Taxonomy (GTDB): domain Bacteria; phylum Planctomycetota; class UBA1135; order UBA1135; genus JBFMCU01. The sequence continues at coordinate 20,817 of CAYRXS010000076.1, forward strand.
GGAGCGCATTGGGAATTGCCTGCCCATTGTGGCGGGCATCCTACCTCGCTGCGCAGCGTCCTCGCAAGAGGCGCGCGTCGCTGCTCGCCGGCGGGAGTAGCAGGCCCACTTCCAAGCCGGGCCGTGCTCCGGCAGCGGGCACGCTCCTGACGACGTCCTGTCTGCGCGGTGTCGTCAACGAGGGTGTACTCGGGGCGCGTTGCCAACGCTCGCTTCCGTAGGCGGAAGGTTCACGGGGCGACGGGCTGGGAACGGCGGGTCCATACGCTGGCGAGCACGATCATTGCGGCGAGCCACACGGCGAGACCAACCAGGACTCGAAGGCCGCCCCGGCTCCTCAGCCGCGCGAGCTCCCGCTGCGGGCCCCCTCTCGTCCAAGCCCGAAAGACGAGGTCTTGCTCAACGGCGATCACACCCGCGACCGACATCCCACACAGGCGCTCGGGCTGCCAGCCCGCTCCGTAGAGGCTGTGGAACGAGAGCCCCTCGGCCGTCCCGATGACCCTCGCTCCCGGCGGGAGGTGCAAGCGGAAGCGAAAGTCGCGGTGGCGGCTGTCGGGACGCGCGGCGAAGGGAAAACAGGCATGTCCGCGGGTGATCGGGGCCCGGGGGTGCTGTTCGCAACGCAGGACGGTCTCACCGCGCGTCTCCCAGATCTCGATCCAGGCCGGCTCCGTGGACGGGTCGAGGCTCTCGACGGGGACCAGCAGGCCGGCGAGGTCGCGGTACGCCGCACGGAAGGCCCCCTCGAAGGTGTTGCCCTCGAGAACCTCACTCCCCCAGGGACGATCGAGGACGAGCTGCCCACGCCAACGCCACCACAAGGCGTAGTCGGATGGAAGCTCCCTTCGGGTGGAGGTGATCGTGAACCAGTACTCACGCCCCGCCGAATCAGCGAGCGGCTCGAAGGCGAACTCGAGATAGTCGTCGGGCGTGTGAGTCTCGTCGGGATCAGCCACCGCACGCCGCACCTCGAGACCGTTGGGATGGCCCTCGCGCAGGACGAGGACGAGCTCGTCGATGGGATGCGGGATGAGCGAGAGGATGGCCACGTCGATGCGGTGCAGGCCGGCGTCCTCGCAACGGAAGCCCTGACTGATCGGTGCTGCCGGATTCAGGTTGCCCGTCAGGCCGTGGCGACGGACGAAACGAACTTCGATCTCCGGTCGCCGCGCGTGCAACGAGGAGAGGATTCCGATGCACAGCAGGAGCAGAGCTGCGAAGACCGGAATGTGACGTCGCATCACCTCACTCCTTCCACACCAGGTACTGGTGCTCGATCAGTCCCGACCAGAGGAACAGGACGTCGTAGAGGAGGATCGAAACGATCCCCGCGAGGCTCGCCGCTTTCCTCCACCGGCTGGGGACGAGAGCAACGAGGCCGGCAGCCACCACGATCGCAACAGGTACGAGGGCCGGTGTCAGGTAGCGCCCGACGCCGTAGCCGTGCAGTGCGACCAGTGCGACCTGGAGGGCGATGGCACCCAGACTCAGAAAGAGGACACGCCGGACGACTGGCGTGCGCGCGGGGGACCGAATGAGCGCAACGACTGAGAGGGCGACGGCGGCTAGCGCGATCCCGCCGAACAACAAGTAGACCGCTTGCGGGAGATAGCGGCCGTTGGCGTTGAAGGTGCCCAGTGAGCTGAACCAGAGTCTCTCCCAGTTCTCGAACGACAGTCCGGTGGACAGGCGCTGCACGACCGCGTCCAAGCTGGTGGGAACCGCATGGTTGTGCTGGCTTGTCCAGAGGAGGAACGCCCCGACTGTCAGCGCACCTAGGAGTCCGATGCCGATGCACACGCGGCGTCGATCGACGCGGCCGAGGAGGAGCGCCAGGCACAGGACGCCCAAGCTTGTGGCGGTCGTGGTCTTCGTCGCGAGACCGAGGGCGCATGCGCCCACTGCAGCCCAGCGCTCCCAAGGACGTACCGTGACGGCGACAGAGCGCGCCGCAACGCAGAAGACGACAGAGGCGAGGAGCTTGGCGAGGACGTCGTTGCTCACGGCCGCGGCTTGGCGGGCGTGGATCGGGAACCAGGCCGCCAGCGTGGCTGCCAACAGCGCGATCGACGGGTCGCGGAAGGCGGCGCGGGCCGCCGCCAGAGCGAGGGCCACCACCGCGAGGTAGGACGCGAGAGAGAGGGAGCGGGCGACGTACAGCTGGGCATGGACGCCGTGGAGTCCAGAGGCCGAGACCACCGCGCCCGCCAGCAGGTAGTACAGGGGCGGTTGATTGACGGCGGTGGTTCCCCACGGGGGCTCGAAGCTCCTTGGAGCGCCGACGGGGTCGGCCCAGTCGACGCGTTCCCAGAAGTGACCGTCTGCCATCGCCTGCGTGAGCACCGCTTGGAGGTCGGCGACCGCGCGGGGGCTGGCCGAGGGAAACCGCCGCTCGACCTGGAGCTGCGAGTGTGTGGCGCGAACGAGGTCCTCCTCCGAGTAGGGCCCACCACCGGCCCAGTGGGGGACGTTTCCATCAGCGACATGGCGGATGTACTCGAAGTGCCAGGGCTCGTCCTCTCCCATCCATGGGGGGAGCAGCAAGAGGTAGGCGATGCCGTGCAGGAGGGCGGCCGTGAGGAAGAGCACGGTCCAGCGTCGCTGAGGCCGCTCGGTGGCGTGGGCCAGGGTGCCCTCCAGCTTCATGACGTCAGGTAGTGTACATAGCCGAGCTGGGCCTCGTTCGCGATCCCCCCGCGAACGGGCGATCACAACGGTTGCGCCGAGCAGCGCCGGCGCCGACCGCTCCTGCTCAGCCCTCCCTCGCAGCGATCCACACGACCTCGTCCTCCGCCCTGAGCAACGAGGCCATGGCCATGGCAGCCTTGAATCCGAACCGGATCACGCGGGATCGCGCCCACTCCTTCTGATGCAGAGCATTCCTGTTGACCCAGGGCTCCCTGTAGCGAGTCACGGTCCTGAACCCGCACTCGCGTACGAGACGCTCGAGGAGAGTCGTGCGGAAGTGCCAGAGATGGAACTCGAAGACCTTCTCCAGGGGAGCAGTGACTCTACCGCGTGTGCCGTGATACAGCACTCTGTAGAAGGCAGGCAGCAGCGCGTCCTCGACGGGGGTCCTGAAGACCAGGACCCCACCCGGAGCCAAGAGGTGACGCGCACGCATCAAGGCTGCCCTGGGGTCGGGCAGATGCTCCAGCACGTCCCAGAGCGTGAGCGCTCGATAGTGCTCGACCTGCAAACCCTCCTCGAAGATGGTGCCCCGTATCAGCTCCAAGCCTCCTCTGCGCAGGTTCCACTCCACGGCTGCCTCGTCGGGTTCGACGCCCTGCGCCTCCCATCCCCTCGCTCGAGCCAGGTGCACGAAGGTCCCGAAGCCCGCGCCGACGTCGAGCAAAGGCCCAGTTGCGGCGAGCGACTCCACCACGTCCAACGCACGGGAGTAGGTCCGCTCTCGAAAAGCCCTGAAGTGCTCCTCGTAGTAGGAGGCTTGCTCCTCTCCGACACTTGCGGGCCATCCGTGAGGATTCAGGCTCTCCCAGGCGCTCGTCTCGACGAAGACGGCTGTACAGGCGCGGCATTGGAGGACCTTGAATCGCTTCAGGCGGTACTTCGCGCGCAGACCCTCCCCTCCGCTGGAGCACAGAGGACAGGCAGGGAGTGAACTCACGTCAACTCCTGCGGCTGGAGACCGGGGCCAGCCCGAGTCCCGCCAAAATCCGGCTGCGCCTGGTGCGGAGCCTTCGGTCGCCGCACGTTGGGCACGTCAGGTGCGGATCGCGGGCTGGACGGGAGCCATGGGGTTCGGTAGCCTCGCTCAAGTGTCCCACGTGCAGCGCCACGAAGTCGGACTCTGATCGTAGCGGATCCCACGCTGGTCGGAGGTTGGCGTGGGCGTCTTTCCGTCCAGCACCCTCCGTGGCCCCATGAAGCGCCGCAGGGTCCTCGTCTATCCCGGTGGCACCGAGATCGGGCAGGAGATCTACCGTTCTCTGCGCGGGTTCGATCATATCGAGCTGTTCTCGGCGGGACTGGACGTCTCCAGCCACGCCGACTGCATCTTCGCTCGGCACTTCGTGACGCCACACGTCGACTCCCCGGATTGGTTCGCCCACTTTCGAGCGCTGGTCGAAGAGGAGAGGATCGGCTACGTGTTCCCCGCCTACGACGACGTGCTTCTGGCCCTGGCGAGGGTCGCCGGGCGGCTGAAGGCTCGCGTCGTGTCGTCCCCGATCGAAACCTGCCTGATCACGCGCTCGAAGTCCCAGACCTACGAGGTCCTCGATGGGGTGGTTCCCGTGCCGACGGTGTACCCCCGCTCGCCGGACCAGACGGCCTTCCCGCGCTTCGTCAAGCCGGACCGTGGCCAGGGATCGCAGGGTGCTCGACTCGTGACGAATGCCCGCGAGCTCGAGTTCGCCCTGGCGCAAGCTCCGACCGCGATCGTCCTCGAGTACCTACCCGGCGAGGAGTACAC
>CAYRXS010000077.1:0-25229 GCA_964428225.1 uncultured Planctomycetaceae bacterium
CCCGGGGTTGACCGTGACGGTGACCGTCTTCGTCTCCGCCATGGTCGACACGATGGTGCCCGTGGTGACGCCGGCGGCGTCCGTGACGCCCGGCTCCGTGATCGTGTTGTCGGTTCCAGTGCTCGTCAGATTCACCGTCTGTCCCGGAACCGGGTTGCCCCAGGCGTCCCGCACGGTGATCGTGATCGTCGAGACCTCGGCTCCGTCCGCAACGACGTTCGTCGTGGGATTCGCCGTCGCCGTGGAGAGGGTGTCGTCGATGGTCGAGGCGTCGGCGATGAACACCACGGTGGGAGCGTCATCGAGCACGATCTGGCTCGGTCCCGGGTTGACGGTGGTGATGATCGTCTTCGTCTCCGCCAGGGTCGAGGCGATGGTGCCGACGGCCACTCCACTGGCGTTCGTGACCGCCGGAGGCTGCGTCAGAGTGTGGTCCGAGCCGGTGGAGGCGAGGAGCACCGTCTGCCCGGGGACGGGATTGCCGAGGACGTCTCGCACGGTGACCGTGATCGTCGAGGTCGTCGCGCCGTCCGCGGGGACGTCCGTGGCGGGAGCGGCGACCACCGTGGAGAGGCCGGAGCTGATCGCGTCGGGCAGGAACTCCACGGTGGGCTGATCGACGAGCACGACCTGTCCCGGCCCGGGGCTCACGGTGATGGTGATCGTCTTCGTCTCGGAAGTGGTCGTGGCGATCGTCCCAACGGTCTGCCCGTCGATGCCCGTGACTCCCGGCTGGACGAACGTGTTGTTCGATCCGCTGCTCGACAGGACGACGGCCTGGTCGGGTACCGGGTTTCCGTGGTCGTCCAACACGGTGATGGTGATCGTCGAGACATCCGTGCCGTTCGCGGTCAGACCCGTGGTGGGATTCGCCACCGCGGTGGACAGAGTCTCACTGACGTTCGATGCATCGGCGATGAAACCCACCGTGGGGCTGTCGTCGAGCACGACCTGCTCCGGTCCCGGGTTCGCGGTGACGGTGATCGTCTTCGTCTCCGCGACGGTCGAGGCGATCGTGCCGACCGCCACTCCGCTCCCGTCCGTCGGCCCTCCGGGCTGGGTGATCGTGTTGTCCGAGCCGTCCGCCGAGATCACCACGTCGACGTCGGGCATCGGATTGCCGAGACCGTCGCGCACGGTGATCGTGATCGTGGACACGTCAGCTCCGTCGGCGACGATGTCGGTGGCGGGCGTCGCGATGACCGACGAGCTGGACGGAGAGACCGTCGTATCCGGGATGAACTCGATCGTGGGCTTCTGAACCAGCTCCACCGAGCTCGGTCCGGGATTGACGGTCACCGTGATCGTCTTCGTTTCCGAGGTGGTGGAGATGATCGTCCCCGCCACGGTGCCGTTCTCGTCGGTGGTGGCCGGTGGCTGCGTGATCGTGTTGTTCGAGCCGTCGGAGGCGTAGACCACCGTTTGCCCCGCCACCGGGTTGCCGTTCACGTCGCGGACCATGGTGGTGATCGTCGAGGAATCGACACCATTGGCGTAGACCCCGGAGTCGGGGTTCGCGCTCGCGAAAGAGTTGGTCGCGCTGATGGTGTCGGGATCGCCGATGAACTCGGCGGTGGGCGTCTGCAGGAGGACGACCTCGGACACACCCGGGTTCACGGCCACGGTGATCGCCTTGAGCTCCGCCAGCGTCGTCGCGATGGAGCCCGCGGCGACTCCGCTCGCGTCGGTGACCGTCGGAGGCTGAGTGATCGTGTTCGCCGTGCCCGTCGACACGAGCTGTACCACCTGCCCCGCCACCGGGTTTCCGTACGCGTCGCGTACGGTGACGGTGATCGCGGAGGTCTCGACGCCGTCCGCCACGATGTCCGCCGCGGGGCTCGCGATCGCGGTGGAGACGAGGGCGCTGATGGTGTCCGGATCGCCGATGAAGCCGACGGTCGGCGTGCTCGCGAGAACGATCGCGGCACCGCCGGGATCGACGGTGACGGTGATCGTCTTCATCTCCGCGACGGTCGTGACGAGCGTGGCGGCGGCCGTGCCACTCGCGTCCGTGGTCCCTCCGGGCTGGGTGATCGTGTTCGAGCTCCCCGTGGCCACCACCAGAACGGTCCGTCCGGGGACCGGGTTGCCCCGCGTGTCGCGGACGACCACCGTGATCGTCGAGACCTCGACCCCGTTCGCGACCACGTCCGCGTCGGGAGTGGCGGTCACCGTGGAGAGCGTCGAGCTGATCGAGCCGACATCTCCGATGAAGCCGACGGTGGGGGAGTCGTCGAGCACGACCGCGGACCCCCCGGGATCGATCGTGGCGCCGATCGTCTTCACCTCCGCCATCGTCGACGCCAGGGTCCCGGCGGCGACCCCGTTCGCGTCCGTGGTGGCCGGGGGCTGAGTCAGGGTGTTGCCGGCCCCCGTCGCGGCCAGCTGCACCGTCCGGTCCGCCACGGGATTCCCGTTCACGTCCCGCACGGTGACGGTCACGGTGGAGACGTCGTCCCCGTTGGCGGGGACGTTCGCGTCGGGAACCGCGACGACCGTGGAGAGCGAGGCGCTGAGGTTGTCGGGGTCGCCGACGAACTCCACGGTGGGAGTCGACACCAGGGCGACCGCCGCGCCCCCGGGATCCGTGACCGCGCTGACCGTCTTCGTCTCGGCGCGCGTGCTCGCCAGGTAGCCCACGGCCTGTCCCGTCGCGTCGGTGACGTCCGGAGGCTGGGTGAGAGCATTGTCCGTGCCCGTGGCCGCGAGCAGGACGAGGACGTCGGGCACGAGGTTGCCGTTCACGTCGCGGACGGTGACCGTGATCTCGCCGGACTCGACGCCGTCCGCGATCACCCCGCTCGCCGGATCGACCGCGATCGTCGAGAGAACGTCGCTGATCGCCGTCGCGTCCCCGATGAACTCCACGGGCGGAGTCTCCGCGACCGCCACCTCGTCCGGCCCGGGATTGACGAGCGCGCTCACGATCTTCGTCTCGGCGGTGGTCGAGGCGACGTACCCGATGGCCACCCCATCCTCGTCCGAGCCTTCGATCGGCTGGGTCAGGCCGTTGTCGCTGCCCGTGGCGGCGAGCGAGACGACCTGGTTGGCGACCGGGTTTCCGTTCACGTCGCGGACGGTGACGGTGATCGTGGAGACCGCGGCCCCGTCAGCCACGACGCCGGTGTCCGGCGCGGCGATCACGGAGGACGTCGTGGAATCGATGGTCGACGGATCTCCGACGAACCCGACCTCGACTTCCGAGAGGAGAGGAACCTGATCGAGACCCGGATTCACCGTGGCGGTGACCGTCTTCGCCTCCGCCCGGATGGAGGCGAGCGTGCCCGTCGCCCGGCCCGCGGCGTCGGTGATGGCTGCCGGCTGCTCGACGACGTTGTCCGTGCCGGTCGCGGCGATCTCGACGATCTGGTAGGGGACGGGATTGTCGAGCACGTCGCGCACCGTGACGGTGATCTCCGCGGTCTGCGCTCCGTCCGCCACGATCCCCTCCGTCGGCAGGGACTCCACGGTCGAGAGCAGCTCACTGATCGCGTTGGCGTCCCCGATGAACTCGACGGTGAGAGAATCGGTCAGCACGGTCTTCGCCGGCCCCGGATCGACGGTGATGGTCAACGTCTTGGTCTCCGCGACGGTGGAGGTGAGGTACGCGGTGAGGAGGCCGTCGACTCCCGTGCGCCCCCCCGGCGGATCGATCGCGTTGCCGCTGCCCGTGGCCTCGATCTCCACCATCCGGCCGTACAGGGGTCGGCCCGCGGCGTCTCGCACCACGACGTCGATCGTCACTCCGTCCGTTCCGTTGGCCGGTACGTCGGTGCCGACGTCGAGGGTGATCGTCGAGCTGTCGGAATCGACGATGGGCCGGTCATCGCCCCCGTGCTGACAAGAGGCAATCAGGAGCAAGCCGAGGACGACGAGAACGGAAGAAGATCGATAGAACATGACGGGCTGCGCGGGGCTCGTTGAGGGCGGAACTCCGCGGGCTCCATCGACCGAATCAGGGGTTTCCTGGAGGTTCGCGCGGGGGCCCCGGGGAAGGGCTCCCTCCCGCCCCGCCGAACCGTCTCCCCCCGGGATTCCGAGGATCCCCCTCGCCCCTCCCGGGCCCGAGGGCCGAGAATGGGGGCAAGCCATGCTCGTCCTCGCCTGCCCTGCCTGCTCCCGTCAGTACGACGCCACCCACCTCGCCCCGGGAAGCCGGATCCGTTGCCTGTGCGACGAGACCTTCCCGGTGAAGCATCCCCGCAATCTCCCGGTGGAGGCCCTCGTCTGCACGTACTGCGGAGGGCCGGTAGGCGCGTCGGACGAGGAGTGCCCGTACTGCGGAGCGGCCCTGTCGGAGGCGGACCGCCGCGAGGCGATGCTCTGCCCCGCGTGCTTCGCCCGCATCGCCAGCAATTCGAGGCACTGCCGCTCGTGCGGGACGGCGATCGAGCCCCGGGCCCTGGCCGCGATTCCCGACGGGCGCGACTGCCCGCGGTGCGGGGGGAGCTGGGCATCCTCGACCTCGGCCGGGCGAGCGTCGTCGACTGCACCTCGTGCGAGGGGATCTGGCTGCGCGTGGAGACCTTCGAGGCGATCTGCCGCACCGCGCGCGAGCGGCCGGACGTCCTCGGCGCGGAGTGGAAGGAGCGCCCCGTGCGCGAGCCGTTGCCCGAGGACGTGCGCTACATTCCCTGCCCCACGTGCGGCGAGCTCATGAACCGGCGGCAGTTTCGCTACCGCAACACGGCCAGCACGGTCGTCGTCGACCTCTGCCGCGGGCACGGGATCTGGCTCGACGCGGGCGAGCTGCGCCAGGTCGTGGCCTTCGTTCGTGAGAGGGCGTCCGCGGGCGGCGCGGGCGAGGCGGACGATGGCGAGTTCCTGCGGGGACGCCCTCCGACTCCCGAGGAGAAGGAGTGGACCCGGGAATTCCTCGGGACGCGGAAGCCCCGGCCGACCACGGTCCTGGGCGCGCTCGAGCTCCTGGGCTCGATCCTGTTCGGGCGCTGAGGCTCAGCCCTGCTCGGGAGGCGTCTCGGAGGGGGCATCCGCCTCCGGCACCTTGGACCGGACTGCCTCCTCCCGCTTCCGCTCCTTGGCCACGAGTTCCTCGATCTTCCGACGCTCCCACTCCTGGCCGAACGAGCGGCCGAGGACGGTCCAGGCGTGCATCGCGACCCCGGCGCCCCACCCGAAGAAGGACCAGTAGGCCCAGTCGATGCCACCCTCGGTCCAGTCGATCACGAACTGGATCGCGCTGAAGACGACGAACAGGGCCGCGTGCGTGTAGAGACCGCGCAGCTCCTGCACGCGGCGGCGGGCGCGCTCGTAGGCGTCGGCGTCGGATTCCTGGCCGTTCATTCCTGATCCTCCTTGCTTGCGTCGGCGGGGGTCCCGCGGGGCGTCGGAGATTTCGGTTTTTCCGGTGTGAGATTCCCAGAAGTCGCCAAAAGAACGTGACGGGGGGGGTCCCGGAGGCATGATTATGCGCCAAAATCCCGACCTTCTCTCCCGAAGGCCACCCCGGATCCAAGGCCCCTAGCGGCCCCTGAAAAGCGCGAGAGTCATGACAAGCGTCGTCTGCGAACCGTGCATCAAGTGCAAGTACACCGACTGCGTGGACGTATGCCCCGTCGATTGCTTCCACGAGGGCGAGAACTTCCTGGTCATCGACCCGGAAGAGTGCATCGAGTGCGAGGCATGCCACGAGGAGTGCCCCGCCGAAGCGATCATGGCGGTCGAGGAGATCCCCGAGAAGTGGACCGACTACGTCGAGCTGAACGCCAAGCTCGCCGAGATCTGGCCGGTCATCGACGAGCAGAAGGACCCGATGGACGACGCCGACGAGTGGAAGGGCGTCGAGGACAAGCGAGAGCACCTCTCCGAGGCTCCCTTCGAGGGCTGATTCCTCCGCGCGTCCGGCGCGGGCCTTCCCGCGCGCTCCGACTCCGCGCTTTCCCTCCCCCCGATCCTGGCGTGGGGTAGGATGGCGTCTCGTCCCTGGGGGATGGAGACGATGAGACGCCGTGCCTCGAATCCGCCGGAGCGTGATCACGGTTCCCACACCCTGCGCGTGTGGGAGGGGATGATCGTGGGTCGCAACGGCGACGACGTGTTCGTCGAGCTGGGCGAGCGCATGCAGGGCGTGGTTTCCGCTCGCGAATTCGACGACGCGCCCCGCATCGGCGAGGTCCACGAGTTCACCCTGCGCGGCCAGGAGGAGAGCCTGTGGGTCCTCTCCCGCCGCGAGACGCGCAGCCTCGCGACCTGGGAGAACATGGAGGTCGGCAGCCTCGTCCACGTGCGGGTCGTCCGCGCGAAACCGGGAGGACTCGAGGTCAAGATCGGACCGCTGCACGCGTTCCTCCCGCGCTCGCAGACGGGGCTCGGCCGGGACAAGCGGCCGACGCGGCTGGTCGGCAAGGTGCTCCCCTGCGAGGTGATCGAGATCGACCGCGAGCGGCAGCGGGTCGTGGTCTCCCGCAAGCTCGTCCTGAAGCGCGAGCGGGAGAGCCCGGCGCACCGCCGCGTGGCCAGCCTCGAGGCGGGGAAGATTGTCCACGGCCGCGTCACGCGCATCGAGGACTACGGGGTATTCCTGCGCTTCGGGAACGGGCTCGAGGGATTGATCCACATCTCGAACCTCGCCCACGACCGGCTCGGGCACCCCGAGGAGGTCGTCGCCCTGGGGGACCGGCTCGACGCGAAGGTGCTCTACGTGAACCGGGGCGGGAAGCGGATCGGTCTCGGCGTCAAGCAGCTCGACGAGGACCCCTGGGAGGACTTCGCACGCGCGCACGGGCCCGACGACATCGTGGAGGGCACGGTGGTCAAGATCACCGAGTACGGCGCCTTCGTGCGGGTGGCGCCCGGGGTCGAGGGTCTCTTGCACCGCTCGGAGACGGGGCTCGGTCCGTCGCAGCCCCTGCGCGGGCCGCTCCTCGAGGGCCAGCCGATCTCGACGCGGATCCAGGTCGTGGACGCCGACCGGCAGCGGCTCTCGCTCTCCCTCCTGCACGCCGACGGCAGCCGGATCGCCGAGGGAGAGGCGGAGGCCCTCCGCCACTTCGAGAACCACGCCGACGACGTTCTGTCCGAGGCCCCGCGCCCCACCCTCGGATCCCTGCTCTCCGAGGCGCTCGGGGACCGCGACGACCCTAGCGCGGAAAGACCAGGCTGAGGCAGGTCAGGCTGGCCTCCATCTTCTCGAACTCGGAGACGTCCACCGCGTGCACGTCGACGCCGAGGCGGGAGAGCTTCTCCGCGGTGCGCGGGGCGCTCGCGAGGACGAGCACGCCGGCGCCGACGGGGAGCACGTTCGCCGCGTGGGACTCTCCGGGGTCCACGTCGACCAGCTCGAAGCCCGCGAACGCCACCTCGTCGATCCACGCCCGGTTCGCCAGGATCCTCTCTCCCCCCAGATCGCAGACCGCGCTCTTCAGGTGCAGGCAGCCGTGCAGGTCCACCGACGTGACGCGGTAGCCGTGGGGAGCCGCCACCGCCGCGAGCGCCTCGTGTCCTTCCGGATTCGAGCGCTGCGAGCGGCCCACGAAGATCGTCCGTCCGAACCGCAGGACGTCCCCGCCGTCGACGGTCGCCGGAGCCGCGATCCGCGCCAGGGGCCGATGGGGGGCGAGGGCCTCGGCCACGGTCTCCGTCTCCCCGCGCCGCGACGCCGCGCCGGGACGGGTGACGACGGCCAGCTCGTCGAGGACGAGGGCGGTGTCCTCGACGAACACCGCGTCCGGGTGGCCGGGGAGGCTCGGCAGCAGCTCGACCTCGGCGCCGAGGGAGGCGAGGGCCTCGCGATAGGAGAGGTGCTGTTCGATCGCGCGATCCGGATCGACGCGGCTCCGGGAGCGGTGGACGAGCTCGAAGCCGACCAGATCGCGGCCGGGATCGCGGGTGAGGGCGTGGAGGGCGTTCACAGGCCGAGCATCTCCCTCAGGAGGTCTCTCACGCCCAGGAAGACCACGACGTAGGCGTTGCTCCATGGGTCCTCGCGAAGGAACCGGCTGGGCAGGCCCGGCGCGCCCACGAAGGGACGCAGGACCCACGCGGACTGGATGGCCACGAACACATAGAGCGTAACCCACGCGATGCGCCCGACGTGATGGAGCCGGTTGCGGGCGACGAGCGCCTCGTAGTGGCGGTTCAGGGTGACCTGGCCGGCGGCGGTGGCCAGGGCGAAGATCATCCCGTTGAGCACGATGGCGAAGCGGTAGTGCTGCGTGGAGACGTAGGCGAGCATGATGACGGGAGCCATGCCCGCCAGGGCCACGCCCACGGTGGCCTGCGCGGAGATCACCGCCCGGCACGCGGCCCCGAAGTCCTCGCGCAGTCCGAGCACCGTGTTCACGACGAAGAAGTTCGGCAGGCAGATGACGGTCGAGACCACGAGCAGGATCGGGACCTTCGTCCCGGAGAAGAGGGCCTGGGCCGGCCGCCAGCCGTACGAGCCCATGGCCGCACCGTAGAGGAAGCAGGAGAGCGCGAGCAGCAGCGCGAGCGGTCCCCAGGGAACGCTACGCCCCACGGGGGCGAAGCGGCCCTCGGCCCGGAGGAGTCCGTCCAGCGCGCGCATCGACTCGGCTAGGAGAAGAGCCGACCGAGGGCCCGGAAGAAGGCCGCGAAGAAGTTCGACTCGCGCTCGCGGAACAGGGAGAAGGGCTGTCCCGGAGTGCCCACGAACGGCCGCAGGATCCAGCCCATCTGCGCTCCCACGATCGCGTAGATGACGATCCAGGTCCGCAGCACGGCGCGTCCCCGGGGACGGATCACCCGCGGCCGCGTGGCGGGCACGTTCCAGGCCGGCTCGGCGTTCTCGTCTTCCTCTTCGTACTCGTCGTCAGGGGGAGCGGCGGGCGGCAGCTCGAGCGACGGCACCTCCCGGGCGGGGAAGACGGAGTCGAGAGCTCTCGCGAGGAAGACGACCCCGACGAGGCCCGCGATGCCGAAGAACACGACGTTGAGCACCACCATGAAGGAGTAGCTCTCCGTGCTCAGGGTGAAGAAGCCCGTCACGGGTCCGAAGCTCGCGAGGATCGCGAGGTTGACCCCGATGGCCGCGAGCAGGAGCCGCAGCGTCTCCGGGGCGAAGAGCCGCGACCGGGACAGGGCGGAGAAGACGTAGAGCGACGGAAAGGTGACGACCAGGGTCAGCAGGAAGAGCATCGGCACCTTGACCGTCGTCGCCGCCATCTGCTGCCACGTGGCATGGGTGGGGCGCAGGACGGAGTAGAGCCCCATGAAGACCCCGTAGAGGGCGCCGAGCAGGAGACCCGCCACCACCAGGGTGCCGGTGGGGGCCTGGATCCGACCCTCACGGAGGTCCTCGCTCTTCGTGAAGGAGCCTCGCAGGAGGCGGTCGATGTCGCGAAAGAGAGCCCCCATGGCACATACCTCCTGGCGAGAGTGGGGGGCAGGGGGGACCGGGAGTGGAAGTCGCTCCGGCACCTTAGGCAAACCGGGGGGCCCGGACCACGTTCCGCTCGCGCGGAGACCGCGGGAAGGAGGAGCGCCGCGCATCGTCCGTTGCCTTCCCGGATTTCCTCGGCGCGGGGCTTCAGCGCTCGTGAGCCGGCGCGCGTACCCTTTCCGTCAATCATGGCCGACCCTCCCCCGCGATCCTCCGGGACCCCGAGCCCCGACCTGCTGCGCGCCGTCCGTGACGGCGAGGCGGCGGCCGTGGACGCCTGGTTCCGCGCCGAGCACACCGTGGTCTTCCGGCTCTGCTTCGGCTTCCTCGCGGATGGGGAGGAGGCCGAGGACGCCGCACAGGACGCCATGCTCCACCTCCTCGACAACCTGCACGCCTGGGATTCGCGCCGGCCGTACCGCACGTGGCGCAACACGGTCGTGCGCAACCTCTGCCGGGATCGCCATCGGCGCCGCGAGGCGCGCCGACGCGCGGAGGACTCGGCCGCGGAGAGGAGAGGGGACGTCCTGCCCGACCCGACGGACGACATCGTCCGCGGCGAGGTGCGCGAGGTGCTGCGCGAGAGCCTGGCCGCCCTGAGCCCGCGCGAGCGCGAGGTCTTCGTCCTGCGCGACCTGGAGGGGATGCCCACTGCGGAGGTGGCGGCCTCGCTGTCGATCACCGCGGGTACGGTGCGCTCGCTCTCCACCCTGGCTCGGCGGCGGCTGCGCGGGCTGCTCGGCGCGCGGCTCGATCCCGCGGAAGGAGGCGGCCGTGCCTGAAGAGCTCGATCCCCTCGAGGACCTGGCGGAAGCCTGGCGATCGCTCGAGGCGCCCGAGCCCGCCGACGAGCTGGGCGACGCCGACGCGACGACCCGCGAGGTCGTGGCGTGGATGCGCGCCGCCTGGCGCACCGTCGAGCCGGAGCGGCGCGTGCCGACCGGGGCGCCGATCCTCCGCCCTCGCTACGGGCGCCCCGCCCTCCTGCGGCTCGCGGCCGCCGCCCTGATCGCCGCCCTCGCCGCGGCGGTCCTCTGGCGGCCCGGCGCGGAAGCGCCGGCGGAGCCGATCGTCGCCGAGGGCCCGGACGCTCCCGTCCCCGAGGTCATCCCCGAACAACCCGTCCCCGAGGGGCGGGTCCCGCTCGCCTCGCTCTCGAGCGAGCACATCGAGATGCGCTCCGGCTCGGTGCGCCTGATCCTCCTGACGGGCGACGGGCATCCGGCAGACGGTGGCGCGAACAACCACGACGTCGAACGAGACGACGACATCACTGAGGAAGAACGATGATTCGACAGCTGATCCTGGCCGGGCTCCTCGCGGGTCTCGCGCCGATGGGGGCCGCGACGGCCCAGACTGAAGAGGATGGAGCGAGGATGGACTCGCGCTATGCCACCCACGCGGTGGACGAGCTGGTCATGGCGCAATACGCGCCCCAGAGCGTGGACGCCAACCGCATGTACCAGTTCGCGATCGACATGATCGCGCGCCAGTTCGTCGTGGCCGAGCGCGGGTTCCTGGGAGGCTCGCCCACGCTGAACGTGAGCCTCCTCGGCGACACGATCATCGTCTACGACACGCCGGACAACGTCGAGCGGGTCCTCGCCCAGCTCGAGAAGCTCGACAAGGCCTCGAAGCCACGGGCTCCCGAGAAGGTGAACCTGACGACCTTCGAGTACCGGCCGCGGTTCGTCTCCCTGGACGTGATCCAGAAGGCGCTGCGTCCCTTCTCGCGGCAGGTCACGATCGACACCGGAAGCCCCAGCCGGCCCGCGTCGATGGCCATGAACATCGCCATGGTCGAGGACCGGTCCCTGGTGGTCGTCCGCGAGACGGGGGGGACGCTCGTCGAGATCCAGAGCCTGCTCGACCGGATCGACGTGCCGGAGCCCCAGGTGATGCTGACCTTCTACGCGATCCAGGGGACCACCGAGGAGCCCGACGGGGGGCCGCTGCCCGAGGAGCTCACGAAGAACCTCGAGCGCCTGCTGCCCCAGTACCGTTTCGAGGCCCTCGGCCTCGCCATGATCCAGACCTCGGCCGCCGCGGGCCGGGAGGTGTCGCTGCGCATCGATGCGGGGGGCACGGACGGCTTCGAGGTGCAGTTCCGCCCGGTGGCCTTCGACGAGAAGACGAGCTCCCTAACCATCGAGAGGTGCTCCGTGGCCCGGGACGTGTACCAGACCGCCAACGTGGGCGGGGTGATGCAGACCCAGGGCGTGCGGAGCGAACGCCTCTTCACCACGAACACGATCCTCCGGGGCGGGGAGTACACGGTGCTCGGGGCCACCGGTGCGGACCCGGTGTTCGTGGTGATCCGGCTGATGCCGGTGAGCGGCAGGTGACCTCGGGGGGACGAGGTGGCGCAGGGGCCGCCTCGTCCCGAGCCACCTCCGGCCTCTACTCCTCTCCCGAGCGCGCGCGGATGGCGTCCTCGTCGACGTCCTCCGCGCGCCAGAGCATCCGCCCCTCCATGCCCCCCGCCACCGTGATCCGTTGGCCTGTGAGGTGGCGCGACGCGGCGGGGGAGGAGAGGTGCACGATCGCGTGGGCGACGTCCCGGGCCGAACCGATCTGACGCAGAGGCATCGTGCGCACGATCCCGTCGATCCGTCCGGGCTCGTCGAGGGCGGAGCGAGCCATCGGGGTCACCGTCCAGCCCGGCTCGACGAGGTTCACGCGGCCGCGGGGATCGAGCTCGACGATCTCGTTCTTGAGGGTGAGCATCGCCCCCACGAGCCCCGCCTTCGACGCCGCGTAGTCGACGTGGGTCTTCTCCCCGAAGCGGCCCGCGGTGGAGCCGGTGAAGACGAGCGAGGCTCCGTGCCCGTCGGGGTGCGGGCCCGTGCGGCGCAGCACGCGGAAGAAGGCGCGGGCGGTGAAGAGGGCTCCGAGCAGGTTCACCTCGAGCGTGTCGCGCAGCCGCCCCGGAGGGGCCTCGTCGAGGAGCTCGTCGCCGGGGAACCAGTCACCGGCGTTGGCGACGGCGACGTCGATGCGGCCCCACCGATCCGCGATCGCGTCCGCGACGCGGTCGAGCTCGTCCGAGGAGCGCAGGTCGGCCTCGACGACCATCGCCCGCTCGCGCCACGGTTGCCCCACGAGCCAGTCGCGCAGGGCCTCGCCGTGCCGGTGGGCGTGCAGGGCGAGCCGCGCCCCCTCCTCCGCGAAGAGCTCGGCCGTCGCGCGGCCGATGCCGCCCGAGGCCCCGGTGATCCAAACGACGCGATCGTTCAGCAGCAGGTCCATGCGGAGAGGATAGCGGGCGCCGCCCCCGCCCTACGAGTCCCCGCCCCCGGCCTCGTCCAGGGAGCGTTGCCGCCGCGCGAGGCGGTCGCCGACCAGCGCCGCGGCCCCCGCGAGGGGGGCGGCGACCCCCGCGATCCCCGCCAGGCCCAGGCCGAGCTTGGCCAGGCCCGCGAAGCTCCACCCCCAGATCGTGTCCCCCCCGCGATAGACGACGGTGTCGACGAAGGCCTTCGCCTTGTACTTCTGCGTGCGCGGGACGACGGTGTAGAGAACCTCCCGCGCGGGCTTCGAGAAGCCGTAGCGCGAGCAGCGCAGGAGCACCATCAGGGTCACGATCACCGGCAGGGTGGGGGAGAGCGCGAGGCACGCGAAGCCCAGGAGCCCGATCGCGGGGAGGATCCCGAGGGCCACGACCAGCCCCAGCCGGCGCATCACGTGGGCGACGACGAGGAGCTGGAGGACCAGCGCGCAGGTGTTGACGATTTGGTCCATCCTCGCGAACAGGACCACGCGTCCGACCGGATCGGCGATCTCCCGCCCGACGATCTCCTCCATCTCGAAGTAGGCGAACGTGCCGACCAGGCTCTGCAGGAGGATGTAGAGGGAGACCCCCAGCAGGTACGGCGAGCGGAGCACGGCGTGGAAGCCCTCGAGCACGCTCCCCCCGAGCGGTCGCTCCTCCGCGGGCTCCCCGCGCTCGCCCGCGGGAGGCCGGCGGGCGAGGATCCAGGCGCACAGACACGTCCCCGCGAGCAGACCGATCGCGACCGGGAAGACCGCGAGCAGGCTCCAGCGCGTCACCACGAATTCCGTGAGGTGGGAGCCGACCAGGGCGCCGACGCTGCCTCCCACCGCGACGAGGCCGAACAGCCGCTGGGCCTGGCGACTCCGGTGCAGGTCGGCCATGAGCCCCCAGAAGACGGCGACCGCGAACAGGTTGTAGACCGAGATCCAGACGAAGAAGACGCGCTCCTCCCAGACGAGCCGCTCGTCGGGGAACCACGCCCGCAGCACGTAGAAGACCAGCAGGTTCGTGCCGAAGAAGGCGTAGGTCGCGAGCAGGAACCACCGCCGCGGGAGGCGGGCGACGAGGGCGGAGTAGAGCGGCACCGCGACCAGCATCCCGAGGAAGGTGAAGGTCTGCAGGTGGGGGAGCACGTCCCGCTGGGCCGCGCCGATCTCCTCGCGGATCGGACGCAGGACGTAGTAGCTCGCCAGCAGGAGGAAGTAGCACCCCGCGGCGAGCAGGAGCGGCAGCGCCTCCTCCCTCCGCGCGGGGAGCACCCTCCCCACCAGCCCGCGCACGAAGGAACGGCTGCTTCGGTTGCGTAATCGACCCTCCTCGTCGCTGTCTCTCTTCGTCACCGCGGGATAGGCTGCGGCCTGCTCCGGACCCCATTCTCGCCGATGCGCTGCGGCGAGTCACCGATACGTACCCCGTACCCCACGAGGAGCCGAGATGAGCACGACGCGTCGCAGCTTCCTGTACCGAACCGCCTTCGCGGGAGCGATGATGGGCATGGCTCCGCTCTTCGGCCCCGGGTGCGCGAGCCCCGGCGGGGGCAAGGCGAAAAAGAAGCTCGACCTCCTGATCCTCGGCGGCACCGGCTTCATCGGCCCCCACATGGTCGAGCACGCCGTGTCCCGCGGGCACACGGTGACCCTGTTCAACCGGGGCTTCACGAACACGCACCTGTTCCCGGACCTCGAGAAGCTCCGCGGCAACCGCGATCCGGAGAAGGACGACGGCTTGACGGCCCTGGTGGGGCGGCGATGGGACGCGGTGATCGACAACTGCTCCTACGTCCCGCGCATCACGAAGGCGTCGATGGACGTGCTCGCGGAGAACGTCGGGCACTACGTGCTCATCTCGAGCATCAGCGCCTACGCGAGCTTCGAGGAGAACGGGATCACCGAGGACGCCCCCGTCGCCCGGATCGAGGACGAGACCGTGGAGGAGATCACCGGCGAGACCTACGGCGCGCTCAAGGTCCTGTGCGAGGAGGCCGCGGAGGCGGCGATGCCCGGGCGCGTGGCCAACGTGCGTCCCGGCTACATCGTGGGGCCACGGGACAGCTCGGATCGCTTCACCTACTGGCCGCTCCGGATCGAGCGCGGGGGCGAGGTCCTGGCCCCGGGAACCGCGAGCGATCCCATCCAGGTCATCGACGCGCGGGACCTCGCCGCGTGGTGCGTCCACCTGATCGAGGAGCGCATCGCGGGCCCGTTCAGCGCCTGCGGGCCGCGGGAGCCGCTGCCCATGGGCGAGATGCTCGAGACCTGCCGGCGCGCGACGGGGAGCGACGCCACCTTCACCTGGGTCGACGCGGAGTTCCTCGAGACCAACGGCGTGCACGCCGGGTACCACCTGCCGATCTGGCTCCCCCCGACGGGCGAGTACCGGGGGATGGGCACGGTCAGCAACGCCCGGGCCGTCGCCGCGGGCCTGCGCTTCCGCCCCCTCGAGGAGACGGTCGTGGACCTGCTCGCCTGGATCCACGGGCTCGAGGACGCCGAGGAGCGCCTGGCAAACCCGCGGGCCGGGCTGCCCCCCGAGCGCGAGGCGGAGGTCCTGGCGGCCTGGCACACGGCTCGGGGCTGAGGGAGGTCGCCCGGCTGGGCGGCATCCGGGATTCCGCTCACGATCCGGGGGCGAGCGGCCGATCGACACGGCGGTGAAGACCGCCACCGCGAATCTCTGCCCGGAGTGCGGCACTCCCGCGCGCGAGAGGGACCGGCTCTGCCGCCTGTGCGGCCACCTGTTCCACCGCGAGGAGCGGGCGGCCCGCGCCGCCCCGGCTGCCGAGCCGCCTCCGGAGGCGGTACGAAGCCCGGCCCTCGCCCCGGCCTCGCCCGGGATCCTCGGCCTCCCCGAGCCGTGGTTCTTCCTGATCGTGGGCTTCGCGATCGCGCCGGTCTTCGCGATGACCCCGCTGCTCGGGCTGATCGGGTGGTACTTCGCGGCCCTCGTGCACGAGATCGGCCACTGCGTGGCGGGCTGGCTCGTCGGCCAGCCGGCCTATCCCGTGCTCGGGCTGAACGGCCACGCGATGGCCTGCGGCGAGCCCTTCTCCTGGTTGGTCGTCCTCGCGGTGTTCGCCGCGGGGATCGGGGCGACGTGGCACTTCCTGGGAGGTCGTCTGCGGTGGGGCGTGCTCGCGGCGATCGTCGTCGGGTATCCGCTGCTCGTCTTCACGACGCTGGCCGACATCCTGACCGTGACCGGAGGGCACCTGGGCGAGCTGGTCTTCGCGGGCGTCTTCCTGTTCCGCACGATCACCGGGGGCTTCACCGCGTCGCACGCGGAGCGCGGCCTGTACTCCGTGATGGGCTGGTACCTGATCGGGGCGAACCTGTGGCTCACCGGGGGGCTGATGTTCAGCGACGCCGCCCGCTTCGAGTACTCGACGAACGGCTCCTACGGCCTGACCAACGACTACATCGTGCTCGCCGACCAGGTCGTCGGCGGGTCGCTGGAGAGCGTCGCCGCGATCATGAGCCTGGCCGCCCTCGCCGTCGTGCCGCTCGCCCTGGGAATCTGCCTGCTGCTCGTCCGGCGGACCGCCCGGGCCTGATCGCGGATCTCCGGCTCAGGCGCGGAGCCCCCGCTCTCCCCCTCGGCGGCCCCCGCTTTGCTTCCCCTTTGCCTCGAAGGCCCCGCAGGGCAGGCCCGAGCTGCGGAGCACCTCCCCCGAGGGGAGGGTGCTCGACTTCATCTCGAAGGCGCGGCAGCCGTAGGGCCGGTGCGCGTCGTGGGTGACGAAGAAGTGGCGGCAGCCGTAGCAGTTCGGGGACTCGTCCGCGGACGGGACCGGATCAGGCATGGAAGGCGGCCATGGCGCGGGTCATGAACCAGGGGTCGTGAGAGCCGCAGAGCTCGCGGATGGAGTGCATGGCGAGCTGGGGATTGCCCACGTCGACGGTGCGGATGCCCAGGCGCCCCGCGGTGATCGGGCCGATCGTGGAGCCGCAGGCGAGGTCGGTCCGGTTGACCCACTTCTGGAAGGGGACGTCGGCCTGCTCGCAGGCGCTCTGGAAGATCGCTTCCGTCTCGCTCTCGCTCGCGTAGCGGAGGTTGGCGTTGATCTTGATGACCGGGCCCGCGTTGAGGACGAGGTGGTGGGACGGCTCGTGGGAGTCGGCGTAGTTCGGGTTCGTGGCGTGGGCTCCGTCCGCGGAGACGCACACCGAGTCGGCGATGGCGCGGTGGTAGTCCTCCCGGGAGCCGCCGCGGGAGAGGACCACGCGCTCGAGCAGGGTCGCGAGCAGGGGGCTGCCCGCGCCCCGGCTGGACTGGCTGCCGACCTCCTCGTGATCGAAGAGGCACAGGACCGGGACGTATGCGAGCGGGCCGCCGTCGGCGGCGACCCGGAGCAGGGCCCGCAGGCCGCAGAAGCACGAGCAGAGATCGTCGATGCGGGGGGCGCTGACGAGCTCCTGGCTCGCGCCGAGGAGCTGGCTGGGCGCCGTGTCGTGGCAGCCCGCGTCCCAGGACAGGATCGAATCGGCCTCGACGTCGAGCTCGCCGGCGAGGAGGTCCCGGAATCCGCGCTCCGTCCCGTCATCCAGCCCCCAGATGGGGGCGAGGTGGGTCTGCTTGTTCAGCTTGAGGCCGTTGTCGTTCAGGCCTCGATCGAGGTGGATCGCGAGCTGGGGGATCCGCAGCAGGGGACGGTCGATGCGGAAGAGCCGCTCGCGCGGGCCGGCCTCCTCCCGGAGCCAGACCCGGCCCGACAAACCGAGGTCCCGGTCGAGCCAGGAGTTGAGCATGGGGCCGCCGTACACCTCGACCCCGAGCTGGCGGTAGCCGTTGCGGACGAGGTCGGGGCGGGGCTTGACCCGCAGGCCGGGGGCGTCCGTGTGGGCCCCGACGATGCGGAATCCGGCGCTCGGGGGGTGGGCGCCGCCGGGGATCCAGGCGACGAGGCTGCCGCCCCGCACCGCGTAGAAGGAGCCCGTCTCCGCGCTCCAGGAATCCCGCTCCTCGAGCCGGGTGAAGCCCGCCTCGTCGAGGAGCCGGGCGGCCTCCTCCACCGCGTGGAAGGAGGAGGGGGAGGCGTCGATGAAGGCCAGGAGCCGCTTTGCTTCGTCCAGGGTTTCGTTCGTCATGGTGATGAGGATTGTAGCGAAGGTCCGGGCACGCTTCCGGAGGGAGACCGCTAAGGAAGGCAGGAAGACAGGATAGGAACACGGTACGTCCGTTCCTGTCTTCCCGCCTTCCCTAGCGGTCATGCTCCTCACGCGCAGGAATCGGGCTCGAGGTGGAATGGGACGTGGGCCTCGATGTATGTTGCGCGCATGGAGCCTCCCAGACCGGTCGCCGCGCTCCGTGCCTGCCACTGCTGCGGGCTCGTCCAGTCGCTTCCCGCGGTGGAACCCGGGGAGAAGGCCGTGTGCCGGCGGTGCGGGACGACGATCTGGTCCCCGCGTCGCCGCGGCCGCAGCAACCGGCACGCGTTCGCCTACGCGCTGGCCGCCCTGGTCCTGTTCCCCTTCGCGGTCGGCCTGCCGATCATGCGCATGGAGCAGTTCGGCCACCGCAGCGACGCCAGCATCTGGACGGGGAGCCTCGGCCTGCTGCGCGAGGGCGAGGTCTTCGTCGGGGCCATCGTGCTCGTCTGCTCGGTGATCCTGCCCCTCACGAAGCTCGCGGGCCTGCTCGCGATCACCGGGGCGCGGCGGCGGCTCAGCCGGCGGCACCGGGCCCTGACCTACCGCGCGATCGAGCTCGCGGGACGCTGGGGGATGCTCGACGTGCTCCTGATCGCCCTGGTCGTCGCCTGGGTCAAGCTCGGCGACCTGGTCGAGGTGCAACCCGGTCCCGCGGCCATCGCCTTCACGTCCTGCGTGGTCCTGAGCCTGCTCGCGGGGGCCCGCTTCGATCCCCACGCCCTCTGGGACGCCGAGGAGATCCCCTCATGACGAACGAGACGCAATCCCCCGGGAAAGCCCCCGAGGCCCACCCCGCCGCCCGCGTCGCTCCCGTGCGCGGCTGGTCGTGGTCGTGGCTCCTGCCGATCGCCGCCGTCGTGTTCGCGGGGTGGCTCGTCGTCGACGCCTGGGGCGGGCGGGGGCTCGTGCTCACGATCCGGGCCCAGGAGGGCCACGGGATCCAGGCCGGCGACGCGCTGCGGTACCGCGGCATCCGCGTGGGGGAGGTGGAGAAGGCCGGGCTCGGCTCGGCCCTCGGGGAGGTGGTCCTCTCCGTCCGCCTCGATCCCGGCGCCGAGGCCCTCGCCCGCGCGGGCAGCGGCTTCTGGGTCGTCCGGCCCCACGTCACCCTCGACAGCGTGCAGGGCCTCGAGACCGTCTTCGGCGCGCGCTACCTCGCCGTGCGCCCGGGGCCTCCGGGCGCGGAGCGGCGTGTCGAGTTCGTGGCCCTCGAGGAGCCGCCGGTCGCGGAGCGCATCGAGCCGGGGGGGCTCGAGATCACCCTCGAGGTGGCCGACCGCCGCGGGCTCGCCCCGGGGGCGCCGGTGCTCTACCGGGAGATCCAGATCGGCTCGCTGCTGTCGGTGGGCCTCGCTGGCGACGCCTCCGCGGTGGAGGTGCGGGCCTACATGCGACCGGCCTACGCGCCGCTCGTGCGCACGGACTCCGTGTTCTGGGAGGCGGGGGGGCTCGAGCTCAACGTCGGCCGGATGGGGGGGTTCCAGCTCGAGCTGGACTCCGTGCGCACGCTCGTCGTGGGGGGGGTCGCGATGGCCACGCCCCAGGACCCCGGTCCGCCCGCGGGCAACGGCCATCGCTACCCCCTGCTCGAGGGACCCCCCGAGGAGGCCCTCGACTGGCGCCCCTCGATCGCGGTGGGCAGCGAGCTGCTCCCCGCGGGCGCGGTGCGGCCCGTCCCCCTGCGCGCGCACCTCGCGTGGAGAGAGGGGGTGATCCTGCGCAGCCGCGAGGCCCGGATCGGCTGGGTGCTCCCCGTCCCCGGCGGCCTGCTGGGCCCGGTCGACCTCCTGCGGCTTCCCGAGGACGCCCGGGAGGGCACCGCGTCCCTGGAGATCGCGGGCGAGCGCCTGGTCCCCGGCGCGACCTTGGCCTGGGAGCAGGACGGCGTCGGTCGGCTCGAGCTCGCCACCCCCTTCGCCCCCTGGCGCGGGGAGGCGATGCGCGCTCTCACGGAGCCGGAGGACTGCCTCGTGCTCGTCGACGCGAGCACGCCGCCCCTCGCGATCACCGCCACCCGCCTCGTCCTCGAGGAGGAGGAGTGGCGGGTCGACGGGGCGCTGTCGATCGACGAGGACTGGCACGGGGCCTGCGTCGTCTCGCGCGCGGACGGGGCGCTCCTCGGCGTCCTCCTCGTCGACGACGACGGCCCGCGAATCGGTCCGGTGCCGGGCGGGTGACCTACTCCTCCGCGAGGGTCCCCACCGGACGCACGTCGGCTCCGGTACGGCCCGTGACCGCGTCGCCGAGGTCTACCCGGGCCTCCTCGACGAGCGCGAGGAGCCGCGCGACCACCTCGGGGTGCTCGGCCGCGACGTCGGTCGACTCGGCGCGGTCCGCCTCGAGGTCGAACAGGAGGGGGGCGTGGGCCTCGCCCTTCCACTCCGGGCGGTGCACGTGCAGCTTCCAGCGGCCCTCGCGCACGGCCTCGAGGCGCCGGTCGCGGTAGTAGCGCAGCACCTCGCGCCCGCTCCTCGCCCCGGGCTCTCCCGCCAGGACCGGCCAGACGTCGAATCCGTCGAGCGTGTGGTCGGCGAGCAGGGGGACTCCGGCGAGACGAGCGATCGTGGGGAAGAGGTCCATCGAGCTCACGACCTCCGCGGAGCGAGCGCCCGCGGGAACCCGGCCCGGCCAACGGACGACGCAGGGGACGCGCATGCCCCCCTCCCAGGTGGTTCCCTTCTTCCCGCGCAGGCCGCCCGCGGACTCCCTGCGCCACGGGCCGTTGTCCGAGGTGAACACGACGATCGTGCGGTCGTCGATCCCCTGGCGCTCGAGCTCGTCGAGGATCCGGCCCGCGGACCAGTCCAGCTCCTCGATCACGTCCCCGTAGAGGCCGAGCTCGCTCTTGCCCTGGAAGGCGGGCGACGCCGCGATCGGCTTGTGGGGCATCGTGTGGGCGAGGTAGAGGAAGAAGGGGCGATCCCGGTGCTCGGCGATGAACCGCACCGCCTCCTCGGTGTAGCGCCGCGTGAGCAGGGCCTGGTCCGGCGACTCCTCGATCACCTCCTCGCCGGAGTAGAGCGGCAGGGGCGGGGCCTGGAAGTCACGACCCCGGTAGTAGTGGCGGTCCATGTCGTTCGAGTAGGGCACCCCGAAGAACCGGTCGAAGCCCTGGCGGGTCGGCAGGAACCGCTCGTGGTGACCGAGGTGCCACTTGCCGACGCAGGCCGTCGCGTACCCCGCGGGCCGCAGCAGCTCCGCCATCGTGACCTCGTCGAGGTGCAGCCCCGTCTTCGAGTAGGGGAACAGGACGTGGTCCCAGAGCCCGACGCGGACCGGGTGGCTCCCGGTCAGGAGCGCGGCCCGGGAGGGCGTGCAGACGGGGGCGACGTAGAAGTCCGTGAGCAGCATCCCCTCCGCCGCCATCCGATCGAGGCGCGGGGTGGCGAAGCCCTCGGCGCCCAGGCACCCGAGGTCTCCGTAGCCCAGGTCGTCGGCGAAGAGGATCACCACGTTCGGACGGGAGCCCTCGGCGGGGGCGCTCCGCGAGGCGGGCGGGGCGGCGCAGGCGGCGAGCAGGGCGAGCAGGGCGAGGAGGAAAAGGACGGATCGGTCGATGCGCATCATGGCGCCACGATAGGCCGGAAGAGGCGCGATTCCCACTCCGGGGCCGGTACGGGCCGCCTCCGGCCCGATCCGCGGGAATCCGGGCCCGGCCGCTCAGCGCGGAGGGGCCCCCGGTCAATGCACCAGGAGGGCGTGGGGGCTCGAACGGAGAGTGACCCCGGCTTACGATCCGACTACCACTAGAGGACGGATTCCGACCATCTCCCCTCGGTCGGACCAGTGCGGAGGCGATCATGCGCATGGGACAGCGAACACCAGCCTTGCTGCTCGGACTCCTCTTCCTCCTCGGAGGCGGAGCCGCGGCGATGCAGGACGGCGGCGACTTCGGCGGACATCCCGGCGGCGGCGACGGTGGAGACGGGGGAGGCATCGACCCCGGGAAGACCCCTCCGCCCATCTACCCCGGCCCCGGGGACACCGTCCCGCGCTACGACTGGGGAACCCAGCCGACCCTGCCCCCTCCCGGGCAGCCCGGCCGGACCGAGCCGGATCCGAGCCGTCCCCCTCCCACCGTTCCCACCGCGGCGGGCGGCATGGCCGTCCCGGGATCCGTGGCCACCACCTTCGGCCGCGACTTCACGGACTGGTCGATCTGGTGGAAGTTCAACCGGGAGCCGTACATCCTGCTCTCCCGCGGGGGCTACCGGAACCTGCCCCTCACCGGGGACGGACAGCGGCTGACCGCCGGGGCCCGCACGGGTCCGCGGGCGCCCTCCGAGCTGCGCCCGTCTCCCGAGACGATCCGCGGCACGATCGTGCCGAGCCTGATCGCGGCCCTGGACGAGAAGCCCACCGCCTGGGAGATCGACGCGATCCTGCACGCCCTGGCGAGGATCGGGGAGGAGTCCGAGGACTCGCTCGGCCAGGGCGAGCTGATGAAGCTCATCGCGGGCTACGTCGCCCACCCGAACGCCGGGCTCGCGGAGAACGCCTGCGTGGCCCTCGGGGTCCTGGCCCGGCCCGGGTCGGTGCAGATGCTCGCCTCGCTCCTCGGCGACAAGGAGGAGGGGCGGGAGCTCTGCGGCCGCTCCGAGGTTCCCGACCGCATGCGCGCCTTCGCGGCCTACGGGCTCGGAATGACCGCCCAGCACTCGCGGAACCTCGACGTGCGTCGGTACGCGATCAACGAGCTGCTCGGGGTGCTCGTGCGCAAGGACGCGATCCAGGACGTCAAGGTGGCCTGCCTGGTGGCGATCGGGCTCGCGGCCTCCGCAGGCGATCCGAGCGCCCCGGACGACTCCCTGCCCTTCCAGGGATCCGCCCCCGTCCTCGTGGACGTGCTCCTCGAGTTCCTGCTGGAAGAGGACAACGACTTCCTCGCTCGGGCCCACGTGCCCACGACCCTGGCCCGCCTCGCGAACCAGGTGTCCGAGGACGCGAGGCTGCGGATCGTCGGAGCCCTGATGGGTCGGCTGGACCGCAAGGCCCGCGAGCGCAACGAGGTGCGCCAGAGCTGCGCCATGGCCCTGGGGCTCATCGGGGACTCGGACGAGGACTCCCACGACAAGAAGATCCGCCGGGCCCTCATGGCCGCCGCCGAGGAGGGGGACCAGCTCGCCCGGGCCCTCTCCCTCGTCGCCCTCGCCCAGATCGCGGGGAGGCGGGGAACCGGCTTCGGGGACCGGGAGGCGGGCACCGCGGAGATCCGCCGGTTCTTCTTCACGAAGATGCCCCGGGCCAAGGTGCACACGAAGGCCTGGCTCGCCATGGCCCTGGGGGTCATGGGCAACGCCCTGGCCGCCGAGGGGAGGCCGCTCTCCCTGGTGGACCTGACCGCGATGCGGATCCACCTGGATGCGGCGACCTCGCCCGACGTGGTCTCGGCCCTGTGCCTGGCGAGCGGGCTCTGCCAGGATCCGGAGGCGATACCCCTGATCCTCGAGCAGCTCGACGAGTTCCAGGACGACCTCGTCCGGGCTCGCACTGCCCTCGCCCTCGGATTGACCGAGTCGCGGGAGGCGATCGAGCCCGTGCGGGCGCTGCTCGAGGAGGCGCGGCACCGGCCGTATCTGCTCGTGGAGAGCTCCATCGCCCTCGGCCTCATGGGAGACGACGAGCTCGTCCCGCGCCTCACCACGATCCTGGACGAGGTCGACTCCCTCAGCACGCGGATCGCGGTCATGGTGGCCATGGGCAACTCGGGGGACTCCCGCGCGGTGGATCCCCTCCTCGCCCTCTTCAGCGACGCCTCCGCGCCCTCGACCCAGCGGGCCTGGGCCGCCCACGCCCTCGGCCGGCTCGCGGACAAGGAGGAGATGCCCTGGACGGCCCGGATCTCCACGGACATCAACTACCGGGCGAACCCCCCGAGCCTGACGAATCCCGACTCCGCGGGGATCATCGACTTCCGCTGAGTCGGCCACGGCTCCGTACGGACCATCGCCCCGCGCCGCGATTGCCGCCGCGCGGGGCGATGTGCGTGAGGGGGGAGCAAGCTCCGCCCGCTATTGCTGGGCGTACTTCTTCAGGTCCTTCTCGTTCTTCTTAAGGACCTTCTGCAGCTCCTCGACGGCCTCCGCCGTGTCCTCGCCCTTCATCAGGACCTCCTTGAAGGCCTGGTGCGCCTCGACGACCTTCTCGCACCCGCCGTCGAGCATGAAGGAGACGAGCAGGCCCGCCTCGTGGATCATCCGGGTCGAGCCCTCGATGTCCTCGAGGCTGAGCTCCATGGCGTAGATGTCGTCGAGCTTGCGGAGCCCGCCGCCGGCCATGAGGTTCGTGACGGCCCACTTCCGCACCTGCCAGGGGTCCGCCTGGACGTCCTTGTCCTCGTAGTAGCGCTCCACGTAGGAGGCGGCGCCGTACCGCATCCAGCGGGGGATCTTCTTCTCGCCCCAGAAGGTGGCGGGATCCACCTGGGACTGGGCGACGATCGCCTCGCTGATGGCGAGCCAGCTCGCGTCGATGGCCTCGATGTAGGCCAGCCCCGCGGCGTGCCGGACGGCGTGCTTGCCGAAGGCGTTCAGGGTCGCGTCCTTCGTGTCCCAGTAGGCCACGCCCGTGCCCATGTACTGGGGGGGCTGGACGGTGAAGTCAACCCAGGAGTCCCCGAAGAAGGCATAGTGCAGGGACGAGAATCCCGTGCTCTCGGCGGGCTGGAGCTGGAGCTCCTGGCTGCCCCCGGCGAAGGTGTTGTATTGCTCGATGCCGCTGAGCACGAGCATGACGGGGCGCTTGCCGGGCTGCTTCCCGAAGACCCGGACGAGGTCCGTGTAGGCCTTGTCCGCGTGCCAGCGGATCCACAGGAGCGTGTCCATGTCGCAGGTGGTCCAGACGTCGAACCGCTCGCCCTGGGCCCGCCACCAGGTGCCGATCTCGGCGTGGAAGGCATTCGCCTTCTCGACGCTCACCCACTCCTCGCCGACCTTCCAGAGGCCCTGGCGCCACTTCTCGATGTCCTCCGGAGCGACCCACGAGGAGTCCTCCTTGCGGAGCTCGTGTCCCTTCTCCAGGAACTCGGCGTCGCGGGCCGCGCGCTCGACCTCGACGGGGTTCAGCCACACGCCCTCGGGGGACCTCGTCCAGCCCATCCGGAGGTAGGGCAGGTCCTCGGCCGGGACCCACTGGTCGCCGAACTTCTCCAGCCCCTTCTCCTTCATCTTCTTCGCCTCGGCGCGGCGGTACTTGGAGAGCTCGGCGTAGCTCTTGAACCACTGGCCGTCGTACTCGTGGTGACGCAGGCCCTTGTGGGCCTCCGCGTTCGCGTCGTCGATCTCGAGGATGCGCTTGAAGGCGCTCTTGGCCTCGGATTCCTTGCCCGCCTCCTTCCAGGCGCGGGCGAGCGTGAGCAGCTTCTCCACGTCCTCCCCGCAGGCTTCGATCTGCTTGGCGGGTGACTCCTCGTCCTGGACCAGGGGGGGCCGGGGAGAGAGGAGGTCGG
>CAYRXS010000078.1:0-25220 GCA_964428225.1 uncultured Planctomycetaceae bacterium
ATCGAAAACGACCACCGTGCGGCCGGCCGTGCGGTCGGCGAGCTCGCCGACGAAGGCCTCCAGCTCTCGGGCCGGGACCTCGAGCACGAGCCGCACGGCAGCGCCGTACTCCGCCGAGACGGGCTGCAAACCACGCGCTTCCAGCAACCCCCGCACCGCTCCGGAGTGCTCGTACGCGTGCTCGAGCTCGATCCGTCGGGTGAGGACCACGGATCGCCGCTCCGCGCGGTCCAGGGCCTTGCCGGTGGCTCCGCCGTAGGCTCGAGCGAGCCCGCCGGTGCCGAGCTTCGTCCCCCCGTACCACCTGGTGACCACGACCACCGCGTTCGTCAGGCCGTGTCCTTCGATCTGCTGCAGGATCGGTCGCCCCGCGGTGCCGCCCGGCTCGCCGTCGTCGTGGAAGCGAAACACCTCGCCCCGCGGACCGAGGCGATAAGCCCAGCAGTGATGGGTGGCGTTCGAGAGCTCTTCGCGAATGCGCGCGACGAAGGCTTCCGCCTCTTCCGTGGAGCTCGCGGGAGCGACGGTGGCCACGAAGCGCGATCCCTTGATCGGCTCGATCTCGTGACGGAGCTCGCCGGCGAGGGTCTCGTAGTCGTCGATCACTTGATCACGGGCCCGTCCGATGCGGACTCGTGGTAGGGGAGGGCTTCCGGACCTTCGAGTCCGAGGCGCTCGTCGATGGCGCGGAGGTGGTGGTCCACGCCGACCTCGCAGTCGGTGAGAAAGCCCGGTACGGAGATGATCTGGGCGAGCACGCCGCCGAGCCCGCGGTGCATCGTGCCCCGGGGCAGGTAGACAAGATCTCCGACCTCGAGCACGTGCACGTCGAGCAGGGTCGCCGCATGCTCGCGGGTCACGGACTCCGGATCCTCGATTGCCGCGATCCGCTCGCTCGTCAGGAGGCGCGCCCCGGGCTGCACCATCTGCACCAGGTAGAGCTCGTCGAAGCCTCCCTCGATCGGGTGGTAGTGCGAGAACGAGTCCGTGATCCGCACGCGGTGGGCGTTCAGGGAGTGGTAGATGTACGGTCCCTTCTCCGGCAGCCACGTCAGGAGGATGCGCCGGTACGCGCCCTCCTCCTCGGCACAGCCCCCCGGGGTGTCCGTGATGCTCGGATCCCAGTCGGGCCGGATGTATCCCGGGAGGTCCGGGGGGAGGGGATCGGGAGTGGTGAAGACCAGCGCTCCCATCGGCTGGTAGCACCGCAGTCCCTCGCCGGGATGTAGGAGGACGAGGTCCCCGACGGTGAGCTCGGACGGGATCTCGGGGCCCGCCCCGGGACCGAAGATCGCCCCTCCGCCCTCTCCCGACTGCACGAAGAGCACACGGGGCCGCGGGCACGGATCGAGCAGGTCCAGGGCGGAGTGCCACGCGACGTCGTAGCCGGGATTCGACTCGACGAACACGCGGTGAAGTGCTTCGAACCCGGCCGCGTCGCCATCCGCGCGCCCGAGGTGCGCGACTTCGATCGTCGGGGTGGGAGACTCGGAGCTCGAGGGAGAAGAACAGGAGGCCATGACCAGGACGAGGGCGATGAGAGGGTGGCGCAGCATGACGAGGGTCATCCGGCGGATCGGGTGGTGGCATGCGGTCGGGAGGAGATCGTACAGTACCGCGCCCGCCCGGAGCTTTCCTCCGGTCCTTCCGTCGGCGAGAGGTCCCCATGTCGTCCCGTAATGCGATATCCGGTGTCGGTCCGCGAGCGATCCTCGCGCTCCTTCCCCTTCTCCTCGTGGCCTGCGCTTCCCCTCGGGAGGACGAGGAGCCCCCGCCCTTCGCCGTGGTGTACTCCCAGGACTTCGCCGGCCGCGATGCGCTCGCGGGCTTCGCCTTCAGCGATCCCGACGCCTGGCGGTGGTCCCGGGAAGGGGATCGAACGTTCCTCGAGCTCCTCGGCAACTGCGAGTACGAGCCGCCGCACCGATCGCCCACCGGCATCGCGCTCATCCCCGACCTGCTCTTCCGCGACTTCGACCTCGAGGTGGACCTGCAGCAGACCGGCATCGACACCCCGCACCGCGACATGTGCCTGTTCTTCGGGTTCCAGTCGCCGGCGCGCTTCTACTATGCTCACATCGCGTCGATTCCCGACCAGGTCGCTCACCACATCCACGTGGTGAAGGACGCGCCGCGCACGCCCCTCTCCGAGATCGCCGAGCACGGCGTCGACTGGGGTCGCGGCGTCTGGCACCGCGTGCGGATCGAGCGCCGCGTGGACGAGGGCACGATCCGGGTGTACTGGGACGGCAGCGAGGAGCCGATCTTGAGCGCGACGGACACCAGCTTCGACTGGGGGCGGATCGGCTTCGGCTCCTTCGACGATTCGGGGCGGATCACGAACATCCGCATCCACGCCCCGGCGGTGCGCGTCTACTCGGCTCCGGGGGATCCGTTCCGCTAGCGCACGAGAGGGAGATTCCTCGCCGGGAGCTCCGCGTCAGTCGCCGAGGTAACTCACGTAGGCCGCGTGGATCTTCGCGGGCTTCCACTTGCCGGTGTGGATCAGGATGCGGTAGCGGAAGGTGATCGTCTCGCCGGGCTCCACCGTCAGATCTCCGGTTCCCTCGGGCTTCTTCTCGAAGTCGTGGATTCCGAAAGGATTCGCGGCGACGAGCCCGTAGCCGCGCGCGTGCCACCACGTGGGGTGCCGGGGATTGGAGGGATGGTCGAAGATCGCCACGCCGACGTCCACGCCATCGACGAGGCCCGAGTACTCCACCCACCTCGCGCGCTTTCCCCAGCACCTGCCGTCGCGCTCGCCCTCGCTGTTCACGATCGAGCCGGCGGCCACCTCGCCCTCCAGCCGCAGGGCGGGGTGCAGGCGCATGGCAAGGATCCCCTCCTTCGTGTCCCCGAAGACCAGGGGCTCGTCCCCGGGAGTCAGGGTCGACTGGAAGTCGATGAATCGCCCCTCCTCGTCGTCGTCGAAGACGAGCCAGCGGTCCTCCGTGCACACGAGCACGTCCTCCTCGGCCATCCAGCGATACCGGGCGTGGATCACGGCGCCGAGCGTGCCTTCGAGGAGGTTCAGGACCTCGTCGAGCTCGATGCGTTCGTTCCTCCCCGAGGGAGCCCAGAAGTTGTAGCCGCTCACGTCGCCGTGCGCGAACCACAGCGACGTGTGGTGGGGGTGGTCGTGCGCTTCGCCGGGTTCGACCTCCATCGGCCAGCTCCGCGTCACCCGCACCCCGCCGGGGGCCAGCACGGGATGGACGTAGGGACGGGGCGCGGCCGCGAAGTGGACGGTGGCGAACGGATCGCCGTCGAGCTCCACCCGCGCCGTACCGTCCGCCGCGGTGTGGATCGTGGCCATGGTGGCCGGGGTCATGCACCCGCCGACGGCGAGGAGGGCGAGGAGCGGCACGACGCGCATCGAGCGAGCGAGAGGGACCTTCATCCCGTCAGGGTAGCGCGATAGGGTGTAGGGGTGAACGCGACTCTCGGGTGGACCGTGCTGGGATTCCTGGTCTTCGTCGTGGCCTGTCGGCACGCGACGACGCCGGCGCCCGGCGACGACACGCCGGTATCGCGGTTCGTCACCGCGGGGGGAGCGCGGCTGCACGTGCTCGAGGCGGGGGGCGCGGGCGGGACGACCTTCGTGCTGCTGCACGGGGCGCGCTTCTCCGCGGAGACCTGGCGCGAGCTGGGCACGCTCGAGGTCCTCGCCCGCCGGGGATTCTGCGTGGTGGCGGTGGATCTGCCGGGCTACGGGGAGTCGCCCGCCGCGGAGCTCGCCGACGAGGAAATACTGCCCGCCCTGTTCGACGCCCTCGGAATCGAGAAGCCGATCGTCGTCTCGCCCTCGATGAGCGGACGCGCGGCCCTCCCGATCGTCGCGGGCCGCCCGGAGCTGCTGTCGGGCTTCGTCGCCGTGGCTCCGGTGGGGATCCGCGATCATGTCGCGGGTCTCGAGGGCTCGACGCTCCCCACCCTCGCCGTCTGGGGGAGCGAAGACCGCGTCGTCCCCCTCGAGGTGGGGGAGGACCTCGTCGCTCGCCTGGCCGACGCGGAGCTCGTCGTCCTCGAGGGGGCACAACATCCGTCCTATCTCGACGATCCGGACCGGTTCCACGAGGCGCTGCTCGCGTTCGCGGAGCGCGTGTCGGATCGCTAGCCGCGCGAGGTCGGATGAAGCGCTGCGCCCTCCTCCTTCCGCTGCTCGCGGGAGTCGCGGAGGTCGCCGCCATCGCTCCGGAGCTCGAGGAGGAGGCGCGCCGGGCCACCGTCGGCGAGGACGGCGCGCTCGGCTACTCGGAGCGCGACCTCTCGCTGTTCGACTACCCCTGTCGGATGCCCGTCTTCTTCGACCTGATCGAGGACACGTTCCGCTTCGAGGAGAAGGCTCGCGCGCTCGGCTTCCGCTTCGCCGAGGCGCCGGAGACCGCCGACCTCCTGCGCGAAGCATGGACCGCGGGAGGCTTCGACATCGCGGCCGCGGACGAGCTCGCCCCTCCGAGCGGCGAGCCCCTCGAGGCCCTCGACCGCGCCGCGCGCGAGATCTGGGAGGCCGCGGGCGAGGATCCGCCGCCGGGGCTCCTGGCCGACGTGGAGAAGAACCTCCCCGCACGCGCCGTCCTGCCTCTCGCCCGGTTCCTGGCCCGCGTCCCCCCGTGCATCGACGCATGGGCGCGGGCCGTCGAGGCGATCCCCGCGGATCCCGCCGAGCACGGCGTCATGGCCCTTCGGTACCACGAGGTCGCCGCGGACGCGGAGGCGCTTCGGCTCCTCGAGAGGGAGTTCGATCGCGCCTGGGGCGGGCGGGCCGCGGTGGACTTCGTCGCGGCCGCCGAGATCCTCGCCCGGGAGCTCGACGAGGCTCGGCTGTCCGCGCGGCTTCGCGACGTGCGCATCCCCACTCCCCACGGAGACGTCCTCCTGGGCGCGAGCGGCAAGTCCGAGCACGGTGCCGAGCCCCTGCTCCTGCTCGTCGACGTCTCCGGCGACGACCGCTACCTCCCGGGCAGCGCGTGCGGCAGCGGGGCGCATCCCTTCTGCGCGGTGATCGACGTGCGCGGTGAGGATTGCTACGAGGCGACCGGCGAGCCGGGCGGAGCGGGCGCGGGCGCCGGAGTGGCCGGCGTCGGGATCGTCATCGACCTGCGGGGCGACGACCGGTGGCTCGCCGAGCAGTACGGCGCGGGCTTCGGCATCGTCGGCGCCGGTATCGTCCACGACGTCGAGGGGAACGATCGCTACGTCGGAGACCACCTGTGCCAGGCGGTGGGACTGGCCGGGGTGGGGATGATCCTCGACGAGGAGGGAGACGACGAGTACGAGCTCTTCTCCTACGGACAGGGGCTCGGCCAGCCGCTGGGGGCGGGCGTCCTCGTCGATCGGGCGGGGAGCGACACCTACGTCGCTCGCGACGACGAGGTGGTCAGCCCTTCCGCCCAGACGAAGGAGCACAACACGTCGATGGCCCAGGGCGCGGGGTACGGCCTGCGGAGCGATTCGGACATGCGCTGGGTGTCCGGTGGGATCGGGCTGCTCCTCGATCACGCGGGGGACGACGAGTACTCCGGCGCCGTCTTTGCCCAGGCCGTCGGCTACTGGTTCGGCGTGGGGCTGCTCTTCGACCTGGACGGGAACGACGCGTACTCGGCGGTCTGGTATGGCCAGTCGGCCTCCGCCCACTACGCGCTCTCCTACATGCTCGACGCGAAGGGAAACGATCGCTACGAGACGACGATGTCCCAGTCCCTCGGCAACGGCCGCGACCTGTCGATCTCGGTCTTTCGCGACGAGGGCGGCGACGACTGGTACTTCGCTCCCGATCGATCGCTGGGTTGCGGAGACATCGACGGCGTCGGGCTCTTCCTCGACTCCGACGGCAAGGACACCTACACGTTCAAGACGACGATGAACGGCGGCCGCCCCTGCTTTGCCGACCAGGATCCCCGGGATTGGCGCCAGGAGCTGCCCACCGTGGGCCTCTTCTTCGACCTCGGTCGCGATCGCGACGAGTACGGCCGGGAGGGCCTCGCGAACGGCGAGCGCTGGACCTCGGACGGCAAGTTCCCCGGCATGAAGGGCTTCGGCCTCGACGACGGACCGTAGCGATTCCCGGTGGGCATTCCCGCCGATCCGCGCGAGAATGGGGCGGAAGAACATTCCCTCCCCGCCCCTCCGGCGGGAAACCGCGGATTCCTTTGATCTCGCGGGTTCTCGGTCCGTCGGGGGGGTGCGGTCGAGCGTGACGCCCGCGAACGCGATGCCCGATCCGGACGATTCGACGTTGGTGCAGGAGATCCTCGCCGGGGACACGACCCGGTTCGCGGAGGTGGTGCGCCGCCACGACGAGGCGGTGCGGCGCGTCGTGACGCGGCGGCTCCGAGATCCGGACTCCGTCGAGGAGATCGTCCAGCAGACCTTCTACCTCGCCTTCCTGCGCCTGGATCAGATCGGCGAGCCGCGCAAGCTGCGGGGCTGGCTCACGAGGATCGCGAAGAACTGCGTGATCGAGCACCGCCGCAAGCGGCGCGCTCGGGAGCTCGAGCCGAGCCTGCTGGAGGCCGTGGCCCGGGATCGATCGGCGGAATGGATCTGGGCCGAGGTGGACCGGCTGTCGCCGATGCACCGCGAGGTGATCCACCTGCGTTATCGCGCCGATCTCTCCTATGCGCGGATCGCCGAGCGGCTCGGAGTCCCGATCTCCACCGTGAGAGGACGCATCTACGAGGCCCGCAAGTCGCTGCGACGGAGGCTGCTCGAATGACGACGCTCCACGCGACAGCCCGAGGGACATGGAAACGATGAACACGGAATGCGAGACGATCCGCCCGCGGCTCTTCGAGATCGTCGAGGACGAACGGACGGCGGACGAGCGAGCGGAGATCGCCGCGCACCTCGCCACCTGCGAGGCGTGCCGGCGCGAGCTCCTCGAGGAGCGAGCTCTCACCGAGCTGCTCCGGCGACCACGAACGGCCCACGACGTGAAGCCCCTGCCGCGCCTCCGCTGGCTGAGGCACGTGGCGGCGGTCCTGCTCGTCGCCGGAGCGCTGCTGGTGGTCGACGCCCTCATGGGCGGCACGCCGGCCTACGGATCGAACACGCCGTCGACGTTAAACCTCTCCATGACCTTCGAGGAGGGGCCCTCCGCGCCGCTGCGGAGCCACAATCACCTCGAGGTTC
This sequence comes from uncultured Planctomycetaceae bacterium, assembly GCA_964428225.1. Taxonomy (GTDB): domain Bacteria; phylum Planctomycetota; class UBA1135; order UBA1135; genus JBFMCU01. The sequence continues at coordinate 7,135 of CAYRXS010000078.1, forward strand.
CCCTCGACTCGGTCCACTTCCTGAACCTCCTGGGGACGGGAACGATTCGCGTGGCGGGGCCCGCGGTGCTCGATCTCGACCGCACCGCGGACGGGTGGAAGGTCACCCTCCTGCGCGGACGGATTCACGCGGAGCTGGAGGAGGACGCGGACATGATCGTCACCTCCGTGTTCGGCGAGCGGATGCTCGGCGGCGGCGCCCACGTGCTGTCCCTCGAACCGTCGAGCTTCTCCCCGGACGCGCGCGGATCGGACGGTCCCTCGCCGGCGGAGCTCTTCAACCTCGGGCTCGACGAGTTCTTCGACCGCGAGAACATGGCCGCGGCGGAGGCCTACTTCCGTGCCGTGCTGGAGCGCGAGGAGCTCGATCGCGATCTGCAGTCCCAGACGCTCTTCTTCCTCGCCGCCTCCCTCGGTCGGCAGGAGGACTTTACGAATGCCCTGGAGGTCCAGGAAGAGTGGTTCCGGCTCGACGCCGACCGCGAGGCGAGGCACTACGTCCTCTTCTTCCACGGTCTGTACCACGAGTACCTCGGGAATCGCGACGAGGCGTGGAAGTGCTGGAACACGATCCGGGACGAGGACCCGGAATCGGAGCTCCTGGAGTCGATTCCCCTCGAGCAGGACCCCGCCGCCCCCTCCGGGTCGTCGGCGGCTTCGGCGCGGGGAGACGGATCCTACGTGGTCGTGACCCTCGGGCTTCGCGAGGACGATTCCAACCACGGCCGGTTCGCACGCGTGGCGGCCGAGGTGGCCGCGTACCACGAGGCCGAGCGGATCGACTGCATTCCGGACGAGCTGAAGCGCCTGGAGACCGCCCTGCACGACCTCGCTCCCGAGAACGTCCTCGTGGTGGTGCCGCCCGATCTCCTCGACGTCAACCTGCACCGACGCCTCCTGCTGCTGTCGGCGGGCCTGGACGAGGATCCGCTGCCCGATTTCGCCTTCGGCTACTTCACGCACCGCACCGGCGAGGGGCTCGAGGAGATGTGGCGGCGTACGAGGCGGCTGCACGAGGAGGGGTTCGCGAACCGCACGTGGGTCAGCACGTTCGTGACGAGTGGAATGAAGTCGACGGTCTGGGCGAGCTACGTCGACGATCTCACCCGCGCCGCGGGATTCTCGGGCCCGGGCATTGGCTTCGCGATCGTCGAGGACGATCCCGCGGTCAGGGACTTCGTGGCGGAGAACCTCGGCCGGCTCGAGAGCGCCTCGGTCGTTCAGCTCACGGGCAACGGTGATCCGCAGGGGATCTGGCTGTTCGACGACTCGCGCAACGTCGACTCCTCGAAGCACTGGTCGTACCGCCCCGAGCTCGTGGGGCACGATCCGGGGGGCGCCATGCCCCGCGTCCTCGCAAGGGAGTTCGCCGCGCTCGAGCTCGCGAGCCCGATCGTGTGGAGCGGCACCTGTCACTCCGCGGCCACGGGGCGCGTGTTCGTCGAGGGGGACATCGTCTCCACGTTCGGCGTCACCGATCGAGTCACCGTCCACGAGCTGGCTCCGGAAGAGAGCCTCTGCCTGGCCATCCTGGACGCCGGGGCGGTGGCCTTTCTCGCGCCGATCGCCGCGAACCACGGGTTCAGCGTGGACCTCGAGTCGGAGTTCGCCCTGCGCGAGGGTGCGTCGCTCGGGGAGGCGATCAAGTCGACCTGGGACGACGTCTTCCTCGCCGCGGGGGGCGAGCTCGTCCTGGACCTCGTGGAGCCGGGCCGCCCGCACTCCTCGGCCGAGTACGTCATGCAGGGCGGAGGAGCGAACCGCATCCTGATCGGGGATCCGTCCCTGCGCCCCTTCTCGGCCGCGGCGCACCCCCGCGAGAGGACGGTGATCGTCCGCCACGAGGACGGCTTCGACGTCGGTCTCGAATGGGACGAGGGCTTCCACTTCCGCGAGTGGGACATCTACGGCACGAGTGCGGACGACTGGCGTATCGGCGAGCGAGTCGCGCTCGAGGGGCTGCTGCCCGAGGGGGCGGAGCTCGAGGTGACGGTGGAGGTCCGCGATGGGGACGGCGAGCTCCTTCCCTACGAGCTCACGCGCGCGGAGTTCGAGACGTACCACGGCCGCCGCTACCTCCACCTGCAGGCCAACGCGGACCGCGAGCTCACCCGCGGCATGGCGAAGCACGCAGTCTTCCGCGTTCGGTTCGCCGGCCACGGTGAAACCCGCTGAGCGACGTAGGGGGCATGGTATCGTTGCGGTCCATGAGGTGGCTCCCGTGGATCCTCTGCGCGTGCTTCGTGCTACCGAGCTGCGTCGCTCCCCTCGTCCCGGAGGCGGGGACGAGCGTGCTCCGGCTCGACGGCTTTCCGAAAGGCACGGTCGCGGCGGAGGCGGTGACCGCGGACGGGGTAACGCTGCGCGGCGTCTTCGTTCCCGCGGGCACGGGCGCGCCCGTCGTCCTGCACTTCCTACCCGCCGAGACGTCCATCACGACCGGCCTGCGAGGATTAGCGGGGATGCGGGAGACGCTGACGGTGCTCCGCGAGCACGGCTTCGCGTCGCTCGCGATGGACTACCGCGGCGTGGGGGCTTCGAGCGGCGATCGGTGTGCGAGCCGTCTCCTCGACGACGGCACGGCGATGTGGGAAGAGGCGCTCCGCAGAGCCGGTGGACATCCGGGTGCCGTCCTCGTACGAGCGGTGTCCCTGGGCAGCATTCCCGCCGCCGCGATCGTCGAGGGCGGGGCGGCTCCCGGCGCGCTCGTCCTTGTCGCCCCGGTGAGGGCCGAGACGATCGCGGGCAACGCCGCGCGAGATCGGTACGGTGCCTTTCTCGGCTCGGTCGTCGCCGTTTTTCTGAGGCGTCCGGTGGACGTCTCGCTCGACGAGGTGCTGAGGCGGTCCACGATTCCCATCCTGCTCCTGGCGGTGGAGGACGACGTCTACCTGCCCGACGACGAGCGTGACGAGCTGTTGGCCGCCGCAAAGACCGGCGGTCACACATCGCTCGTGCGAGAAGGCGATCACCTGCAGGTGGCTCTGCGGGCGTATTGCTTCGAGCTGGGCACCTTCGAGGGCGGGTTGGTCGAGGAGCTGCTCGAGGTCGAGCGGGCTTTCCTCGAGGACTGCCTGTCGCGTCGGTAGGCGCCCCGCCGACCCTACTCCAGCCGCAACGTGTCGCTGATCGTGCCCGCGCCGGTGGTGGGGCGTTCCTCGACGTCTCACGCTCCCCAGCGGTGGTCGTTGCGGACGTAGCGGCCGTTCTCGAAACCGTCGAAGAAGCCGTCGAGGAGCGGATGCACGATTGGCTCGAAGTCGTGCTCCTCCTCCAGGTTCTCCTCGGCGGCGTAGGTGGTCTGGTGGGAGTGGTGGACGAGGACGTGGTACCAGGGCTGGCTTCGGCTCGGCTGGGTCTGGTTGGAGTGGTACCACTCGTCGGGGGCGCAGCACTCGAGATCGAGGGCCACGACCACGCCCCGATAGCCGTAGCGCCGATGCCGGACGAGCTCCCCGGGGACGAACCGCGAGGGCGGATCTCCCTCGCGCTGCTCCTTCCGTCGCATCATGATCATGGCGTGCTCCTCGGTCGCTCCGCATACGACCGCGGCGGGCCGCAGGGACGTCCCGGTCGCGGAAATCGGGAGCGGAGCCGCCTCGAGCCCCGGATCAGCCCGGGGGAGGCCCCTGGGCCTCCAGCCACCGTCGCGCGCCCTCGACGTGGAGGCGGTCGTGGACGTGCTGGACGGCGAGGTCGCGGTCGGGCAGGTACTCGTCGAACTTCTCCGTCCGGAGCAGGGCGGGGTGATCGGCGAGGAAGCGGATGAGGTCCACCTCGAGGTCGTCGCGGCGCCGGAGATCGGCGATCGCGGCGGCCAGGTCGTCGGGGGAGCACGCGACCTCGACGGTGGCGTGGCCGTAGTCGATCTCGCGATCGGGCATCGTCATGCGCAGCAGGGCGGCGAGCGTGCGATCGACCATCGTGCCCGCCCACGTCCACGACACCAGGCCGCCCCTCGTGGCGGTCACCGCGGTGTCGGCGACGTGCTCCGCGAAACGCGCGCGGGCCAGCTCGACGAGGTCTCGCGTCGCGGTGTCGCAGAACCGCGGCGGAGCGTCGGACGACTCGAGCAGGCGACGCATGCGCGCCAGGAGCTCCGGATGAACGTCTCCCCCCGCGCCGCCGTAGATCGCGGGCTTGCCCTGGGCGGAGGGTTCCACCTCGAGCACCCGCCCCTCGAGGTGGGCGGTCGTCACGCGCCAGTTCCGCCCGGCCAGGAGCAGCTTGTCGCCGGGCAACAGCACGTTCTCGAGCGGCACGGTGCCGATCGTCGCGCCCGCGTGCTCGACGCGCCAGTCCTCGGGAGTCTGGAACACGGCGTAGATCTCGCGCGATTCGACCCATCGCTCGCCCTCGGCGTCGAGCAGCAGCGTGCCGTCGCTCATCTGGCTGATCAGCCGTTGCTCGCCGAGGTGGCGCAGGGTCCGGACGAACGCGTCCTGCGAGATCCAGTGGAAGTTGCCGCGGTTGGCGAGGATCTCGTACAGATCGGGGGCCGAGCAGCCGTGGTGCTGGGCGATCACGCACAGCACCTGGTGCACGAAGGTGGACAGGTGGAGGCCGCCCGTGGGCGCCGGCTCGACCCAGCCGTCCAGGTAGCATTCGACCAGGACGACCGCCCGCAGGAGCGGGAAGAACAGGGCCCGCTCGTCGATCTCCTCGGTCCGCGGATCGACCACCACGTACTGGCGGAAGATCGTCGGGCTGCCCGGGCGGCGGCCCGAGCGGCCGATGCGCTGAGCGGCGCTCGACGCCCGGTGCGGGGCTCCGACGTGGGCCACCGCGCGCACGTCGCCGAGGTCGATGCCCAGCTCGAGTGTCGACGTGCAGAAGCAGAGCTTGTCGCCACCCTCGAGTAGGGATTGCTCCGCCTCCTCGCGCAGGATCTTGCCCACCGAGCCGTGGTGCACGAGCACGCGATCCGCCGGCCGTCGCCGGCTCTCGAACCACTCGCGCGTGCGTGCCGCCGTCTCCTCCGTCGTGCGCCGCGAGTTGGCGAAGACGAGCGTGGTTCCCTCGGGGTGGTGGCGGACGAGGTCGGGGACGAGCCGGTCGGCCTCTGCCAATGCCTCGGGTTCTTCGTCGGGCGGCGCGTCCTTCGGCTCTCCGATCGTCGCGTAGGCGTGGACCCGCGTGCGAAACTCGCCGCCCTCGTCCGGCGCCTGCAGGGTCCGCACCCGCTCCGGCGCCTCGCTGCGCAGCCACGTCGCGGCCTCGTCGGGCCGGGCGAGAGTCGCCGACAGTCCCAGGCGCCGGAAGGGCGCGCCGCGCACGGCCTCGAGGCGGGAGAGCAGGCTGCGCAGGTGCTGTCCGCGCTCCGTACCGGGGAAGACGTGCAGCTCGTCGATGACGCAGCAATCGAGCCTCGCGAACAGATGCGGCACGTGGGGCCCGCGGTTGAGGAAGAGCGACTCGATGCTCTCCGGGGTGATGAGGAGCACGCCGCCGGGATCCTCGATCAACCGCTTGCGCGCCGCCGTCCCGACCTCGCCGTGCCAGCGGTGCACGGGGATCTCGAGATGCGTGCACAGATCCTCCATGCGGCGGAACTGGTCGTTGATCAACGCGCGCAACGGCCCGACGTAGAGCGCGCGCACGCCGCCCCCCGGGTCGTCGGCGATGGCGGACAGCACCGGCAGGAAGGCGGCCTCGGTCTTACCCCCCGCGGTCCGCGCGGTGATGATCAGGTCGTCGTCCGTCTCGCGGAACGCCCGGATCGCCGCGCGCTGGACCTCGCGCAGCTCGTGCCACCCCTGGTCGAACAGCCAGTGGACGATGCCGCGGTGCAGCGTGTCCTCCGGCCGATCGTCCGCGGGAGAGGGGCCGCCGGGAGGCATGGGGGTCACAGCCGGAAGGTGGTCAGGTCGTCGTCGTCGGCGGGCGAAGAAGCGGGCGCATCCGCCGGAGGCTCGGGCGCCGGGGGAGCGGGCGTGGAGGGCGCGTCGGCCAGGAGCTCTCGCCAGCTCGCCTCGGGGTTCTGCTCGAGGACGTTCAGGAGCTGCACGAACTCGCGCACGCTGTCGCGCGGCGTGCGGAAGAACTCCGCGCCGATGGTGCGATGGCAGTGGTCCATGAAGGTGTGGATGCCCTCGTCGTCCACGTAGTGATCCTCGGTCTCGCAGTTGGCCGCGTGCACGCGGCGCAGGTTGTGCAGCAGGACCACCATCTCCTCGGGGGTCAGGCTGGGCAGGCCGAGCACCGGGCTCGACAGGTCGCGGAGCTCGCCGATGGCGAAGGTGTTGGCGGCCAACCGCGTCTTCAGGGCGCCGTAGCTGTAGAGACCCCGCCGCGTGTCTTCGAGGAACTCCGGCGTTCCCGCGAGCACGACCTCCAGGCCGTCGGCACGTCCCTGCAGGCAGTCGTTGAGGACGCGGAGGATCGTCTCGTAGTTGCGCTCGCGCGCCTGGGGCGAGCGCAGCTTGTAGAGATTGATGGCCTCGTCGAGCAGCACGAGGAGCCCCCGGAAGCCCGCCATACGCACGAACCGGGCCCACAGCTTCAGGTAGTCGTAGATGTCGGCGTCCCCGATGATGCTGCGGACGCCCAGGTCCTCGCGGGCCTCGGTCTTCGTGGCGTACTCGGCTCGCAGCCAGCGCAGGCAATTGGCCTTGGTCGTGTCGTCGGCGGCCGCGTAGGCCCGAGCGTACTTCGCCACCACCGCCGCGAAGTCGTATCCGCTGACCAGATCCTCGAGGGGCCGCAGACGCGCTCGCACGGCCTCGTCCGTCGGCTCCTCGCCCAGGTCGGCGTCGACGATCCACGACTGCAGGACGGATTCGAGGGCGCCGCCCTCGGCCTTCGTCCGGGTGCTGCACCCCTGCATCAGCTCCTGATAGAGCGCGCGCGCCTCGCCTCCCGTGGCGGCCATCCGCCGGTCGGGGGTCAGGTCGGCCTGCAACGCGACCAGCTTCTTCTCGAGGCAGAGCGTCTTCAGGAGCTGCAGGAAGAACGTCTTGCCGGAGCCGAACGGCCCCATCACGATCCGGAAGCCCGCGCCGCCGTCCATCACCGCGTCGATGTCCTTCAGCAGGGCGGCGACCTCCTCCTTGCGCCCGACCTGGATGTGCTGAAGGCCGATGCCGGGAACGACGCCGCTGGTCAGCGAGCGGATGATGGCGTCGCGCTCCCGGCGCTTGATCGGGGGGCGTTCCGCGGGAGTTGCTTCGTTTTCGTTCGTCACAGGAGATCGCGGTTCAGGGTGTAGGGGCCGTCGCCCTCGATGAGGTAATCGTCCAGTTGCTCGTCCGCCCACTCGTTGATCATGTCGACGGCCATCGCCGCCATGAGACCCCTCGACTTGCACTCAGTGTCCCATTCGGAAACGGCGATGGTATCGGTGGAGCGCGATCGGATCCAGGCGACGAGCTCGGCCGCCCGCGGGTCGAGCGTTCCGGTGTCGAGGTCGCCCGCGTCGAGGGTGCCCGTCACAGGAGTCGAGGGCTCGGGAGTGCCCACGGCGACCGGAGCCTCCGCGGACGTCGCGGCGAGCGTCGGCTCGACGGGAGTGGACCGCGGCTCGCTCTCCTCGACGCCGGCCAGCGCCTCATGCAGCATCGCCTGCACGTCGCGCGTGTCGGCGGCGATGTCGGCGACGCGGGCCCAGTCGATGGTGACGCGCGCCGGCTCGACCGGCGCGGCCTCGTCCGCCTCGGCCGGGACCTCGCGGTGCGGCCGCAGGACCTCGTCGAGCTCGGCGGGCGGCAGATCGAGGGCGCGGTACACCTTCTTCAGCGCCTTCTCCTCGCCGGCGGTGAGCACGCCGTCCGCGAGCGCCACGAGGACGACGAGGTGGGCCAGCGCTGCACGCACCGCGGCGGGCAGCTTGCCGAGCCGCGCCCGGGTGGCTCGCTTCAGCCCCGCGCCCGAGCGGTGGAAGAAGGCGACACACGCCAGGAGTCGCTCCCGCTCCGCGTCGCCGAGCGTGTCCTGGCGGTCGAGGTGATCGATGATCGCCTCGATCTCGTCGTCGGAGACCTCGCCGTCCGCCTCGGCCACCCCGACGCACAGCTCCACCATCAGGCTCAGAGCGTCGTGGTACTCGTCGGGCGGCGCGGCCTGTCCCGCGGCGGGACGATAGACCAGGAGCGCCTCGTCGAGAGGCCGGCTGCTGCCTCGCCCGACGCGGGGATCGGGCTCCATGGCGAGGCCGACGCTGTCGCACAGCTCGGCGGCGCTACGGCAACCCTTGGGCGTGAGCTTGCCGTTCTTGGGCACGATGGACGGCGAGAGCTCGACGAGCGTGCCCCACGACGTCAGGCAGAGCTCCTGCTCGTCGGCCTCTTCGTCGAACCACCTCTGCCACGCCTGCTGCTCGGGGTGGTCGCCGGTGCGCAGGGCGGCGGGCAGACGTTGGTAGAGCTCGCCTTCGCTCAACGTCGCGCGCCCGGCGGCGGTGGCGTAGGGCTTGAGCTCCTTCGTCGCCAGCGCCCACAGCTCCTGCAGCGCCGTCCACTTCCTTCCGAGGGCGGTGAGCTCGAGGTACGGATACTCGGCGGGCGCGGTGCCCGTGTTCGCCGCCCAGCGGTACGCCGCTCGGTGGCGCTTGGCGTTGCGTCGGGGCGTGAGCCCGCGGGGATGGGCCTCGTCGAAGCGCTGGCGGAACAGCTCCTCGAACTCCCTCCACGTCCGCTTCTGGACGATGGTGTGCGAGCAGTGGTGCCTGAGCAGCGCGAGCACGTAGTCCGCCGGCCAGTTTCCGTCGGGCCAGCACGTGCTCAGCATCTCGAGGAACGGCAGGGGCAGCTTTGCGGCGCCTGCGTTCGACAGCCGCGCGAGGCTCATCGACGGATCGCTCGTCTCCAGCGCGTGGGTCATGCCGACGAGCGCGCAGGCGTAGCCGTGGAACGAGCGACCGCTCCCGTACATCCCGTGCAGCCGCAGCACCTCCTCGCGGACCTCCCCCAGGTCGAGACGATCGCCCAGGGCGCGCTGCTCGAGGCCGTAGAAGTACAGGAAGGCGTAGGAGACGGACACCGTCGCGGTGCGTGCTCCGTCGGCCAGCCAGCGCAGGTACCCGCGCCGCCCGCGCGGGCTCAGGTCGGCGTAGCACGGCCAGTAGTCGAGCGACTCGTCGTAGACCTCGTCGCGCGGGGCGACCTTCGCCCCGAGGCAGATGGTGCCCGGGCACGCCTCGCGCTCACGGGGAGACACGTAGGCCAGGGGACGCTCCAGCGTGATGTCGCCGATGCGCACCCGCCCGTCGCCCTTCCACGTGCGATCGCGCGGCAGGTCGTCGCCCAGGATCCGGTACCCGAGGGTGACCTCGGCGACGACGTCTCCCTCGTCGAAGCTCGTGCCGTAGAGCTCGTCCAGCCCGCGGCGGCGTTTCGGCGGGCGCTTCTTCCGCGCCGGTTGACGCTTCGTGCGGCCCTTCCTCGCGCCGCTCTTGCCCGACGTCTTCCAGATCCGGCGGTAGCCGCGGCGCACGATCAGGAGCGCCACGACGAAGCTCACCGCGGCCACCGACACCTGCAGCAGCCGCTCGCCGGGCCAGAAGGTCTCGACGACGAGGACGAACAGCCCGGCGCCGACGACCCAGCCCAGGAGCACGCCGAGGACGAGCAGAACGGTCTTGGTGCACGAGACGAGCCACTTCATGGCGGACCGTCGACGAGAGGGCGACGGGGCGGAGATTCTAGCAGGGGGCCGGCGTCGCGCCGAGGAGGGCGGGGCGCTCAGCTCCTGAGGCCGGCGATCAGCACGTGGTCCAGGTACTGGTGCAGGCAGGCGCACCGGAAGCCCGCCGACCGCATCAGCTCGAGGTGCCGGTCGAGGGTGGTGGGATGGTGGTGGCACTCCCGGAGGTGAGCGATGAACTCTTCGAACGTCACCCCGGTCTTCGTGTTCGCCTTGTCCTCCTGGCGGTCCCAGACGATTCCGTGGAGCTCGTCGAGGCCCTCCTCCTCCATGTTCACCATGTCCGCGAAGAGGAAGACGCCGCCGGGGAGGAGATGATCGTGGATGAAGCGGAAGATCTCGATCTTCCTCGTGTCGTCCACGTGGTGCAGGATGTCGTAGGAGACGGAGGCCTCGAATCCCTCGCTCCCCAGCTCGAGCGAGCCCAGCTCGTGGTAGTCGTGCTGGATCAGGTCGCATCGGTCGGAGAAGCTCCGCAGCCGGGTCCGGGCTCGATCCAGCACGAGGGGCGAGTAGTCGACTCCCACGACCCGGGCGTCGGAAATCCTCATGAGCAGCTGCTCCTCGATCTGCCCCGTCCCGATTCCCAGGTCCAGGATCGCCCCGCCCGGCCGGTGCCGCTTCTCGATGATCGAGGCGATGATGTCGATCTGCTCGCGCCGGACCGCCGTCCACAGATCGGGGCTCTGGTCGTAGCGAGTCACGTTCTCCGGATCCATCCAGTACTCGGACATCGTCTCGTCTCCCGTGTCGTCTCGCGATCAGAAGCCCGGCGCGCCGGGGCTCCGGAGAAGGTGTAGTGGCGGACGGGGATTCTACCCGGGATCCGCCGCCGTACCCTCGTCGGCCGGTCGGGCGTAGAATGCGCGGCCCATGGACAAGGACCTCGAGGTGAAGCTCGCCGTGTACCGGCACTTCGCGGAGATGGCTCGAAGGCCGTCTCCGGACGAGGTGGCGGAGAGAACGCGAACGACGGTCCCCGACGTGCTCGCGGCGTATGGGAGGCTGCGCGAGCAGAGAGTCCTCGTGCTGGAGGCGGACGGGGCGTCGATCCGGATGGCGCCTCCCTTCTCCGGCGTTCCCACGCAGCACGTGGCCGTGGTGGGGGACAGGTCGTACCACGCGAACTGCGCATGGGACGTGCTAGGAGTGATCGCGGCTCTCCACCGGCCGGGATCCGTGCAATCGCGTTGCGAGCAATCCCGCGACCCGCTCGAGCTCGAGGTCGGCCTCGACCGGCCCCCGGAATCCGACTGGCTCTTCCACTGCGTTGTCCCTGCGGCGCGCTGGTGGGACGACATCGTGTTCACGTGAGCGAACATGCTGTTCTTCCGGTCGGAGGAGCTCGCCCGGGAATGGTGCCTTGCCGAGGGCCATCCGCTGCGGCCGCTCGTGCGCATGGACCAGCTCTGGCATCTCGCGCGGACGTGGTACTCGACGCGCCTCCAGCCGGACTCCCGCCGGCCGCAGCCCGACGAGATGCGATGGATCTTCGCGGACCTCGGCTCGGACGGCGACTTCTGGGATCCCCGGACGGATCGCTTCGGTTAGGAGCCCGGCCCCGCTCCCGCCGGTCGGGCCGGCAGCGTGAGCAACAGGGCCGCTCCCGGGACGAATTCACGCCGATGCGCGCCTCGGATCCTCATGGCCGGATTCCAGCCGGGTCCCGACCCTGAACGGAGGTTGCGCTTGCACCCCTTCCGCCCCGTCGCTACTGATACGCCCCCACGACCCATCACCCCGAGTTCGGAAGGAGGCATCCCTTGAGTTCACAGCTGGAAGGCATGGTCGCGCTGGTCACCGGCGCGTCGAGAGGTATCGGAGCGGCGATCGCCCTCCGGTTGGCGCGCGAAGGCGCGGACCTGGCCCTGTGCGACCTCTTCGTCGAGGGAGCGGAGGAGGAAGTCGCGCCGGCGATTCGCGAGATGGGTCGACGGGCGGAGGTGTTCCAGGTCGACGTCGTCGACGTCGAGGCCGTGAAGGCGCTGATCAAGGCGGTTCCGGACAAGCTCGGACCGATCGACGTCCTCGTGAACAACGCGGGGATCACCGACGATGCGCTCGTGCTCCGCATGAACGACGAGCAGTGGGAGCGCGTGTTGAAGGTCAACCTGACCGGCACGTTCAACTGCACGCGCGCCGTGGCGCGCCCGATGATGAAGCGCAAGAGCGGAGTGATCATCAACGTCGCCTCCGTCATCGGCGTCATGGGCAACGCCGGCCAGGCGAACTACGCCGCGTCCAAGGCCGGCATCATCGGCCTGACGAAGTCGATCGCCAAGGAGTTCAGCAGTCGCGGCATCCGCGCCAACGCGGTGGCCCCGGGCTACATCTGGACCGAGATGACCGAGAAGTTGCCCGAGGAGGCGCGGGACGAGATGCTCTCGGGCGTCCCCCTGGGCCGCCCCGGCACCCCCGAGGACGTGGCCGAGGTTATCTGCTTCCTCGCCTCGCCGGCCGCCTCCTACGTCACGGGTCAGGTGATCAACGTCGACGGCGGCATGGTGATCTGAGCGCGCGCGAGGCGGATCGGGATTGTGGGGGGATGCGCCCCACGATCCGGGATTGGACGCTAGGATGAGCTTCTTCCCCGCTCGCCTACCTACCTATGCTCCCTGTCTCGCAACCGTGATACGAACGCCGCTGGATGAGCTGAAGACTGCGGTCTCCGCAGGAGAAGCCGTCTTCGTCGTCGGCACCGGAGTGACGACGTCCGCGGTACCGAAATTTCCCGGTACGGAATTCCCGACGACCTGGAAGGGGCTCATCCAGCACGGTCTGGAGTTCGTGGAGAAGAACGAGCTCGCCGAATCCGAGAAGATCGAGCAGCGACGACGAAACCTCGACGAAGCAACGGAAGCCCAGGAATTCGTCGACGTGGCCGGCTGGCTCGAGCGGACTCTCGGCACCCACTGCTATCTGTGGCTGAAAGAATCGATCGGCAGTCTGGTCCTTCCGGAACGGTCTCCCGTGCACGAGGCGATCGCACGTCTGCCCGGACCGATCACCACCACGAACTACGACAGCCTCCTCGAGGACGTCCGTGGGTACCACCCGGTGACCTGGCAGGACAGCCCCGCGGTCGCCGACGCCCTGTACCAGGGAGTGAACTCCATCGTCCACCTGAACGGCTGGTGGAAGCGGCCCGACACGGTTGTCCTCGGCCCCGTGTCCTACGCCGAGATGCTCGGAGATGACGCCTTCCGGGCTTCGATACAGGCACGCTTCTTCGGAAGGAGCATCGTCTTCGTCGGCTGCGGCGACGGCCTGGAGGACCCCCTGTTCGAGTCGATCTTCACCTGGCTTCAGGAAGTACAGTCCGTCTCGGTCCGCGCTCACTTCCGGCTCTGTCGAGATCAGGATCTGACATCGTCCGCCATGGATCGTGGCCGGCGCATCGGCATCCGACCCGTCTCCTACGGTTCGAAGTACACCGACCTCGCTCCCTTCCTCGAGTCGCTCGCTCTGGAGCGTGACCCCTCGGGCGAGGATCCGGACAAGGACCAGCTCCTCCTCGTTGGGGACGAACTTGCCGAAGTCGCCCTCAAGCTGGTGAGGGAATTCGACTCGTTCGACGAAGAAGCGCAACAAGAGCTACTGAACGCAATCGAGGAGCTGATCCAAGACGACGCAAAGATCATCGGCAAGCGCAGGGGTTGCGTCGAGCTCAGGATCGAGATCCCCAGGGCCAAGGTCGAGGAGCTCGTCTGGGCCTGCAAGCTCGGAGACCTGCACGACCACGGCGTGGCCGACATCCGCTACGTGGCTCCGACCGAGCTCGAGCCGACGTTCGAGGAAACCTCGAAGGTGATCCCGCGACCACGCCGGCGCGTGGCTCCCGCCCGGCCGAGGCCGCCCCGTAAACCGACGCGCGCCGGCATGCTGGCGAACGTCCTCTCCATCGCGAGCGGGAAGGGAGGAACCGGGAAGAGCCTGCTCGCCACGAACATCGCCGTGGAGCTCTCGGAGGCCGGAAACCGCGTGCTCCTCGTGGACATGGACCTCGGGCTGGCCAACGCCCAGATCCTGCTCGGGGCGTCTCCCCGTCACAGCCTCGCCGACGTGGTCATGGGTCGGATCGACGTGGCCGGTGCGATCGAGCAGACCTCCTCCGGCGTCGACCTTTTGTCGGGGGGCCTGGGCGCCGGGTACCTGATCGACCCTGTCGAGCATCGGTTCTCGCCCTTCTTCGAAGATCTGGCGAGGGAAGAGCTGCAATACGACTGGATCCTGGTGGACCACCCTGCCGGTCTCAACTCCCTCGGATTGCACCTGCTCACGCACGCTCCCGCCCTGTTGCTCGTCCTGACGGAGGAGAAGACGGCGTTCGCCGACGTCTACGTGATCTTCAAGCGCGCGACGATCGCGAATCCCTCGATCGCGGTGGGGGTTGTGCTCAACAACATCCGCGACAAGGGGGATGCCGCGAAGTCGTGGGCGAAGCTCCGGAACGGCACGGACCGGTACCTCTCACGGTCACCCGAGCTCGTCGGCACCGTGCCGTCGAGCGACCTGGTCCTCGCGAGCATCGACTCGCGAGCTCCTTTCTGCCTGACCGACCCCGAGAGTGCGCCGGCCTCCGCGGTCCGGCTGGTCACCCGCTCGTCTCTCTTCCTCGACCAGCAGCGGAGGGCGCCGGTCTTCTCGCGAGTCGCCGCCGATCGCGTGGTGTGGGAACGGGCGATTCGCACCGTCACCCCGGCCGGGCCGGAAGCCGGACGCCCGCGTGTCGCCGGCGGCGACCGCCCCGGCCCGGAGGGCAGGGTGCGCATCGGAGAGATCCTGGTTCGCACCCGATTGATCTCCCCGGCCATCCGTGACGAGCTCCTCGCCGAGCAGCGGCGAACGAACGATCGCTTCGGCGCCCTGGCCGTAGCCAACGATCATGTGACGCGGGAAGAGCTGGAACAGGCGCTTCGGGTCCAGGTCCTGACCTGCTCGAACTAGGCCATGGACATCGAGGGTCGGGAGCCCTCGCCCCCCCGGCCGGAGGGCGGAGGCTTCATCCGTGTGCGCGCGACACCCTCACAGCACGTACAGGACGTCCTCGTGCTCGTGGAGCGCGGTGAACACGCCGAGCCGTCGCTCGTTCGTCGGCACCGTGACGGCGACCTCGATCGAGACGTACTTGCCCGTCCGGCTGCGGTTGGAGAGCTCGACGGTGTGCTCCAGCTCGCCCACGGCGGCGGCGATGGCCGCTCGCATGCGGCGCTCGTCGGGCCCGAAGACCTTGTAGCACCAGGTGCAGGGGAACGTGAGCTCGAGCTCCGAGTCGTCGAAGGGGACGTTCATGTCGAAACCGGGCCGCGCGAACCGGCGCCGCGGCCCCCTCCCGGCCTCGGGAGCGTACGACCGGGGCAAGGACGTTGAGGGTTGACCGGGACGAGCTACCATGCAGGTACGCCGGAACGATGCAAGTACTCGTCCCTCTCTTCCGCGCCGTCGTCCTCGTCGTCGCGGCCTCGGTGGCCTTCGCCACGCCCGTCCAGAGCCCGAGCGTCCACGATCTGCTCGTCCAGATCGCCAAGGACAAGGACGGCGTCGACCCGAAGGTCTTCGACCAGCTCGCCATCCACGGGAACATCGAGTCGTACCGGGCCTTCCAGCGCGGGCTCGGCTACCTGAAGGACGAGCTGGCCCTGGCGCCGGCCTACAAGGCCCTCCGCCACTACGCGGGCCGCGACAAGGACGCCGAGAAGGAGGTGCTCGCGTTCCTGGAGACCGAGGCGAACAAGGCGAAGAAGGAGGTCCTGCGCCCGGTAGCTCTGGAGACCCTGCTCCACTTCCGCGAGAAGGCGATCCGCCCGCTCGAGCGCATCGTCCGGAGACAGAAGGACCCGACGCTCCGGCAGATCGCGTGCGATGCGCTCGTGGTCTCGCTCGGGAGGGCCGAGGGCACCGAGGGGCTCGAGCTGGTCCTGCAGAACGCGAGCCTGCGGCTCGACCTGAACAACACCTACCTCGGCGTCACCGCCAAGGAGGGGCTCCGGCTGGCCAAGAAGCCGCACCGCGAGGTGATCCGCGAGGTCCTGGCCGCGCGAACGGGGAAGGAGGATCGCGCGTTGATGGCGAAGCACATGGTCGCCAAGGAGACGCCGCGCCTGTGGAAGCTCCTCCTGATCGACGTCCTCGGCAAGAGCCAGGACAAGAACACCACCGAGCTCCTGGCGAGGCTCCTGCGCGACGACGATTCGGCGGTGGTGCTGCTCGTGCTCGAGATCCTGATGGGGCGGGACGACTGGCGGAACGCCTACGCCAAGCTGAGCCCCCTGCTCAAGAATCCGGAGCGCGCCGTCCGTCGGGCCGCGGTCATGGCGATGGGCAAGTTGCTCATCACCGAGAAGGAGTGGCGCAAGGATGCCCTCGCTCTCGCCTCGCATCGGGATCCGGCGCTGCGCATGGGCGCGGCCCACGCCCTCGCGGAGATCCGGACCCCGGAAGCGATCGAGAAGCTCTACACGTTGCTCGAGGACCGCGACTGGTCCGTGCGCGCGGAAACCCTGCAGCGGGTGACCGAGCTTCGCCGCAAGGACTCGATCCCGCTCCTGATCGAGCGGCTCGGACGCGAGAACGGGCGGTTGCGCCCCGACGTGCACGTGGCCCTGCGCATGCTGACCGCCTTCGATCACGGAGCCAAGCCCGACCGGTGGCGGAGGTGGTGGAAGAACGAGGGGGCGGCGTTCAAGATGCCGACCTACGCCGCCGCGGTCGTGGCCGAGGACAAGCGGCGCAACGCGGGCACCGTGGGGGGCACGCGGTCGGACCACTTCTACGGAGTGCAGGTCCAGAGCGAGCGCGTGGTGTTCATCCTCGACATCAGCGACACGATGAACCTGCCCGTGGGATCGAACGGGGAGGACGTCTCGACGGCTCGTCCCGGAGCGGCGCTGCGCATCGATCGCGCCAAGAAGGAGCTCTCCAAGATCCTGCGCGTCTTGCCGGACGGGACGCTGTTCAACATCATCTTCTTCGAGTCCGAGGTCACCGCGTTCAGCAAAAAGCTCGTCCGGATGAGCAGGGGGATGCGGGCTAAGGCCCTACGCTTCGTCTCCGACCAGTTCGCGCTCCGGGCGACCGCGCTCTATCCCGCGCTCAAGCTCGCCTTCGAGGATCCCCTCGTCGACACGATCTACCTCCTGAGCGACGGCGCGCCCACCGTCGGCGAGATCACGGACATCTCCGAGGTCCGCGAGGAGGTGAAGCGCTGGAACGCCGCCCGCCACGTGCGCATCCACGGCGTCGCGGTCGGGCAGGATTCGACGCTGCTCCAGTGGCTGACGAAGGACACCGGCGGGCGCTACCTGCGCGTCGACTGAGAGGCATCGTTCGCCTCGTCACCAGGACAGGAAGTAGAAGAGGAACCGTCCCTCACGATCCACGTAGAGGTGGAGGTACTCGCTTCCATACTTCCACCTCGCCCTCATGTGCACCTTCCAGCCGTGCTCTCCGAGATCGGTCGGCTCTTCGTCCAAGAAGCGAACGTGGCCGACCGTGCAGTCCGGGGAGTCGGAGATGCGTCGCGACCACTGGAGCTCGCCCTCGCGGACGCACTGGAGGACGAAGGGCTCCGCCTGATCCGGCTCCTTCGCCAGGCGCAGCTCGAGTTGCTCGTTCAGCGACACCTGCCCCACGGGCTCCAGGAGCTCCTCGGTCGGGTGCTCGAGGCCGACGAAGGGACCGTCGTCGAAGGTGAAGATCATCGCGGAGAAGCGGCGGGGATCCCGGCACTGCTCGCGGAACCAGGCCGCGATTCGCCAGAGCTGCTCGACGTTGGCGGCGTGCTGTCCCTTCCGGAGCCCGAAGGGTGGGGCATCCTCCCGGACGCAGAGATAGGCGGCCGTTTGCTCGGCCTGGAGGAGCTCCTCCCTCGTCCACTCCGGTTTGGCGACCAGCGGCTCGAGCCGGAGCACGAGGAACGGGACGATGCTCCACCACGCCTGCTCGGGATCGCTCATCGGGGATTCGAGCAGCGACGAGGGACCGCTGTCGTCTCGCTCGGGGCCGTACTTGCTAGCAACCTCCTCGGCGTGGGTCTGGTTCTCGTACATCCCCCGGGCCATCTCGATGACCTGGGTGAAGTCGAAATCCTCGGAGGTCTCGTCGAACATGACCTCCCACATCCGCGAGCCGGTGAACGGCGCCAGGGAGGGGAAGCGGCGCTCCTCCTTGTCCTCGGTCGGGACGGGTGCGGGCGCTCGCACCGGGCTCGGCCCATCGCCGACGGTCACCACCAAGGTGCCCTCCCCACGGTGGGAGGTCCGGTCCTCCTGCTTCCGCTCTCGACCTTCCTCCTCCCACACCCACGCCATGTCGATGGACATTTCGCCCTTCCAGGACGAATGGAGGGAGTGCATGTGCTTGCGGTCGAGATCCCAGAGAAGGGTACCGGCGTGAGCCCAGGTCTCGTCGGTGGACCAGTGGTATTCGGCCCAGTCCTCCCCGTCGTCT
>CAYRXS010000079.1:0-24978 GCA_964428225.1 uncultured Planctomycetaceae bacterium
GGTCCGAACGAGGTCGTCGCGTCCCTGGAGGAGACGGGAGCGGTTCTCGATCGCGATCTCGTCGTCACCGCCGAGGTCGCCACCGCGGAGCCGGACCTCGCGGTGAAGACCTTCCAGCACGAGGCGGGCGAGGGAGGATGGTTCATGGCCATCGTGACTCCCCCGGAGGCGCGCGAGGACCAGATCATCCCCCGCGACGTGATCCTGGTCATCGACACCTCGGGCAGCATGAGCGGCGGCAAGCTCGCCCAGGCGATGGCGTCGGCGTTCTGGCTGCTCGACCACCTGCGGCCGGTGGACCGCGTGAACGTGATCCGCTTCAGCTCGGATGTCGAGGCCTTCGCCCCGGCTCCGGTTCCGGTCGATGACGATTCGAAGGCGGAGCTCCGGGCGTTCGTGAGGGGCTTCCGGGCCCACGGTAGCACCGCGCTCGGTGACGCGCTGCTCGCGGCCACGCGGGTTCCCGAGGCCGAGGGGCGGGTGCGCACGGTGGTCCTCCTGACCGACGGTCGTCCCACGATCGGCGAAAAAGACCCGGCGCGGCTCGTCGGCTTCGCGAAGACCGCTGGGGTCGAAGGCCTGCGCGTCTTCCCGTTCGGGGTAGGCAAGGACGTCGACTCGGGGCTTCTGCGCGGCATCGCGTCCGCGGGTCGCGGGCGCGCGGAGATCTTCCGGCCCGGCGGCGAGATCGCGACTCGCCTGACCACGTTCCTCACGCGAACGTCCTCGGCCGTGCTGGCGGACCTCGCATTCGCGGTGGACGGAGTGCAGGTCCACGACGTCCTCCCGCGGCCGCTGCCCGATGCGTACCTGGGCGAGCAGGTGACGGTCGTCGGGCGCTTTCGCGGCGCGGGGCCGGGCAAGGTGTCGGTCTCCGCCACGATCGACGGGAGGACCCGGACGCTCTCCCGGACCCACGAGTTCCCCGCCGGGGCGAGCGGCTCTCCGTCCGTGGCCCACCTGTTCGCGCGCCAGAAGCTCGCGTACCTCGGGGAGGCGCGGCGGATCCGCCTCGGGCTCGGCGACGACGCCTACTACACGGCCCTCGACCGTGGCGCGTACTCCACAGCGGACGAGATCGTGGAGGAGATGATCTCCGTGTCCCTCGGCCACGGCGTGCAGTGCGCGTACACCTCGTTCCTCGTCCTCCTCCCCGAGGATCGCCACCGGATCGATCCGCGGGACTCGGCGGCGGTGGAGAGCGCACTCGAGCGTGCTCGGGAGCGCACGGGGCGGAAGGTGGCCGACGCGTCCCCCGATCACGAGGAGCCCGATGAGATGATCGCGGAGGAGCTCGAGATCAGCTCCGGCGATCCCGACTTCCTCTCGGACGCCCCCTTCGACTCGGACGCCTTCAACGACATCATCGGCATCGGCGGCGGCGCGGGCGGCAAGTTCGGGGGGCGCTACGGGGGACGGCGCAACCTGCGGGCGGCGGGAGGCTCCGGGACGGAGCAGCCGTTGTGGAGCGGCCTGGAATGGCTCAAGGGGCGACAGGATCCCTTTGGCGGATGGGGGAGCACCGAGGTGGACCAGCCGGGTCACGTGGGGCTGACGGGCCTGGTCCTGCTCGCCTTCCTGGGAGACGGCCACACCGTCAACCGCGGACGGTACAAGGACGTCGTGGCCAAGGGCGTGAAGTGGCTCCGCCAGCAGCAGGACGACGCGGGCTGCTTCGTCGATGCCCGAGGTTTTCGATCGCTGAGTGATCACGCGATCGCCACCCTGGCCTTCAGCGAGGTCTACTACTTCTACCGCTCGCCCTTGCTCAAGGAGACCGCGCATCGCGCGGTCGAGTACCTCGTGCGCCAGCAGACGCCGGGCGGAACCTGGCACTGCGACTCACCGCTCGCGGACAGGCCCGGCGACTCGGCGACCGGGTGGGCGCTCCTCGCCCTCGTGTCAGCGCGAGACGCCGGGCTGCAGGTCGACGACGGGGTCCTCGCCCGCGCGTCTACCTGGCTCGACGGTCTGTCTCCCGACGCGGGGACGAACGAGGCCGAGCTCGCCATGGGGCTCTTGTGCCGGTTCCTGCTCGGGCAGGATCCCGCCGCCCATCCGGTGATGGGGGAACACGCCGATCGGCTGCTCGCGAGCCTGCCGAAGGGGGATACGCCGGAGGCCGTTGGCGATCCGGAAACCTGGTACTTCGGCTCCTACGCGATGTTCCAGATGGGCGGGCAGCGCTGGAAGGCGTGGAACGCCGCGATGAAGCCCGCGGTGCTCGACTGGCAGCGAGAGAAGGGGACGCTCCGAGGATCGTGGGATGCGGACGGCCCTCTCGACGAGACAAGGGGGCGCGTGTACCGCACGGCGCTCATGACGCTCTGTCTCGAGGTGTACTTCCGATACGCACAGGTGCTGGGCGCTCGATGAGCCCCGACCGTCGGGTCGGTTTCGAGCGCGTTACTCCACCCATACGAAGAGACGACGCCGCGGGGCGGGTTCCGACCACCGGCCGGCTTGACGGGTGAACGGGGGTGAACAGAATGGGTGAGCCCCGCTCCGTGAAGAACCTCCTCCCGAGGAGCCCGTCTCATGCCCGAAGCACGCGGAAGGAATCGAGGAGTCTGGTCGTGGCTGGTGGTCGCCGGATCGCTCGCGATCCTCATCGGCTGCCTCGCCGACTCGAGGACTGCGACCGAGGAGACCGCGGCGGCCCCACCGGAGGTGAGCGAACCGGAGACGCCCGACCCGCGAGCTCCCGCCGAGGTGCTCACGATCGAGGAGAGCGTCGACGAGAGCACGGGCGAGACCGTGGTCGAGACCGTCGTCGAGACGGTCGTGGACCAGCCCTTCGACGAGCCCGCCGTCGTCGAGGAGGTCGGTCCCCGGGTCTTCATGGGCGAGCCGGCTCCGGACTTCCTGCTCCCTCGCCTGAGGTTCGACGAGAGCGCGGACGGAAACCCCATCGGGGTCATCAGCGACCACGACCAGGTCCAGCTGTCGTCGTGGTTCGGCGACCGGCCGGTCTGTATGTTCATGTCGAGCTTCACATGACCTCCCTTCACCTCTCGCGCCGCCGAGGTGGAGAGGCTGTACAAGGAGTACAGCGACCAGGTCGAGTTCCTGATCGTCTACATCCGTGAAGCCCACCCCGAGATGCTCAAGGAGGGGAACGAGCTCGGGATCGTGGGGCGTCCCAAGACCATCGACGAGCGAGTCATCCTCGCCACCGAGTGCGCGACGAAGTACGAGCTCTCCCTCCCCATGGTCATCGACTACATCGCGGGTGACGTGGCCGCGACCTACGAGGCGAAGACCATCCGCACCACGATCACCGATCGGGACGGGAACGTGGCGTACTACGCGAAGCGAGGGCCGTGGGGATTCAAGATCTCGGAGATCGAGAGAGCCCTGAAGAAGCTCGTGGCCAACGACGGCTACATGCCCCCGCCCCCGGAGCCGATCTGGGGTGAGATCGCCGACGGACTGGTCTGCGGGATCACCGTCGAGCCGCAGTGGCTGACCCTCGGCGAAGAGGTCGTGATCGAGCTCGAGATCAAGAACGTGATGGACGTGCCGGTGGCTCTCGTCCTCGACACCCGGAGGGCGGTGCAGGCGTTCGTGTTCGAGAACGACCTCGGCCAGCGGCTCGTCCTGGAGCCCGCGGGCAGCACCACGCCGCGGCGGCGCGTCCGTCCGCAGACCGTCGAGCCAGGCGAATCCTACGAGACGACGTTCGAGGGCAAGCTCGTGGCGGCGTCGGAGAACGAGGCCGCCACGCCCGGTGCGTTCGGGGCCCTCTTCGACTTCGAGTTCGACGAGGAGGTCCTGGCCGCGGCCTCGAGCTACGAGGAGGAGGAGCCGCTCTGGATGGGGCGGCTCAGCTCGGGGCGGTTCCCGCTCGACCTCGCCCTGAAGCGCGAGGTGGGATGCATCTCCTGTCACGGGGGCACGGACTTCCACCACCAGGAAGCGGCCCCCGCCTGCAACGTCTGCCACACCGGTCAGGAGGGTTCCGCGGACTTTGGCCTCGTGGAGTCGGCGTGCGTTCGCTGTCACCGGCGGGGCGAGTTGCGAGGCCGCCGGCAGATCCTCGGTGAAGCCGGCGAGTTCTCGCTGCCCTCCGCGCACTGCTCGGGAGAGGTCGACGACCAACGCTGCCTGGCCTGTCACGACTGGGACCGGCACGGGGACGGCGAGGTGCGCCTCGTCGATCCGCGCTCGGACGGAGCGCGGCCCTGGCGGGGCACGCCGACGGAGTTCTGCCTCACCTGCCACGGCGGCCATCCGCCGGACTTCGTGAGCTTCCCCGTGCCGACGGGCTCGGGTCACGACAAGTCCACGTTCCCGCAGTCCGAGGCCGCCCGGGGCGGCGCGACCTGCAGCGACTGCCACACCTCCCACGGCTCGATGCACCGCCCCCTGCTGCGGCACGAGGCGCTGGTCTCGCCGCACCGCTGACGTCTCGAGAGCACGTCGCCTCCGCCTTCGCCGTCCGCGGCGAGGGGGAGGCTTGACTTGCGAGGTCGCCCCTGGTCGATTGAGCCGATGTCCGCGCCGCGTCACGTGTACGGGTTCCTGGTGGTCGGCATCCTCGCGGCGAGCCAGTCGGGGAACATCATCCGTCTCGGCGACGCGAGTCCGGTGGCCATTGCGGCCTGGCGTCTGCTGATCGCGGCCGTTCTCCTCGCGCCCCTCGCCGGCTCCCGGCTGCGCGAGCTGGCCCGGTTGACGAAGGTGGAGATCACGCTGCTCGTGATCGCCGGCGCGACTCTCGCCGCGCACTTCTTCGCGTGGATCGCGGCGGTGCAGATGACCACCGTGGCCAACGCCGCGGTCTTCTTCGCCGCCAACCCCGTCATCACCGCGTCCGCGGGGTACCTGTTCTTCGGAGAGCGCGTCACGCGGCGGTTGTTCGTCTCGATCGGCTTCGGGGTGCTCGGGGTGGTCGTGCTCGGCCTGGGGGACCTGACCTTCGATCGCGGGCACGTCCTCGGCGACATGACCGCGCTCGGGTGCTCGTTCCTGTTCTCGGCGTATTTCCTCCTGGGCAAGCGCCTGCGCCGCGTGCTGTCCACCGGCACCTACGTCACCGGCGTCTACGGCGTGGCCGCGGTGTTCGCCTTCGCGTGCATGTTCGCGCTGGACCTGCCGCTCGTCGACTACTCCGAGCGGACCTGGCTCTGCTTCGTCCTGATGGCGCTCGTGCCCACCATGATCGGACACACCTCGTTCAACAGCGCCCTGCGGTACATCGAGGCGGGTCGCATCTCCGCGGCCACCCTGAGCGAGCCCCTCCTGGCCGGGCTGGTCGCGTGGGTTGCGTGGGGCGAGGCGGTCACGGGCCAGGGGATCGCGGGGTACCTCCTGATCAGCGTGTCCGTCCTCGTCCTCGTCTTCGAGCGGCGGCGCGGGGCGCCCGCGGACCGTCCGTAGCCGGCGGTGGCCGGGAGCAGGACGATCCCGTAGCATCGGGGAGCTCGAGGGCGGCTCGGCGGGGCAGGGCACGAGTCGGAGGCCACTCGGGAGGCGCAGTTCCCTGGCGCTCCCCCGAGGCGGCGGGACGATCGCGGCCGATTGCCCGGAAGAAACGGGGCGCCTCGCGCGTCAGGTCGACAACCGGAGTACCTGCGATGAAAAATACCCTCCCCATGTGCTGTCTGGCCGTCGCGCTCGCGGTGGCGGTGTGCTTCGCCCTCCCGGGCCGCGCCCAGGAAGTCGAGATCGAAGTGATCCCGTGCAGCGGCATCGTCACGCTGTACGCCGAGGACGATCTCCAGTCGTCCTTCAGCTTCCGCGGAGGCTGCGCGGGGGGCCGCGTCGTGGACGGTGAGCTCGTCCTCGACGACGCCCAGATCGCCTTCGACGTGTTAGCGGAGAACATGATCACCTTCGGCTTCGTGAGGGACGCGCGCACGATGATCCTCGATCTCGGGGACGTGTCCGTGCCCGCCCGGGAAAGGGCGGTGGATCGCGCTCCCAAGCTCCCCACGAGCCTGTTCCAGACCCTCTTCCTCAACGGCGTGCACTTCTCCTACCGGGATCCGACGGGTCGGCCGCATCGGTTCAAGGAGGCGAACGACATCATGAACGCGTTGCCGCCCGAGGGCCTCTACCACCTCGAGCCGATCGTGGGGCACACGTACCTGGTGCGCACGAACCGGAAGGGAACGGACACCCCGAACGAGTTCGCCAAGTTCCGCGTGATCGACTTCCGACCGGGACGCAGCCTGACCATACGCTGGGCGAACATCTAGTCGAGCGCTCGCGGCCGCGAGCGAGTGCCCGGCGCGTCACGGCGGGAGGGTGACGTGCGGGTTGTGCACGCCGAATGATCGGGGCTGGCGGATCGAGGCGCATGCTACCAGAATGGTACCATTCGATCGCGATCGCGAGTGTCCGCATGTGAACACCTCGCGCGCGGCCGAAGGAGCACCGCATGTTCGATCCAACGGGGGACGGAAGGGCGCTCTGGCTCACGCTGCTGCTCGCCCTGGTCTGCGGGTTCGGCGCGGTCGGTTCGGCGCCGATCGACGAGCTCACGGTCGAGGAGCTCGCCGGCACGAGGTTTCGGTTCAGCTGGCGGCAGGGAGCCGAGGGCGGCTTCAACGGCACGCTCGTCCTGCGAGCGGACGGACGGATCGAGGGCATCGGCAGCCCGAACGAGACGTTCTGGGAGCTGGACGAGCAGAACCGATTGATCTTCAAGCACGAGGACGGCCGGATCTCCACGACCTACGCCGAGCACGCGGTCCGCGAGGACAGGCTCTGCTTCGACGGCCGCTTCCACTTCCGCGAGGGGATCACGCACCACCTGGAGGAGGACCTCGAGCCGCCGGCGCCGCCGGTCGAGCTCGATGAGGGATTGCCGGAGCGGTTGCTCTTCACCTCGCAGACGATCGTCTGCCTCGATCCGGGCGAGGAGCACGTCTTCGAGCTCGGCTCCGGGCGAAAGGTGCGGGTGCGGCTGGTTTCCGTCGAGGAGCACCGGGACCGCGTCGTCGATCTGATCCGCAGCGCAGACGTGCGCGTCGAGGTCGACGGCGCCCCGCTCGACCTCGTCTGCGCTCCCTACGTGATGCCGACGGTGATCGACGGGCTGCGGATCCAGGCGGACACCACGTCGGAGTGGCTCGATGAGCTCCCGAAGCGCGTCCAGCTCTCGCTCTGGGACGCCGCCGAGCCGATCATCGACGTCGAGCGGTTCGGCTTCCCCCTGCGGGACTTCCGCCTCTTCTCCCACGGCATCCAGTGCTACGACGAGCCCGTCCACCTCGGTCGCATGGACGGCGATCCGGAGGGCGCGGTCTTCTACCACTCCTACGGGATCGACTTCGCGGGCTTCGAGGGCGGGGAGGACGTCGTCGCCTGCGTCGCGGGCAAGGTGGTCCGGCTGATGCCGGACGCGGTCCTCGTCGACGTCGTGGACGAGTCCGGCCTGATCTGGGAGTACCACCACCTCGACTCGATCGCTCCCCATCTCGAGGTGGGCCGGGAGGTGAAGAAGGGTGAGCGGATCGGAGTCCTGGGGCGGACCGGCCCCTCGGGCAACTTCTCCCATCTGCACGTCGGGGCGTTCCTGACCCCCGATCACATGCACGCCCACCGGTACACGAAGCGCCTCAACTACTACCCGTGGATGGTCGAGGCCTGGCGGTTCGCCTACGGCGACGGTCCCCTGGCGGTGGCCGGCGCCCACCACGCCGCGGTGGTCGGAGAGACGGTGGCCTACGACGCTTCCCATTCGATCGCCGCCGGCGCGCCGATCTTCGCCTACGAGTGGACGATGCCCGACGGCACCGCGGTCGAAGGGGCGCACACCTCGCACCGGTTCGAGGCGCCGGGGGTCTTCGTCGCCACCCTCCGCATCGTGGACTGGAAGGGAGCCGAGGACGTGGACTTCCGGAAGGTGAAGGTCTACTCGCGTGACGAGCCCGAGGCCTTCCTGCCGACCTTCTTCATGACCAGCACGCCGACGCTCGAGGTCCACGCTCGCGAGCCGGTCCGCTTCCGGATCTGGCTGCACGGTGCCGAGGATCACCCCTTCGAGATCGACTTCGGCGACGGGCAGGTCGCGAGCGACGGCGAGTCGTTCGAGGTCGTCGAGCACGCATACGGCGAGCCGGGTCTGTACGTCGTCACGGCCCGAGCGGTGGTGGACGGAATCCCCACCACGGGCAAGCAGAAGGTCGTCGTCCGATCCGTCGAAGCCCGGGAGTCGCACGAGCGTCACGGGGAGGCGGCCTCCCGGGAGGGCGTACGGCGGGACTGGATGCTGCAAGACTACATGGCCGTCGACCTGCCCGCGGAGCTCGAGCAGGAGAAGGAAGCCTGGCGCGACGAGCACCTCACGGCCCCCGAGTCGCGGGCGGACGCGCCCGTGCTCGAGAGGCTGACGTGCTTCGTCAGCGAGAACGACAACGTGGTCGAGCGGCGGATGATCTCCCGCGTCCTCGAGGAGCTCGACGAGGGGGGCGAGACGCTGCGGGCCGAGCTCGAGCGGCTCGCGCGGTCCGGACGACCCGGCGCGGATCCGGCGTGGCGGGACCTCTACCTGCGCGCGGGCGAGGCGAGGAGGGTTCGACGACTCGCGCCGCTGCTCGCGAAGTGGACCCGCTTCGTCTTCACCCAGCACCGCCACATCCCCTACAGCTGGAAGTACACCGAGGGCCTCTCCGACGCGCAGGCATCCCGCTTCTTCGCCCCCGGGTCCTCGCTCGAGCTCCTCGAGCTCGACGGCCCCTACGGCTTCGCCCGGACGCTGCTCGAGGACCGCGGGGGGACGATCCGGAACCCCGACGTCTCCTTCGACGGCGAGCGCATCCTGTTCGCGTGGAAGAAGTCCGATCGCGAGGACGACTATCACCTCTACGAGATGGACGTGGCGAGCCGGGAGATCCGGCAGCTCACCCACGGGCTCGGCCTGGCGGACTACGAGGGTGTGTACCTGCCCGACGGGGACATCGTCTTCAGCTCCACCCGCTGCATCCAGACCGTGGACTGCAACTGGGTCGAGGTGAGCAACCTCTTCGCGATGGACGGGGACGGCCGCTTCCTGCGTCGCCTCGGCTTCGACCAGGTGCACACGATCTTCCCGACGGTGGCGGACGACGGCCGGGTCCTGTACACGCGGTGGGACTACAACGACCGCGCCCAGATCTACACGCAGCCGCTCTTCCAGATGAACGGCGACGGGACGAACCAGCGCGAGCTCTATGGCGGCAGCTCCTGGTTCCCGACGAATCTCATCCACGCCCGGAAGATTCCCGGCTCGACCGAGGTCGTGACGATCGTCACCGGGCACCACACGCCCGCGCACGGCAAGCTCGGCATCATCGATCCGGCGGAGGGCCGGCAGGAGGGGCGGGGCATCGAGCTCATCGCCCCCGTCCGGGAGGCGGAGCCGATCCGCGTTGACATGTACGGGCTCGGCGGCGACCAGTTCCAGTACCCGTGGCCGGTGGACGAGGACCGCTTTCTCGTGACCCTGGCCCTGTCGACGCCCGACGGGGGGCTCGGGCGGTTCAACGTCTACCTCGTCGACCGGGAGGGGCGCCGCGAGCTGCTCGTCGAGGGCGCGGAGTCCGGGGAGGGCATCGGTTGCCGACAGATCGTGCCCCTGGCTCCGCGGCCGACGGGACACGTCCGGCCGAGCCTCGTCGACTGGGGACAAGAGACGGGCACCGTCTTCATGCAGGACGTCTACGAGGGGCCGGGGCTCGAGGGCGTGCCGCGGGGGACGATCGACCGTTTGCGCGTGGTCGGGCTCGAGTACCGCGCCGCCGGCGTGGGGCACGCCCAGCAGGAGGGCAAGGGGGGATTCGCCGACGTGTCGACGCCGGTCGCGGTCGGCAACGGCTCCTGGGACGTGAAGGTCGTCTACGGGAGCGCGAAGATCCACGAGGACGGCTCGGCGTTCTTCGTCGTGCCCGCGCGCAAGCCGCTCTACTTCCAGGCCCTCGACGCCGACGGCTTCGCGGTGCAGACGATGCGCAGCTGGACGACGCTGATGCCCGGCGAGACCCAGTCGTGCGTGGGCTGCCACGAGCACAAGAACAGCACCGCGCGCGCGGAGCGAACCCGCGCCCTGGCTCTGCACGGCGGCCCGCAGGAGCTCGCGCCCTTCCACGGCCCCCCTCGCGGCTTCAGCTACACGAAGGAGGTGCAGCCGATCCTCGAACGCCACTGCGTCGCGTGTCATGACGGGGAGGGTGACGTTCCCCTCGACCTGACGGGGGAGCCGGTCCACCTGCCCGAGCTGAAGCGCATGGTGAGCCGGTCTTACCTCGAGCTCACCCATACGGAGAACGAGCGGGGCGACTGCCATCACCCCCTGGTGAACTGGATCGACTCCATGTCCGAGCCGGAGATGCTCCCCCCGCGCCACCGGGGCTCGACCACCAGCGGACTCATGGCGCTCCTGAAGGAAGGACACGAGGGGATCGTGCTCGACGCCGAGGAGCTGGAGAAGATCGCCTGCTGGATCGACCTCCTGGTCCCGTACTGCGGGGACTACCTCGAGCACAACACCTGGTCCGAGGCGGAGCGGCGGTTCTACGAGAGCTTCGCGGAGAAGCGCGCGCGTCAGGAGGAGCGGGAGCGCGCGTGCATCCAGGCCCTGATCGACCGAGCCCGCGACTAGGCCCGGTCGATCCCCGGCCTCACTCGGTCGAGGGCAGGTAGGCCACGGCCTCGACGAGCTGGATCAGGTTCGAGCCCACGTAGTAGTAGAACTGGCCCTCGTCGGAGGTCTCGGCCATGAAGTTGTAGCCCGCGCCGACCTGCAACCACGACTTCCAGACGTGCACGCTGAGGCCGAGCCCGATCTCGGGATCGTCGTCGGTGAAGTTCAGCAGCGCTCCGTGGAGCCCGATCCCCGGTTCGACGCTGCGCAGGAACCGCGCGAGGCCGTCGTCCTGCGTGGGGTCGGGGTAGTAGTGGTGGACCCACGTCACGATGGGGGAGAACCGGTACTCCTCGTTGTCCGCGACGAGCTGGTCGGGGCGGGCGAGGACCACGTTGGCCCCGACCGATCCGTGCCAGCCGTAGCGCGCGACCTCGAACTCGCTGAGGACGGAGTCGACCTCCGCCCCGTCCTCGACCAGCGTGGCCCGCAGGACGAGGTGGTCGCCGACCTCGCGCTCCGCGCGGCGCAGGTCGATCCTGGTGTCCTCGGCCGTCTGCACCGGGACGTCGAAGGCCTCGGGTACGATCGAGTCGGAGGGCAGGACGGGATGGGTGGCGATGCGGAGGATGGAGACGATGGTCTCCGCGAAGTCCTTCGCCTCCCCGCCCAGGTCGCGCCAGTACCGCAGCTCATCCTGGGCATCGCTATCCTCCCAGAGTACGCCGAGCTCGTCGGCGATCTCCTGCGGCAGGTCGTCCAGGCGACCGCGCAGGAGGTCGAGCAGGTCGTCGCGGAGACCCTCGGCGCGCGTCAGCACCCCGGGCTCCTCCCCGTCGACGGAGGTCAGGAGTCGTTCGAGCACGTCCAGGACGGCGGCCGCCTCCTCGTGGATTCGCTGCAGGCGCCGCGCGATCGAGGGCGCCCGGGTGAAGTCGAAATCCTCCAACTCGCGCCGGAGGGCGCGCAGATCCCGGATCAGGTCCGGGATGCTCGCGAGCTCGCGCTCCAGGTCGTCGAGCTCCTCGCGCACGCGTTCGTCGAGCCGGTCGCTCATCGCGCCCGCTTCCTCGGCCAGGAGCTGCGCGAGCAGGTCGCGGGCGTCGTCGAGGAACTCGCGCGCCGCGATGCGGGTGGACTTCAGGTGCTCCTTCAGATTCTCACCGCCGAGCTCCTCGCGCAGGTGATCGAGCGTCGCCTCCAGCTCGCCCAGTCGCTCGGCGAGCTCCGGCGCGGTGTCCTCGAATGCCTCCTCGAGAGACGCCTCGCCGCGACGGACGCGCTCGAGACCCTCCGCGAGCCGTCCCGCTTCCTCCATCTCCTGGGCGAGCTCGGTCAGGTTCACGTCGTCGATGCCCCAGGCGTCCTTGACGTGCACGCGCTGCTCGTCGAGCGAGTCATAGCCCGGGAGGTGGATCGCGACCGGGTCCGCGGTGCCCGACAGCAGGAACGCCTCGAGCCGGAGCGTCGTGCCCTGCTCGGCGACGAGCGCCTGGAGCTCGCCCCCGTAGGCGGCGATCTCCCCCCGCAGGAAGGCGTCCAGGCCCTCCATGTCCCTGGTCTCGTTGATCTCGTCCAGCGTGTCGAAGGCCTCTTCGTCGTCAATGTACGCCCGGGCGATGGGCGTCATGAAGTCCGAGAACGCGGCGGCGGTCTTGTCGCGCTGATCGATGAACTTCACGACGCGTCGATCCGCCGGCGACAGGGCGGCCAGGTCTTCCGCGGAGTGCGAGTCGAGGTATGCCTTGCCGAGCTCCTCGTCGTAGGCCCGCAGCTCGTCCGCGGAGAGGATCAGAGTGTCCTCGTAGAGGCGGATCGTCTCCGCCCGCAAATCCAGCCACTCCTCGTAGGCGGCCAATGCGACCTCGAGGCTCGTCCGGCGTGCGTCGAGACCCTCCACCGCTTCCCGGTAGGACACGTCGCCGGTGGCCTGGAACAGCCGATCGCGTTGGAGCCGGACCTCGACGGTCGAGTTCTCGTCCACCGTCGCGCCCTCCACGACCCGCTCGACCTCCTCCGCGTCCGCGCTCTCCGCGCTTATGGGGAGATCGTCGCCCCGTTGCGGGGATTCCACGAAGAACAGGGAGCGTTCGAGCTGGTTCTCGGGCTCTCGCCCGACGCGTGCACCGGAGCGGCAGGCGGCGGCGAGGGCGAGCGTGACGACGAGGAGACAGGCGTGGCGGCGCATGTCAATTGCCTCCTCCGCCGGCCGTGCCGTCCACCGTGATGCGGATCATGGTGGAGGACGCGCGGCGGCGGCTGCGCAGCATGTCGTCGATCAGCCCTCCGGCCTGGGTACCGGCGCCCCCGCGGTAGACCGACCAGCCGTTGTCGCGGCCCTCGGTCCACCGGGTGGGATCGTCGAGGATGGTCGGATCCTGGACGATGAAGACGTGCATCCACTGGTCCCACGTCATGTCGTCCGCGGCCTTGCGATAGACCGCGTCGACCGCAGTGTCGGTGCCGAACACGAGCAGGACGACGTTGCGCGGATCGTCGGTGCAAGCCGTCGAGAACTCCGTGTACTCCGCACTCGGGTTCGCCGTGATGCGAGTCATCTCTCCCTCCTGAGGTGATGGATTGGAAAGGAGAGATCATACGACGGCCCCCCGCGGATTCCAGGCGCACGCGAATGGCCCCCACGCTCGCCGGAGTCGTGGGCCGCGACGTCGTCAGAGCTCGATGTGCAGCGCCATCGCCTCGGTCAGACCGAACCGGACGCCGGAGTAGGCGGGCGGATCGAACAGCAGGCCCTGGGCGTAGGCGGTCATGCCGACCAGCAGCGGATCCGGGGGGACGGGCAGCGGCACCTCCGCCGGACGGCCTGCTCCCGTCCACATGGGGCCCGGGATCATGGCGGCGGGATCGGGGGGGACGATGCTCACCAGGAGCTCGCCGAACGCGCCCGGCCCGGCCATGCCGAAGTTCGGGACCAGGGTCCCGCAGGGAAACCCGGGATCGGGAGACATCGATACGACCAGGAAGGGCAGGGATCCGAAGTCCTGGGTGCCCAGCGGATTGTCCACCCCGAGCGTGAGCGTCGTCCCGATCGCGGGAGCCCCGAAGATCAAGGTCAGGCTCTCCGCGGGATTGACGCCGCAGCCGTAGAGGACGGCCTTGCCGGTCGTGGCATACCGCAGGCGGTAGTTGCTGTAGTCGTAGTAGCTGACGTGAAGTCTGCCGTCTATCGGGTCGAGGGCGGCCGAGGGCCATCCTCGTGACGCCGCGCAGTCGATCTCCTCGAACGTCCAGGCCCCGGTCGCGTTCGTGGCGTGGGTGAGCCCGTGGAGAGTGGAGACGATGTGCAGGTTGTCCGCGGCGTCGATCACCAGGGAGCTCTCGCTCAGACGGCCTCCCGAGTCCAGGACCGTATCGACCCACACTCCGCCGACCTTGGTCGCGTGCTCGAGCCCCATCTGGCTGGCGTAGGCGATGTGAACGGCTCCCGACGAGTCCACGGCGATCGAGGTGTAGTCCCCCCCGTAGATGTCGACGACCTCCGAGGACCAGGTTCCGCCGGCGTTCGTCGCGTACTTGCAGTCGTCCAGGGTGTAGTCGTTGTAGCTGATGTGCACCTGGCCCGTGGAGTCGATGGCGAGGGAGTTGTACGCGCCGACGTCGCCGGTGGAGTCGACGGTCTCCGGAATCCAGGAGCCGGTGGCGTTCGTCGCGTACTTCATGTTGCCGCCGGACCAGGGGTAGTAGCTGACGTGCACCGCGCCCCCGTGGAGCACGAGGTCGTTGTACCAGCCCGTGTCTCCCGACGAGTCGATCGTCTCGGTCACCCACGCCCCGGAGGCGTTCGTGGCGTACATGAGGTCGCCGTAGCTGTCGTCGTAGTAGCAGACGTGAGCGATACCCGTGGGCTCGACCGCGATGGAGGTGTCACCCTCCCAGACGCCCCAGATGCTCGCGATCTTCTCGGTCGTCCAGGCTCCGCCGGAGTCCGTTGCGTACCAGATCTCTCCCGCGACGAAGTCGACGTAGCTGATGTGGACGTGCCCCGAGGCGTCCAGGTCCACCGATGTGAACAGCCCCACGTCGGGGGCGCCGATCTCCTCGATGGTCCACTGGGCGAGCGCGGGACCGGCGAGGGCGGGAAGCAGGATCGAGAGCAGGGCGGGGAGGAATCGTGTGGCCTTCATGGCGTCGGCTCCGGTGCGGAGGAAACGGGGATCGCGGTTCTCATCCCCTGATCTGCGACCCCGGAAGATCCTCAACCGCCTTTCCCGGATTATTCGCGGAGGGAGTCGACCAGGGCCCGGAAGTCCGGCCGATCGCGCAGGGGAGCGAGCTGCTCGTTCGACTCGAGCTCCTCGGCATCGTCGAGGCCGAGCTCGACGGCGCGACGGAGGCAATCCATGGCCTCCTCCTCGAGGTCCGCCGCGAGGTCGTCGGCGGCCCGGACCGCGCAGGAGCAGAAGCTGCCCGCGACGTACACCAGGTTCCGGCGGTCGTCCGGCCCGAACTCCCTCGCCGCGCGGGCGGCCTCGGCGGCCTCCTCGATCCGGCCGAGCTCCCGCAGGGCGCGGGACGAGTTCAGGTGGTGCAGCGTCATGTAGTGGCGGTACGCGGTATTCCCGGGACTGCCATCCAGCGCCTCCTGCTCGTGGGCGATCGACCGCGCGAGGGAACGGACCGCCTCCTCGTGGCGGCCCGTGGCGTCGTACAGCACTCCGAGGTCGTTGTAGCTGCTCGCCAGGAGGGAAAGCGCGGGAGGGGTCGTGTCCGTCTTGTGGAGCCGCTCGCGGATGGTGAGGCTCATCGTCAGCCTCTCCTCCGCCTCCTCGGGGCGGTCGGCCCGTCGCAGGACGTTGCCGAGCGACTGGTAGGCCGAGGCCCGACGCTCGGGCAGGACGCCGACGTCGCCGAATCGGCGGACCGCCACGTCGGCCACCGCGCAGCACTCGACGAAGATCTCCTCCGCCTCGTCCAGCCGGTCGAAGCGGCGGAGGTGGAGGCCCAGAGCGGACCCCAGGAGCACGAGCTTCTCGCGGTGACCGAGGCGGTCCGGGTTCCGCTCGACCAGCCGCTGGAAGAGCGCGAGCGAGTCGAGCAGGCGACCCTCCCCCTCGTCCGGCGATCCGCTACGAACGAGGAGGCTGCCGAGGTTGCCGTAGGCCAGGGCGAGGGACGCGACCGCGTCCTCGTACTCGTCGAAGGCGGGCAGCTCGTCGCGGAGCTCCTCGAGGCGCTCGATTGCCGCGCGGTAAGCCGCCTCGGCGTCCGCCGTCCTCATCCGCGACCAGCGCAGGTTGCCCAGCGAGAGCCACGCGACGGCGAGCTGTCGGCGGCGCTCGACCGACGCCGTCTCGTCGGCGAGCAGGCGATCGTACTCGTCGATCGCGCCCTCGAGCGGCTCGACCGCCTCCTCCGACCTCCCCGTCTCCAGAAGGAAGGTGCCGAGGAAAACGCGGATCTCCGCGTGCAGCGCGCGGTACGTGGCAATGGACGGGTAGTCCTTGGCGAGTCGATCGCATACCGCGAGGGCGTTGCGATAGGCCTCCTCCGCCTCGGCGTTCCGTCCCGTCCGGCTCAGCACCCCGGCCAGCCCGAAGTCCGTTCGCGCGAGGGCGAACCGCGTGCCGTAGCCCACGTCGTCCCGCTCGACCAGTGGCGCGAGGATCGAGCGCACGTGGCCCAGGTCGGCCTCCGCCTCGTCGAAGCGGCCCAGCATCCGGTAGACCTCTCCTCGTCTCTCCAGGCAGCTCAGGAGGTAGTAGCCGATCGTGGAGTCGGCTTCGGCGTCGGAGGACCGCCGCTCCAGGTGGTCCGTCCCGAGCGCGATGCCCCGACCGAGGATCGTCGCCGCCTCCTCGAGACGGAGAGTACCGGTCCGGAGCCGGCCGGCGAACTCGTACGCGCCGACGAGCGATCCGATCCGGGAATCGTCGAGCGCGGCCTCCGTGCTCACCCGCGACGCCAGGTCCAGCACCTCGTCCGCGATCCGATCCGCCTCGTCGAAGCGCCCCTCCGCGTGCCGCACGCGACCGATGTCCGCCAGGACCCCGACCAGCTCGACGCGGGCGTCGAGGCGCTCGGGAGTCCGGGCCAGCTCGCGCAGGAGGACCTCGGCCTCGCGGAGGGCACTCCGGGCCTCGTCGGGATGATCGAGCAGGAGCTCGGCCTGCCCCAGCCGCGCCCAGGAGAGGGCCGCCTCGTAGCGGACGTTCGGGTCGTCGGCACGGCGGGCCAGGAACTCGCGGTAGAAGCCGACCGCATCCGCGAGCACCTCGCGGCGTAGCCGCTCGAGCCGCGGCTCGACGGCGAGGCGCTCGGCGCCCAGGCGTCCCTGCATCCGGTCCACGGCCCGCAGCGCGAGCCGGAAGTTCTCCTCGGCCCGGAGGCTCTCCGCCTCGGCCTGCCCGCGAGCCTCTTGCTCCCGATCCAGGGCCGAGCTCAGCGTGAACGCCCAGACGATGACGACCGCGGCCAGGACGACCAGGGCCGCGGCGGCCACCGAGGTCGCGATCCGGTGACGCCGGAGCAGGAGCCGGGATCGATACCACCAGGTCGGACGGCGCGCGCGGATCGGCCTCCCGGTCGCGAAGCGCTCGAGGTCGTCGGCCAGGTCCTCGGCGGTGGAGTAGCGCCGGCGCGGCTCCTTCTCGATCGCGGTCAGCACCACCGTCTCGAGGTCGTGCGGGATGCTCGCCTCGATTCTTCGCGGGGGCGTGGGCTCCTCCTCGGCGATCCGGCGGAGCAGCCGGGCTCGATCGGTCCCCGAGAAGGCCGGCCTGCCCACCAGGAGCTCGTACAGGGTGACGCCGACGCCCCACACGTCGGTGCGCGGATCCGACCAGCCCCGGAGGCTCTCGGGCGCGAGATAGCGGGGCGTGCCCAGGACGTCGCCGGTGTCGGTGATCGTGTCGGCGCCCTCGGTCTTGGCGAGACCGAAGTCGGTGATCCAGACGGTCCCGTGCACGTCGAGGAGCAGGTTGGAGGGCTTGAGGTCCCGGTGCAGCACTCCCTCCTCGTGCGCGTAGGCGAGCGCGCGGGCGACCTGGATCCCGATCCGCGCCACGTTCGCGACGTAGCGATCCTCGACGATCTCCTCGACGCCCGACGTCCTCTCATCGGGGAGCGTCGAGGTCCCCGAGGCGCTGCCGCTTCCCGAGCCGCTGGTCGCGAGCCCGGTGGTGAGCATGCGATCGGCGAGCCGCGCGGGGAGGGCGCTCGTGTCATCCCCTTCCGGGATCGGCGTGGAGCCGCCGGATCTGCGGGAGCGCGCCGCCTCGAGAACGTGGTCGAGGCCGGTCCCCTCGATGAGCTGCATGGCGTAGAAGTGCATGCCCCCAACCTCGCCGACCTCGAAGACCGGGACGATGTTCGGGTGCCGCAGGCGAGCGCAGGCCCGCGCCTCCCGGCGGAAGCGCCGCAACTGCCGGGAGTCGAGGTGAGCGTGCCCGGGCAGCACCTTGAGGGCCACCCGGCGATCGAGCGACACCTGCAGCGCCTCGAAGACGATCCCCATGCCGCCCCGGCCCAGCTCGCGCAGGATGCGATAGTCGCCGAGCTCTCGGCCCGGCAGCTCGGGAGCGGCGACGTGCTCGCCCGCCGCCTCCAGGGTCTCGAGGACGGGAAAGAGCTCGCGGATCCGGTCGGCGAGATCCGGGTGCCGGCGCGCGTAGTCTTCGACCGAGAGATTCTCGCCGCGCCGGCGCGCGGCCAGGAAGTCCTCCGCCAGGGAGTCCAGCGTGACCCCCCGGGATTTTCGGCCCTCCTGTTCGTTCGACTCGTCTGGGGACATCCGAGGAAGAGCCATTAGAACCGAACGGTTCACCGTCGTCGATTCGGCGCCCGTACAATCGAGGCGAGCGCGGTCCACGATGTCCGAGAGGAGAAGAGAGCCGGCGCGAGACGCCCCCGAGAGTCTCCCCGGAGACGTCGGGGGGCTGCTCGAGGAGTACCGTCCGCGGCTGCGGCGCATGGTGGATCTGCGTCTGGATCCCCGAGTCCGCGGGAGGATCGACGCCTCCGACGTCCTCCAGGAGGCCTTCGTCGAGGTGGTCGACCGCCTGCCGGTCTACCGGGAGACGAGAGGCATGCCGTTCTTCCTGTGGGTGCGCCTCATCACCGGCCAGAAGATCGCGCAGATGCACCGCCACCACCTGGGAGCCGAGAAGCGCGACGCGCGTCGGGAGGCGGGCCGGGGCGCGGCGAGCGTGCCCGCCGCGAGCTCGCCGGCGCTCGCCGGAGTCCTCGCCGCGAGCGGGCTGACCTCGCCCTCTCGCGCGGCGATGCGCGAGGAGGAGCTCGCCCGTGTGGAGCGGGCGCTGGAGGAGCTGAGCGAGACGGACCGCGAGGTGCTCGCGCTGCGTCACTTCGAGCAGCTCACGAACGTCGAGGTCTCCCACGTCCTGGGGACGACCGAGGCCGCCGCGAGCATCCGGTACTGGCGTGCCGTCGAACGCCTGCGCGGCGCCCTCCCCGGATGACGTCGGGCCCGGACGTCGGCGCGCGCGCCCTTCCGCCGTTTCCCGGCCCGGACTACAATGCAACACTGTAACGGGGCCACCTCCGTCGCCGAACCCGGTCGAGGACCACTCGACCTCCGCGGAACCGAACCATGAACCGGATCCTCTCTCGGGCGCTCGCCGCCACCCTGCTCCTTCCCTCGCTGGGCCTGGCCCAGCAGGTGCCGACCTATCCGGAGGGGGTGCCCGTGCCGCGTTCCCTGACCCCCGTGGAGGCGCGCTGGCTGGAGGAGCATCCCCTGCGCTCGAACCTGGCCGCGGTGACGCCGCCTCCGCCGGGCCCGATCCACTGCGTGGCGGAGTACGAGCCGATGGGGGGGATCCTGATCGCCTGGGAGGGAGGCAGCGACTGGAAGTCGGTCCTGGCCACCCTGGCCACGCAGTTCACCACGACGGGGGACGCGGACGTCCACGTCGCCTGCGACTCCTCCTCCGAGGCGAGCTCGGCCCTCAGCCAGATCAGCTCCTACGGCGCGGACATGAGCCGCGTGGAGACGATGGTGGTGACGACCGACACGATCTGGATCCGCGACTACGGCCCCCGCTACATCTATCAGGGGGACGTACGCTCGATCATCGACCATACCTACAACCGCCCGCGTCCGAACGACAACCAGCTCCCGGGTTTCTTCGCGGGCCACATGGGGCACGCCATCTACGAGCTCGCGCTCGTCCACGGGGGCGGCAACTTCCACCTCGACGCCAACGATCACGGCTTCGCCACCCGGCTCATCAAGAACGAGAACCCGGGCCTCTCCGAGCAGCAGATCTTCGACATCTGGTGGGACTACCAGCACCTCGCCACGAACATCATGACGCCGCTGCCGTCCTACATCGATTCCACGCAGCACATCGACATGTGGCTGCAGGTCATCTCCGACGACGCGGTCGTGATCAGCGACTGGCCCTGGCAGTCGGGAACGACGCAGGACAACGTCTGCGATGCGGCGGCGGCGGAATTCGCCACCCTCGGCTACACCGTCCACCGGACGCCCGCACATTCGACCGGGGGCACCCACTACACCTACACGAACGTGGTGATGTGCAACGACCTGGTGGTGATTCCCTCGTACACGAACGGCACGGTCCAGTCCCTGAACAGCCAGGCCCTGGCCACCTGGCAGGCCGCGTGTCCGACGAAGACGATCTACCAGCTCAACGGCCAGTCGCTCGTCACCTCCGCGGGGGTTTTCCACTGCATCGTGATGCACATGCCCGCGCACCTGGGCGGAGTGAATCCCACCGCGCACGTGGTCTATCCCC
This sequence comes from uncultured Planctomycetaceae bacterium, assembly GCA_964428225.1. GTDB lineage: Bacteria > Planctomycetota > UBA1135 > UBA1135 > JBFMCU01. Next base: position 20,311 of record CAYRXS010000079.1, read on the forward strand.
AGGGAGGAGAGGCCCTCGTTCCCGGCACCACGGCCACGATCGAGTGGCTCAGCGACGACGACGAAGGAGTCTCGTCGACCGACCTCCTGCTCTCGACGGATGGCGGCGCGACCTATCCGACGACCATCGCCACCGGCCTGGCGCCGATGGGATCGTTCGACTGGACGGTGCCCTCGCTCGACACCACACAGGCGCGGATCCGCGCGTTCGTGCGCGACGGCGTGGGCAACACCGGGCACGACGACAGCGACCAGGACTTCACGATCTCCACCACGTCCTATGCGACGGTCACTCCCTACGGCTCCGGCAAGGCCGGGACGCTCGGTGTCCCCCTGCTGGACTCGCAGACCCCGCCGGTCCTGGGCACCTCCGGTACGATCGATCTGTCCCAGGGGCTTCCCGGAGGGGACGCCTACTTCATCGTCGGGGTGTATCCGGCCGCGGACTACTACGACGAGACCACGGTGCTCGTGGACTACTTCACGTTCTTCGTGCTCCCGATCGACGGCGCGGGCGACGTCAGCCTGCCGTTCAGCATTCCCCCCGGTCCCGGCCTGGCGGGTTTGAGCATCTACTGGCAGGTCTGGATTCCAAACGACCCGATGGCCGCGGGCCAGGGCTGGGCGACCTCCAACGGACTGCAGACCCGCATGGGTTACTAGAGAACCACACGCTCGCCTCGAGGGGCGGGTCGCTCGCGGATGAGCTTTGCGGAAGACAGCAAAGGCCGGCGCGAGTCGCTCGGGCGGCTCGGCCGCATCGATCCCGAGGCGTACGCGAGGCGTCGGCTCGGGACGATGCTGGACGATAGCTGGGTCCGCGGGGAGCTGGAGGGACGGCTCGAGGCGGGCTGGGAGCCCATCGACGCGGTGAACGACGTGTCGCACCAGGTCCCCTGGCGCATGGTCGAGCTCCTCCTGGACGCCACCGGGCCCGACGGGACGATCCTCGACTGGGGCTGCGGCAAGGGCAGCTTCGTCAACTTCGGCCGCGACTACGCGTGCGTCCCCAACTCCGTCGTCGCGGTGGACGCGGAGGCTCCGGACGAGCCCTTCCCGTGGAACGTGCGGTTCTTTCAGAGCGACCTCCGCGCCTTCGAGTGGGACGGCCCGTCGTTCGACATGGCGCTCGCGCTGCACGTGTTCGGCCTTGTGCCCGACTCGCCGGGCCTGGCGGCCAAGCTCCGCGGGTTGCTGCGGACCGGGGCCAAGGCGATGGTGGCGGTCCCCGAAGGTCGTTGGATCCACTCCCTCCTGAAGGAGATCTGGAAGGGAGAGCGCTCCGACGAGGTCGACTGGTTCACGTTCGACGGCTTCAACGCCCTCATGGAGGAGGCCGGATTCGAGCTCGAGGGCTGGACGTGCTGGCCCGCCTACCACTCGATCCACTTCGGCCACGTGGAGCTGCCCGACGGCCGCAGCCTGGGAGAGATCCTGGACCGGCTGGCCGCGGACTTCGACCGCGCCAACGGAACGCAGAGCTTCTCCTGCTACGGCTACGCCCTCGCCTACGTGGCGAGGTGACGTCGCGCCTCCGGCCGAAGCTCGACGTCGACGCGCACGCCCAGGTCGCGTCGGTCCTCGCCCTCGGTGGGGGACCACGTCTTGTCCGTGCGAATGACGAAGATCGCGCAGTCGCCGGCGGGGATGCCCGAGAGCTCGATGCGCCGCCGCTCGGGCTGGTGATACGTGTGGACGACGTCGTCGTGAACGGCGTCCGAGATCGTCACCGTGAGCGGCAACACCGCGGCGGGCGCTTCGCACGCGAGCAGGAGCGTGGGGGCGAGCCTCTCGTCCGACGATCGGTTGTTGAGGACGAGATACGCGGGCTCGCCGTCGACGGTCCACTGGTCCGCGGACAGGCCCAGGGCGGCGCCGAGGGCATGGGACAGCCTGCCGGGGAGCTCGCGGGTCATCACGAGGTCGACGAGCCGGGAGCGCAGGCGCGCGCTCGGATACTCCGCCTGGTGCTCGAGCAGATCGCGCACGGCCTCGGGATCGGGGTGCGCGCTCTCGAGGCACGCGTTCGCCCGCCGAAGGGCTCCGCGCGTCCGGCCGAGGTGGAGCAGGGTTCGGATCCTCCGTCGTGCTCGTCGGGCGACGCGCCTCAGGGTCTCGCGCGCCCGCGCCATCGGGTAGCGCCAGTCGAGCCTCCCCAGGGGCATGTACTTCAAGAGCCGCCGTCGGTCGTCGGGGAGGTACTCCGAGACGATGGACACCTCGATGCCCCGGCGTTTCGCCTCGCGGTCCAGGAGCGCGAAGGCGTGGGCGCTCTCCTCGGTGACGGCGTCCTGGGCGACCTCTTCGAGGTCCGGAGAGAGGGCGACCTTCCGGACGTTCTCGGCCGCGCACCTCCGCACGAATTGCACGACGTTGCGCGAATCCGAGTTGCCGCGTCGGATGACGTACTTCGCCGTCACGTCTCCCCCCGTCGCGGCGTACCTGGCCACGTTCGCCCACACGCGCTCGAAGCGATCCCGCCCCTTGATCGCCTCGAAGGTCTCCGGAGTGCCGGCGTCCACGCTCGTGACGACCTCGGTCCGGTCGCGGGCGAGGCCCTGCTCGATGAGCTCCGAAAAGCGGACCGCGTTCGTGTGGATCCGCTGTCGGACGTCGTGATCCAAGAGCAATCGCTGGAGCGTGTCGAAGTTCTGCAGGATCGACGGCTCGCCCCCTCCCCATTCCACGCGGGCCCGGGGCGCCAGGTACCCGCTCGAGAGCATCTCCCGGAAGACGGGCAGGAGATCGTAGGCCATGTCGGGGAGCTGCCAGTCCTCGTGGATGACGATGTCGCAGTAGCGGCACCTCAGGTTGCACAGGTAGAAGCTGTCGACGGCTATCCAGTCGAAGAGGGCGCCATCCCCACGCGGATGCCACTCCGCTCGCCGCAGGTGGCCACACCCCGTGCAGGGGGTGACGACGCCCTCCCGGTTGTTGAGCTCGACGAGCCTCCTCCGTTCCTCGCGGATGCGGTCCACCGGAATCGGGCCGCCGTCGTACTCGCAGATCGGGACGTAGCCCTTCGTGCAGTCGCTGTGCGGCACGCAGCAGAACTTCAGGTCCTTGTGGCTCAGGACCAGCCCGGACTCGATGAAGCTGCAGCTCACGTACTCCATCGCGACGAGGTTCCTCCGGCCTAGGAGAGCGGCGCGGGAGGATCGGGATCCCGCGCGGCGCTCCGCACCTTCTCCAGGTCGTGAGCGTGGAAGGCGTTCTCGTCGTCCACCTTCCCCGTTCCCCGCAGCGGGCACTGCGCGCAGTTCACGCCGGGCCGGTCCGTCAGGTGGCTCCAGCGGAGTCGCCGGTAGCTCGGACCCTCCCAGACGTCGAGGAAGCTGCGTTCCCGGAGGTTGCCCATGGGGTCCCTCGTGTACCAGAAGGGGCAAGGGAGCACGCGACCGTCCGGCCCGATGTACGTCTGGCGCCAGGGCGCCCAGCACACGGCGCCCCCCGGGAGCGGGGAGTCGCGCGGGAAGCCCTTCGTCTCGCCCGCGGACGCCCCGGCCGTTCCGTCCAGCCGGAAGTCGTCGGGGGCCAGCACGACCGTGAGGCCGAGCTCCGCGGCCCGCGCGCGCGTGCGATCCATCAGCCGGTTGAAGGCGGCCTTGTCCTCGCGAAAGGACTCGCGCTCCATGTCGAGGCCGTCGAGCAGGACCACGTGCCGGAAGTCGAGGTCCTCGACCCGCAGACGGCGGGCCATCTGCAGGATGCCCTCGATTTGGCCCGCGGTGCTCCGCATCAGCGTGACGTCGAACTGCAGGCGGGGAAGGGACGAGCCGGCCTCCTCCCGGGCCGCGACCAGGAACCCGACGCCCCGCTGGAACTGCTCGAAGCTCCCGCCCACGCGGATGGACTCGTAGCTCTCCCGCGACGCGCCCTCCAGCGAGAATTGGACCTTCGTCATGCCCGACTCGACGATCTTGCGCGCGAGCTCTTCGGTGAGGAGCTGGCCGTTCGTGATCATCTCGACGACGGGCACCTCCGTTCGCCGGAGCGCGTCGAGGAGGAGGGGGAAGTCGGGCCACATGAGCGGCTCGGTGCCGGTCGACACCTGCACGTGCCCGGCGTAGGGGAAGACGTCACGCTCCACGCGGTCCAGAAAGTCCCGCGACCACTGCCGGAGCGGCTCGTGCCGGGTGACCTCGTAGGCGAAGTGGCACATGACGCAGCGCAGGTTGCACCGGTTGGTCGCGTCCATGAGCACCTGCAGCCCGCGGGGCCCGTCGTCGGCGTAGCGATGGAAGAAGCCCGAGAGGGGGTCGGCGCGAGCCGCGGCGAAGGGATCGGGATCGTCCGGCTTCAACGGAAGTACTCGTCCGTCGAGAAAAACATCGCGGGGGGGATCTCGATGCGACGATCGAAGTCGTCCTCTCGCTCGGCCCGCGCGACGGCCTCGAGAGCCCCACCCACGATCGCCAGGGCGGCCTCCAGGACCTCGTCGTTGTGCGCGTAGCTAGGGGACAGGATCCCGTTGGCCGAGAGCATCCCCGCCCGGAACAGCTCCTGGACGTACAGCGTGCGCATCTTGCACAGGCGCTCGGGATCGGGCTCCGCGAAGGTGAACTGCATGCGGAAGGACGGCCCCTTGCAGGTGCCCTCGATGTCGATCTGGGCGCACAGCTCCTCGATGCCCGACCGCAGGCGCTCGCCGTGGTCCCAGACGTTTCGG
>CAYRXS010000080.1:0-24972 GCA_964428225.1 uncultured Planctomycetaceae bacterium
GGGTCGCTGTCCGGCGGCGCGGCGCGCGGCGTGGGGGGGGGCGGGGCCCCCACGGTCATGCCCGTCCGCAGCTCGAGCATCCCCTTCACCGACGTCCTGCTGGAGGGCGGGGAGACCATCGTCGTGGAGCCCCTCGTCGACCAGACGTTCACCGTGATCGGGCTCGTCCGGCGCTCGGGATCGTTCCCCTATCCCCAGGAGCAGTCGTACAACCTGATGCAGGCCCTGGCCATCGCGGGGGGGGTGAGCGAGATGGCCGCCCCGCGCTACGCCACCGTCTACCGCAAGAAGCTGAGCGGCGAGATCATCGGCGCCACGTTCAAGATCGACGGCATCTCGCTCCTGGACGCCTCGAACATCCGGATCAAGCCCGGAGACGTCGTGGCCGTCGATCACACCGCCGGCAGCTGGTGGCGCCAGCTCATGTCGCAGACCCTCGGCTTCCGCGCGTCGGTCAGCGCGACCAGCTCGGGGCAGATGTAGACCCTCGCACTGCACAAGATCCGCACCCAAGACCATGGTCGACCTCGAAAAGATCGCGAATCCGCCCGATCCCGGAGCCGCCGCCCAGGAGCAGAACGCACGCCTGCTCCAGATGCTGTTGCGGGGCAAGTGGCTCATCCTGGTCCTGCCGATCCTGTTCGCGGGAGGGACCTGGGCTTACTACAACAACAAGATCCCCGGCTTCCGCGTGGTTCCGCGCTATCGAGCCACCGCGAAGATTCAGGTCAACGCCCGGATTCCGGACCTCCTCACCGGCACCTCCCAGGCGCCGGACGCCCGGCTCAGCGTCCTGGCCCGTCAGCAGGAGCAGCTCTTCCGGTCCGAGTCGGTCCTGCGCCCGCTCTCCGAGAATTCCGAGGTCGCGAAGCTGCGGACCTTCCAGGACCTCGGGGAGATGTCGCTCATCGGAGCCCTCGCCTCGGGGCTGAGCGCGCGCACCGACTCGAGGACCGACCAGGTGGCGATCTCGTTCGAGTGCTCGAGCCGTGCCGACGCCGCGGTGGTGGCGGACGCCGCGGTGGAGGCGTACTTCGGGTACCACCGCCAGCTCGCGCGCAAGAAGGCGGACGAAGCCGCGGCGCTCCTCTCCACGAAGCGCGAGGAGATCGTCGCCGAGCACGAGACGATCAACAGCCGGATCCTCGAGCTCAAGCAGGAGCACAAGATCCCCTACGAGGATCTCCGCAACCCCCACGCCAGCATGCTCGAGGCCCACACGGACTCGATGCAGCAGGCCCTGCAGGATCTGCACACGGCGCAGGTCGAGCTCCGAAGGGTCGTGAAGGCGGCCGAGAATCAGGACACCTACCTGGACTACGGTACGGCCCGCCGTCTCACGTATCCCAATACGGTTCTCGAGGGGACGATCTCGGAGTATCAGAGGCAGCGGCAGGACAAGTACATCGAGTACGAGAAGAAACGGCCGACCTATCCCGAGGGTTCCTCGATCCTGCAGAACATCGAGCGGGAGATGGAGACCCTCGATCGCGAGATCGACCGCATCGTCCTCGAGTACGCCGAGGAGGGGCTCCGCCTGGCGCGGGACGATGTCCAGGGGCTCGAGCAGCGGTATGCGATGTACGAGGAGAAGATCCTCGAGATCGAGAAGGACTACTTCCCCATGGAGAAGGTCCTGTCCGACCTCCGTAACCTCCAGATCGAGCGCGCGCTGCTCCAGGAGCAGATCAGCGAGTTCGGGGAGAGGATCGATGACGAGAACGTCACCGGCGAGGCCGGGGCTCTCAACATCCACGTGATCGAGAACGCTCGCGTCGGCTATCTGCCCGTCTACCCCGAGACCGAGAAGATGACCCTGATGGCCGCGCTGATCGGGGCCTTCCTCGGGTTGAGCGTCGTGCTGGTGCGAGGTTTCATCGATCGGCGGATCTGGTCGGTCGAGGAGGTCCCGAACCTGCTCGGTGCCGACGTGGTGGGCGTCTTCCCCGAGCTGCTCACCCGCAAGCGCCCGAAGGTGGGGCGCATCGTCGAGGAGGATCCGGCCTCGGTGGCCGCGGAGGCGATTCGCTCCCTGCGGACCTCCTGCAGCTTCGGTCTGCCCGACAACGGCAAGGGCGTGATCTTCGTCACCTCGTCGGTGTCCGGGGAAGGCAAGTCGGTGGTCGCCAGCAACCTCGCGATCGCGCTCGCCCAGTCCGGGCGGAAGACGCTGCTCGTCGACGCCGACCTGCGCGCGCCCGGTCAGAACGAGATCTTCGCGGTCATCGGCAAGCGAGGCCTCGGCGACGTCCTGGCCGGAGAGGAGGTCTGCGCGAACGCGATCGTGCGGAGCGTGACCGCCGACGGAATGGACCTCCTGCCCGCGGGGGACGCGTCCCTCGGCGCGGCCGAGCTCGTCGAGGGAGGCGCCTGCCAGCAGCTCTTCGAGCAGCTTCGCGCGGAGTACGACTGCGTCGTCGTGGACTCCTCGCCGGTGCTGGAGACCGCGGAGACGCGGGTCCTGGCGTCGCTGTCGAACCTGACCGTCTTCGTCATGCGCATGAACCGCTCGACCGCCCCCAACAGCCAGCGGGCGGTCGGCATCCTCCGCAGCATCGGCGCCGAGATCCTCGGCGTGATGCTGAACGGAGCGAAGACGCGTCGCGGGGCCAAGGCCTACGCCGGAGGGCTGACCTACGGCTACGGCTACGGCTACGGTCAGTACCGTGCCCCCGGCGGGCCGCGGAGCGACATGCAGGAGGTGGCCAGCCGGGCCGCCCCTCCGACCCCCGACTCGCGGCGCCTGCCCGCGGTCGGCGAGATCCATGGCGGAGGTTGATCCGAGCGTGGAGTCGATCATAGCCTTGCCATTCTGATGGACGACACGTCGCAGGCCGCCGGCGGAGAGGGAGAGCCGGGCCCGGCGATGGAGCGAAGCGCGGAGGAGCCCGCCCTCGCCCAGCGCGTGATGGGCGCCTCGGCGTGGACCTTCGGGTCGATCGGGGGCATGGTGCTCATGCGGGCGGTCAGCCAGATCGTCCTCGCCGCCCTGCTGTTTCCCGAGTTCTGGGGCATCATCGCCAAGCTCCGGGTGTTCCTGGTGGCCGTCGAGATGCTGTCCGAGGTCGGCATCCGCAGCTCGGTGGTCTACCACCGCAAGGGCACGACTCCCACCTTCCTGAACACCGCCTGGACCCTGCAGATCGGCCGCGGTGTGGTCATGTGGCTGGCCTGCTGCGCGCTCGCGTGGCCGGGAGCCTGGTGGTTCGAGCAGCCGCTCCTGCTCTGGCTGCTGCCGGTGGCCGGCCTCGAGTCGGTCAACAACGGCCTGCTCTCCGTCGGGATCTTCACGCGGCAGCGCAAGCTCCGGCTGGGCCTGCCGATCGTGCTCGAGTGGATCGGGCTCGCCGTCTCGATCGTCACCTCGATCGTCTGGGCCGTCATCGACAAGTCCGTGTGGGCCCTGGCCATGGGGCCGCTGGTCGGGGGAGCGGTCAAGACGACCCTGAGTCACGTCCTCGTCTCGGAGGTGCGCCTGCGCCTCCAGTGGGACCGGGACGCCGCGCGCGCCCTGATCGACTTCGGCAAGTGGGTCTATGCGGGAACCGCGGCCTCGTTCGTGGCGCAGCAGTTCCTGATCCTGTACGTGGGCCGGTTCGTGATGGAGGGCATCCTCGGCGTGTACCAGATCGCCTGGGGGCTCGCCCTCCAGTCGAGCAAGCCGCTGACGATGCTCAACAACCAGGTGCTGATCCCGCTCTTCGCCGAGAGCGGGCGCTCGAGTCCGGAGGAGCACCGCCGGCGCGTCCAGCAGGCGATGTACCGCTACCTTCCGGCGTCGCTCCTGATCACCGTCTGCTTCGGTCTCGGGTGCCCCGCGTTCTTCGGGATCTTCTACCGCGACGACTACGTCGGCGCGGGGCTCATGGGGCGGTTCATCGCGGTCGTGATCTGGTTCATGGTCCTCCAGCACGTGCCGCGGGCGGCGATGCTCTCGCTCGGGCACTCCAAGGGCGTCTGCGCGATGATGTCCGCGAACGGCGTGGTGACCATCGGCGGCTGCATCGCGGGCTACATGTACGGCGACGCCATCGGAGTCGGCGCCATGAAGGGGGCGATCCTCGGCAACGCGCTCGGCAACGTCGCGGGCTGCGTCGTGGGAACCGTGATGACGAGGCGGCTGGGCATCGCGGTCGGCATGCCGATCCTCAAGTATTCGCTCGCTTTCACCGGGCTCTTCCTGGTGGGCATCCTGGTCGACGAGCTCCTCCAGTTCGCTTCCCCTTGGATCGACTCGACCGTCTCGAGCGTCCTCGCGACGTTGATTCTCGGGGTGCCGCTCGGCCTTCTGGTCTGGCGGAGGACGCTGAGGACCGCGGGGCGCGGCCGCGGTGAGGCCGACGCGCGGACGGTGGCGTGATGGGCGGGCAGGCAGTCGGCAGCTTCAACGTCATCGCGCACCTGGTGATGCTGGGGTGGTTCCCCCTCTGCTTCGGGCTGTTCCTGCTGACGAAGCCCGCCCGGGCGGTCGCCATCGGGCTGGTCACCGGGCTGCTCCTGCTGCCCAACATCCAGTACCAGCTGCCGGGAATTCCGGACGTCGACAAGACCATGGCGGTCGGCGTCGGGCTGATGCTCGCCGCGCTCGTCCTCGATCGCCGGCGCGTCCTCTCCTTCCGGCTGCGGTGGATCGATCTTCCCGTATTGGTCCTGTGCCTGACGCCGATGCTCTCGTCTCTCGCCAACGATCGCGGGATCTGGTCCGGGCTGTCGGGCATCTTCGCCCTCCTCATGCGCTGGGGCCTCCCCTGGATCCTCGGCCGCGTCTACTTCGCCGACTTCAAGCCCCAGCACCAGCTCGCCCTCGCCATCGTCGTCGGGGCGCTGGTCTACACGCCGTTCTGCCTGTTCGAGATGAAGACGAGCCCCCTGCTGCACGAGATCGTGTACGGGGTGAAGCTCAAGACCATCAAACACGCCAACCGCGGGCTGTTCTGGAGACCGAACGTCTTCATGAGGCACGGGCTGATGTGCGCCCTCTACCTGGGGATGTCGGCCTTCCTGGCCTTCTCGCTCTGGTTCACGAAGGCCCGGCCGAAGTTGCTCGGCTTCCCGGTGATCGTCGCGCTCGGCATCCTCGTCGTGGTCTCGATCGGAGCATCCTCCAAGAACGCGCTCCTGATGATGGGGATCGGAATGGCGTGCTTCGTGGTCGCGCGGCAGCTGAAGTGGGGCTTCCCCGTCGCGCTCGTCGTCCTCGTGCCTCCGGTCTACATCGGGATGCGCCAGGGCGCGGGGTGGGACGGCCAGGAGCTCGTCGACGCCTCCGCCGCCCTCTTCGGGGAGGGGCGGGCGGGCTCCCTCCAGATGCGCTTCGACAGCGAAGCGTTCCTCACGGACCGTGCGAACGAGAAGATCTGGTTCGGCTACCACGAGATGGGCGAGTTCACGGGCAACCAGACCCGAATCGCCGAGGGTGGCGAGGACTACATGATCATCGTGGACAGCATGTGGCTGATCCTCCTCGGCACCTACGGGCTCTTCGGGCTCATCGGGGCGTTCGTCGTCATGCTGATGCCCCCGCTCCTGCTGTGGAGGCGTCTGCCGCCACGGTACTGGACGCACCCCGACCTGGCCCCCGTGGCCGCGCTGGCCATCCTGTCCGCGCTGTTCGCGATCGACTGCCTGCTGAACTCGTTCGACAATCCGGTCTTCATCGCGGCCGGGGGTGGAGTATGCGGGTTGCTCGGCACGCGAGAGGGGAGGGCGAGATGGGAGTGACGGAGAAGCCGCCCTTCTTCCTCGTGGGAGCGGAGCGATCCGGCACCACGTTGCTGCGGCTGATGCTCTCGCATCACCCGGAGATCGAGTGCGCGCCCGAGTTCGAGTTCCTCGTCGAGCGCCTGCCGGGGGGGAGGGGCTGGCCCAATCTGGAGGCCTACTACGATTGGCTCTCGACCAACCGGGTGTTCCTGCCCCACGAGCTGGAGATCGACCGCGCGCTCGACTACCCGGCTCTCGCGAGGAGCTTCGTCGAGCAATACTGCGCTCGATCCGGCAAGTCGATCCACGGCGCGACGTGTCACAAGCGCTTCGAGCGGCTCGAGGACATCTGGCCCGGAGCGCGCTACGTCCACTTGCTGCGCGACGGCCGCGACGTCGCCCGCTCCTGCATCACCATGGGCTGGGAGGGCAACGTGTGGTACGGCGCGGACCGCTGGATCGTCGCCGTGGGGACGTGGGCGGAGCTCTGCCGCAGGATTCCCGCCGACCACCGGATCGAGATCCGGTACGAGGACCTGATCACCGATCCCGACGGCGTCCTGGCGCGCGTCTGCGAGCTCCTCGGGACGACCTTCGACCCCAAGATGATGGAGTACGAGGCGAACAGCACGTACTCGCGCCCCGACCCCGCCCTGATCGGGCAGTGGTCGCGCAGCCTGTCCGTCGCGGATCTGGGCCTTCTCGAGGCCCGGATCGGGGAATCGCTCCGCGAGAACGGCTACGGGGAGAGCGGCGTCCCTCCCGCGCGGATCGGGTGGCTGCGGAGGCTCGGGCTGTACCTGGACAACCGCCGGGGCCGATTCCGAGCGCGGCGGGAGCGCTACGGCCTCCGCCTGATCCTCGCCGACCGACTGGCGAGAACGTTGCGGTTGAAGGGGCTCGGGGAAAAGGTGATTCTGGCTCGAAACGAGGTCGACAACCGACACATCAAGTAGAGGCACGGCCGCCCAGGCTTCGGAACCACGGATGAAGGTCGCATACCTGACCAACCAGTATCCCAAGCCGAGCCACAGCTTCATCCGCCGGGAGATGAACGGGCTCGAGGAGCTGGGCGTCCGCATCGAGCGGATCTCCGTGCGGCCTCCGGGCGACGACGTGGTCGACCCCCTCGACCTGGCCGAGATTCCGCGCACGCACGTCCTGCTCGATCGCGGCGTGGCCGGCCTGCTCGTCGAGCTCGTCCGCGGCTGCCTGGGGATGCCGGTGCGCTTCGCGTCGACCCTGGTACGGGCCGTCCGGCTCGGCTGGAAGTCCGATCGCGGGGTGGCCTATCACCTCGCCTACCTCGCCGAGGCGGTGAAGCTGCGGCGGTTGCTACGCCGGCTGGACATCGAGCACGTCCACGTTCACTTCGGAACGAATCCCCCTTGTGTCGCGATGCTCGCGGAGGCGCTCGGGGCGCCCGGCTTCAGCTTCACCGTGCACGGGCCGGAGGAGTTCGATCGTCCGCTCGCGGTGAAGCTCGGCGAGAAGATCGCCGCCGCGCGGTTCACGGTGGCGATCAGCGAGTTCGGGCGCAGCCAGCTCTTCCGGTGGTGCGACTACGAGCACTGGGACCGCATCCGCGTCGTGCACTGCGGCGTGGACGACATGTTCCTCCGCCACGAGCTCGACGACGTCCCCGACGTCCCGCGCCTGGTCTGCGTCGGCCGACTCTGCGAGCAGAAGGGCCACGTACTGCTGGTCCGGGCCGCGGCCCGCCTCGTGAAGGAGGGCGTGGACTTCGAGCTCGTCCTCGCCGGCGACGGCGAGATGCGCGGCGAGGTCGAGGCGCTCGCCCGGAGCCTCGGCGTCGCGGATCGCGTCCGTGTCACCGGGTGGCTCGGGAACGAAGAGGTGCGCGACGAGATCCTCGGGGCGCGCGCGATGGTGCTGCCGAGCTTCGCCGAGGGACTGCCCGTGGTGCTCATGGAAGCCCTCGCGCTCGGCCGGCCGGTGATCAGCACCTACATCGCCGGCATCCCCGAGCTCGTGCGGCCCGGCGAGTGCGGCTGGCTCGTGCCCTCGGGGGACGTGGACGCGCTGACCGCGGCGATGCGCGAGGTCCTCGCCACCCCGGTCGCTCGCCTCACCGAGATGGGCCGGGTCGGCCGGGATCGCGTGCGCGAGCGTCACGATTCGAGAAAGGAGGCGGCGAAGCTCGCCGCGCTCTTCGAGGAGGTCACGTGACGTGGGCTTCCTGATCGTCCTCTCGATCGCCGTCGCGGTGCTCGTGGCGATCCCGATCGTCATTCTCGCGATCGAGTGTCTGTCCGCGGTCCTGCTCGACGAGCGCGCGCGGGCCGACGAGCCCGCCCCCTACGGGCCGCGGCCGAGCGCGGTGATCCTGATCCCCGCGCACGACGAGGAGAGCGTGCTCCGTGAGACCCTGCTCTCCATCGAGGGGCAGATCGGGCAGGAGGACCGTATTCTCGTGGTGGCGCACAACTGCCGGGATCGCACGGCGGAGATCGCCCGCTCGCTGGGCGCAGAGGTGTTCGAGGCCCGGGACGAGGGCACGGGGGGCAAGCCGGACGCCCTGCGGGCGGGGCTGGACGCGCTGGCGGACGATCCTCCCGAGGTGGTCGTCACCCTCGACGCGGACTGCACGGTCTCCGCGGCGGGGATCGACCTGCTGGTCCGCGCGGTGGATCGCCATCGCGTGCCGGCGCAGGGCAAGTATCTGTTCGAGCGTCCCGAGGGCGGGTCGACGAAGCACTCGGTCTCCCGCCTCGCGCTCCTGATCAAGAACTTCGTCCGTCCGCTCGGGCTGCACCGCCTCGGCCTGCCCTGTCTGCTCAACGGCAGCGGTTCCGCGTTTCCGTATGCCCTGTTGCGCGATGCCTTGCGGGGGGAGAGCAGCATCGTGGAGGACCGGACGCTCGCCATCAAGATGGCGCTCGAGGGCCACGCCCCGCTCTTCTGTCCCCGGGCGGAGGTGTGGAGCAAGCTCCCGGAGAGCCGCAGCGGCGCGTTCGAGCAACGGCGTCGCTGGGAGCACGGGAACCTCCACCTCGTCTTCCTCGCCGCGCCGCGCCTGATCCTGTCCGGGCTCGTGAGACTTCGCCTCGGTCTGATCGCGCTCGGGCTCGATCTCCTCGTTCCTCCGCTCGCGCTGGTCGCTCTCGGCTGGGTGATCTCCGCGCTCCTCGCGATGGGAGCCCTGGCCGTCACGGAGTCGTCGAGGGCGTTCGGGGTGACGGCCGGTTCGGGGATCCTCCTGATCGTCGCCGTCCTGTCCGCCGCGGCGCGCTTCGAGGGCCCGAGGGCCGTGCTCCGCCTGTTGGTCGGGGTCCCGCTCTATGTCGCGTGGAAGATACCCTTGTACGTGACCTACGTGTTCCGGCGGGAGCGGCGCTGGATCCGCACGGCCCGCAACCACGACGAGGGGGGGGAATCGGCATGAGCGAAGGCACCGGGTTGAAGGCGTTGCTCCTGGACGACGACGAGTACGCGCTCGAGTATCTCAAGGCGGTCTTGCAGGACGCCTATCCCGCGCTCGCGATCGAGGCTCGTCTTCGTCCCGACGTCACCGGCGACTTCGATCTCTACTTCCTCGACGACGACTTCGAGGGTATCCGTCTCGCCGGAAAGCTCGCGCGCAAGATCCGGGCGACGAACCCGACCGCGATCATCCTCGCCTTCTCCGCCTCCCTGGACGCCGGCACCTTGAAGGAGTTGCTCGCCGCGGGTTGCAGCGGGGTGTGCGACAAGAAGGTCCCCGCCGACATGCCCATCATGCTCGACGCCCTCTCTCGTTGCATGGAGGAGATCGACCTGACCCGCTCGAAGCGCAAGCCCGCCAAGTCCCGCCTCCTCGGCACGCTCCGCAGCCTCTTCCGCGAGTGGAACGAGCGGCTGGACAGCCAGGAGTAGCATGAAGGCCCGCGCAGGGATCGCCACGAGCCTCGAGCCGACGTTCCCCGTGAGTGAACCCCTCCTGGGACGGGCCCGAAGCCTCCTCCGATCGGCCGCTTCACCCTCGGCCTTGCCGCCCCCTTCGCGCTTGGCTATACAAACCGGTCATGCTCCGGCCTCCGGCACGCTCGCCCTTCCCGGCCCGGCCGGCCATACCGATGCACTCGTCGCCCGCACGCCTGCCCTCCACTGCACGGGCCGGGCTCTCCTCGTTCCCTCCGCCACCCGGACGCGTGAGGACCAGCCACACCCGGGAGAGATGAAGAAACGACAGAGATTCGTGCTCAGCCTCGCGCTCGTGAACCTGGCCGTCCTCCTGCTCGCCTGGAACACCTGGTGCGAGCGGCCCATCACCTCCTACTCGTGGAGCACGGGATGGGAGCGGTTCTGGAATCGCCAGATTGCGTCTCACGACCTCGGCACCTTCGCCGTAACCACGGTGATCGCGCTGCTGGTATCCGCGGGCATCTTCTTCTGCGTCGATGCGTTCGTCTGGGACGGCGCCGACCGCAGGAGGAAGGCCGACGGGCCGCTGCGGCGAACCGGCTGAGCCGCCCGCGACTCGGCAACGCAGGCAACGGCCAATGAACGCACTCATCGCCATCACGGAGGGCTCGGACACTCCCAGCTTCCTCGAGTTCATCCTGCCGGCCATTCCCGGGCTCGTCGTCCTCGTGGCCCTGTGGATCCTGATCCGGGGTTTCTTCCGGAAGGTCGGCCGGCACATGGAGCAGACGGCGAAACACCAGCGGAGAATGGAAGACGCCCTGGACGTCCTCCTGCGGGAGCGCAAGGAGTGATGGTCGTCCCATACGCCCCTCGGCGGCGTGACCGGTCGAGCCGTCCCCGGCCATGAAGCTCTCCAAGGTCATCGCGCTGCTCTGCGCGGCCGTTCTGCTCGGCTGCGCTGCGGCGGATCGGAAACCGGCGCCCGCCTCGGAGGAGCTCGTTGGGTCGTACCATGGTTACATCGACAGCTTCGTCGCCTTCCTCGAGCTGAAGCCCGATGGCGAATACGAGTGCTTCGTCAGCCCCGGGATGGTCGACGGCTGCCTGAACGTCGTGGGCTCCGGCGTGCTGATGGGATCCTGGGATCTCGCGGACGGGTCGATCTCGTTCGCTCCCCGCCCCGAGCCCTCGGACGTGGACCTGAGCTTCCAGGGGGCCACGGCCGTCGTTTCCGGGGAAGGCATCTTGCTGACCATCGCGGGGGGCGAGTGCCTCCCGGCGGACCTGGAGCGCATCGAGCCCTACCCCGAGCTCGCGCCGACGGACGAGACGTCGTCCCTTCGCCGGTAGAAGGACTCCGAAAGGGGCCACGCCATCGAGGCGTCGGTACACTGGCCCGCGACGCAGGCGCTCGAGCGCGGCCGCGACAAGGAACGAACGAAGGAGAACACGATGGGCTGGGGAAGAACTCTTCTGCTGGGCGACATCGGCAACCGACTCGACATCGCGGATACCGAGCAAGACATCCAGAGCCTCCGCCGGAGGCTCGGATCCAAGGCCCGAAAGGACCAGGCGCAGGACGAGCGACTGGACGCGCTGGAGCAGGAAAACGACCAGTTGGCGCTGTACCTGGCCTCCCTGCTCCGGCTCCTCGTCGGCAAGGGGGTCCTGTCCCGGGACGAGCTGACCGCCTTCGTCGACGTCATCGACCCGGCCGAGCAGGGGTAGCCCGGCGGACGGGCCCGGGCCTCCCGCGTCCTCCGCCCCCCGCTCGCCCGCCCCACAGGAATCGCCTCGCGACGGCGGAAACCCCGTTTCGGGACTGCTATCGTGGCCCGAGCCTGCGGATCCGGCGGTCGGGGTGCCGATAACGGTATCCTGGGACCGTCGAGCCCGGCGGGCTCCCACGCCGCGATCGCGGCGCCCAGCTCCCATGACGCGCGACAGCCGCTCCCTGAACACCGTCTTCCCCTCCTTGCCCACCCACACGGGCGAGCGCGTGGCCCTTCCCGAGATCGGGCTGCGGGGGGTCGGAATCCACGCCATCAGCGAGGCGGAGACGGTCCAGTACATCCTGGACGAGCTGGACCAGGGGCGCGGGGGCTGGGTCGTCACCCCGAACCTCGACCACCTGCGACGACTGCTGAAGCACCCGAGCTTCCGGCGGCTCTACGAGGAGGCCGACCTCCGCGTCGTCGACGGGATGATGCTGGTCTGGGCGTGCTCGCTCCAGAGGACGCCGGTGCCCGAGCGCGTCGCGGGATCGGACCTGATCTCGAGCCTGAGCGAGGGCGCGGCCGGGCGGAGCCGGTCGATCTTCCTCCTGGGGGGCAACCCCGGCTCCGCGGAGGGAGCGGCCGGGGTCCTCGAGGAGCGGTATCCCGGACTTCGCGTCGCGGGAACGGAGTGCCCGCCCTTCGGGTTCGAGAAGGATCCGCTCGCGATGGGGAAGATCACGAAGCAGTTGAAGGCGGAGCAGCCGGACATCGTGTTCGTCGCGCTCGGATCGCCGAAGCAGGAGTACGTGATCCGCATGCTCCGCGACGAGCTCCCGGGAACGTGGTGGCTCGGCGTGGGCATCAGCTTCTCGTTCCTCACCGGAGAGGTGAAGCGTGCGCCGCGGTGGGTGCGACGCATCGGCTGCGAGTGGCTGCACCGGCTGAGCCAGGAGCCCATCCGCCTGTTCAAGCGGTACATCGTCCACGGGCTTCCCTTCGCCACTCTGCTCCTGCTCCGCTGCATGATTCGCGGGGCCATCCCCAAGGGCAAGATGGCCGGTAAGTACGGGCTCTACGGCCCCTCCGCCCTCCTGGTGGACGACGACATCAACGCCCTCGATCACCTCGAGCTCCTGCTCTCCATGACCTTCCCCGGCGTGCGGTTCGAGAAGCGGCTCGAGCCGAACGTGGAGGGCGACTTCGACTTCTATTTCCTCGACAACGACTTCGGGGGAAAGCTGTGCGCCGCGGACATGGCGGTCGAGATCCGTGAGCGACTGCCGGCGGCCACGATCTTCGCCTTCTCCGCCCGGCTCGACGCCGCAACGTTGAAGGGGCTCATCAACGCGGGCTGCGACGGCGTCTGCGACAAGAGCGAGCCGATCACGTGGAGAGTGGTGATCGAGCACATGCGCTACGACCTGGAGACCCGTGCTCGCCAGCACAAGCGGCAGGCGAGAGCCTTCGGGGGCGTCCGCAGCGCGGCCAGGGCGATCCAGGGGCTGCTCGCGGATTGGAACGAGCAGAACGGCGAGAGTCCCCCGCAGGAGGACGCGGAGACGGAGGAGGCGAAGGCGTGACCGACGAGCGGAGCACGGACCTCGCGGGGGTCCCTCTCGGAGGCGGAGCCGCCCCCGACCAGGAGTCACGAGAGCTCGACCGCGCGCGGCTGATCAACCGCGAGTGGCAGACGACGAACACGCTGTGGGCCTTCATCCAGCGCGTCGTCGCCGCCATTCTCCTGATCCCGCACATCCCGGTGATCCTGCTCCTCTACCTGCCGGTTCGGGTGTCCGCCCGGGCGCCGTTCTTCTTCCGCCAGGAGCGGCCGGGCTTCATGGGCCGGCCGTTCGAGATAGTGAAGATCACCACGATGCGCAGCGGCAGCGACAAGGTCGGCCAGTACGAGAAGGGCGTGGCGATCTCCGATCCCGCGGTCACGTTGATCGGGCGGTTCCTGCGCGACACCAAGATCGACGAGTTCCCGCAGCTCTGGAACATCGTGCGCGGAGACATGGAGTTCGTGGGGCCCCGGCCGATCGCCCCCGGGCTCGACCGGATGCTCTCCGAGGAGATCCCGGGATTCCGGAACCGCTACCTCGTCAAGCCGGGGCTGACGAACATCGGGCAGGTCTCCGTCCTGGACAACGCCCTGGGCGACGCGACCGTCGAGGACTGGACGCGCCGGCTGGAGGGCGAGGAGCACTACATCCAGCACAAATCGGTCTCCTACGACCTGATCCTCATCTTCATGACCGTGGTCTTCGTGCTTCGCAAGATCCTCCGTCGTATCTTCGGGCCGGCGCGGCATCGCCGGACCGCCGGGGGGGCATCGGCATCGTGAACGAGACGACGACGGAGAACCGCTCGAAGCTCGCCTACGCCCTGCTCCTGGGGCAGGGGCGGTCGGGGACGAACTACCTCCTCCACCTGCTCAACCAGAGCCCCCTCACGCACTGCCGCAACGAGCCGGACGAGGTCGAGGACAGCGCCCTGCGGCGGTTGACGCCCTACCGGTTCTTCGTCGACGAACCGGAGGAGCTCGAGGCTGTCTACGACGACGCCATCCGGGGCGCCGCGCTGACCCTCGGCCCCCGCGACCACATCGTCCAGTACCGGAAGAAGTGGCTGTTCCCGGGATCCGCCCGCCCCGGGTTCTTCTACCTGCGCAACCGCTACCGCCTGGCCCACGTGTTCCGCAAGGGAATCGCGATGAACGGCCGCGAGATACGGTTCCCCCGGTGGATGACGACGGCCGCGCGGCTCGGCGAGGCCTTCCACGTGTTCAAGCTGAACGCGGCGGTAGGGCTCGCGAGCTGGGTGTTCGAGAACCGGCCCGAGGCGAAGGCGATCCACATCGTGCGGCACCCCGGGGGGTTCACGAAGTCCTGGCTCGCGCGCTGGGTGGAGGGCGCCTGGAACCGCGCCCCGGACGTGAAGGCCCGCAACGAGCGCCTGGCCCGCGAGCGCCTGCTCGAGCTCGCCCGCCACGACGAGGCGTGGGCGAAGCGGCTCGGCGACGTGGAGAGAATGGACTTCGTGGAGGTCGAGCTGTGGTGGTGGCGCTACTGCGGCGAGCGGACCTGGGAGGCGGGGAACGGTCGTCCGGGTTATCGCTGCGTGATCTTCGAGGAGCTCGCCCATGATCCCGCGGCGATCGCGCGCGACGTGTACGAGCTCTGCGGCCTGCCGTGGGACGACTGGCTGGCGGAGCGGATCACGGCCATCTCGTCCCGCTCCTCGAAGATCGCGTCGGCCTGGAAGGACGAGCTGGACGACGACGTCGTCCACACGATCGAACGGGTTTTGCAGGACAGCGTCATGTCGTCCTGGTGGGACGCCTGAGCCGCGATCGTGACCGACCACGAACGAGATCGAGCCCCTCACGGGCGCGCCTGCACCACCCTGGTGGGGGCGGGGATCCTCTTCACGGCGGCGGAGACCGTCCTCGTCCTCGCGCTGGGCTGGCATCACCCGACGGCCTACTTCCTGATCTGTGCCGCTCTCTCGCTCGCCCTGGCCGGTCTGATCGGAGGCGCGGCGTCCCTCGTGCGGGTCTCCTTCGCGTGGGCGCTGCCGATCTGGGTCCTCGCCGCCGCTCTCCTCGTGCACGGGCCGGTGACGGCGATCGCGCTCGCCCTCGTGGCCATTCCCCCGACGCGGATCGACGATGCGCGCACCCGCCGCGGCCTCCTGCTCGGAGCGGCCGCCGGGACCGGGCTCTTCCTGGCCTTCTCGCGCGGAGTGAGCGTGGCCGAGGCGACCGGGCTGGCGCGCGTCCTCGGCGAGGGGCCCGGCACCGCCGTCGCCTTCGCCGTCCTGTTTGCGGCGATCTACCAGGTCGTGCCCCGCGTCCTCGTCCGGTGGCCGCGGTGGGGGAGCGAGCCCTGGTTCGCCGCGGGGCTGGTCGTGCTCGCGCTGCTCACGGCGGCATGGCCGTACACGAGCCGCCCTCCGGGCACCCACCGCCTGCCCGCTCCCGAAGACCTCCGGGCGAATCCGCGCGTCGACGCGAGCGACCGCCCGCACGTGATCCTCATCGTGCTCGACACGCTGCGCGCGGACCATCTCTCCGTGCTCGGGTACGAGCGGGAGACCACCCCGGAGCTCGCCCGCCTGCTCGAGGAGCGTCCGAACGCCGCGGTCTTCACCCGGGCCTACGCGAACGGGACGTGGACGGTGCCCTCGCACGCCACGCTCTTCACCGGTCTCCTTCCCAACGAGCACGGGGTTCACTTCGCGCTGGACGGCAGCGTCCGGTTCCGGTTCGGTCTGGCCGAGGACGCGGTGACCATCGCCGCGCGCATGCAGGAGGGGGGGTACAAGACGCTCGGGGTCTTCGCCAACAACTGGCTGCGCGTCGTGCGTGGTCTGGGCTCCGGCTTCGATCGCTACACGCGCAGCCCCCACTCCGAGCCGCTGCCCTTCGTCGGCGAGCACTTGCGCTCGCTCCTCATCCCCGGCGTCCACCCGGAGGCCATGAAGGAGGGAGCCCGCGCCCACGACGTCAACGACACGCTCGTGACGATGGTGGAGGCGTGGTCGGCCGCGGAATCGCCGCTCTTCGTCTTCGTCAACTACTGCGACACGCACGGGCCCTACGCTCCGATGCCCGGCTTCCGGGGACGGTTCCTCCCCGCCGGGATCCGGGAGCCCACGGAGCACGTCTCGATCCGTCACGCCGACGAGCGACGCCGGGTGCTCGAGGCGCGGTACGACGAGGAGCTCCTGTACCTCGACCACAACCTCGGCCGGCTCTTCGGGGAGCTCGAGCGGATCGGGATCCTCGACCGCTCCTGGGTGTTCGTCACCTCGGACCACGGCGAGGCCTTTGGCGAGCACGGGGTGACCGAGCACGGCACCGCGGTCTACGACGAGATCGTCCGCGTCCCCCTGATCGTGTTCCCTCCGGCCGGAGAGAGCCTCGAAGCCCCGGACGCGCCGGCGAGCCTGGTCGACGTGACGGCAACGATCGCGGCGATCGGGGGCGTCGAGCTCGCGGGCCCCGGGCGGGACCTGCGCCGCGTCCCTGAGGCCGAGCCGTCGGTCCTCATCGAGTTCTACGGCGATCCGCGCAAGTCCCGTCGCCACGGCGAGCTCGCCGCCGAGCCCGCGGTGTCCTGCCGGCAGGGCGCCTTCAAGCTGATCCGCCGCGGGGAGGGCGTCCTCGAGCTGTACGACCTCGAGGCGGATCCCGGCGAGACGACGAACCTCGCCGAAGATCGCCCGGACGTCGTGGAGAGCCTGCTCGGCGAGCTGCCTCCCTTCGGCGAGGTGAACTCCGTCGCCCCGGGCACGTCGGGACTCGACGAGGGCGTCCTCCAGCAGCTTAGGAACCAGGGCTACGCCGGCGACGACTCCTGAGTCGGCTCGTATCTACTGGCCCGAACGCAACGAGACTGGATGCCAGCCGGGAGTGCTTGTCAGGACCTCCGACCCTGTTCTCAGGCACTGCTGGTCCCAATGCGCGCGACTCTAATCCACGACGGTCAGACGAGCGTCGTCCATCCAGACCCGGGCACCCTCCTCGTTGGGAAGGTACAGGAAGAAGCCGATCTCCCGCGGTTCGGCGGGGACGAGGAAGCGCGCCGTGTGGCGAGACCAGTCGCCCGCCGCCAGCTCCGCCATGTTCGTGCCGATCTCCTCCATTCGATGCGGCACCGGCCAAACTCCCAGGACGATGCCTACGGAGACCGCCTTCGGGGAGCGCAAGGCCACGGAGAACTCGACCTCCTCCCCGGGGCGCATGCCGGGAGGCAGGGAGGCGACCTGTAACACCGCGATGAGACCCTGTTTTCGAGGGGTGATCACGCCGATCCGCAGCGATCGTTCACCTTCCACCTTCGTCTCGGCATCCGAAGCGACCTCGACTTTGCCCGTGGATGCTTCGTGGCAGAACCAGCCGTCCATCGGACTCGCCGCCAGAGTCGTGAGTTCGAAGCCAGGATCGGTGAGTCCGCCTTTCGCCCGTGGTTCGATGTTCGTCGCGGAGGCAGGGCCGGTCGGGGCTCCCTCGTCGAGGAGTGTCGCGAGGAAGGCGCGCGCCTTGGCGAGCCGGCTCCACTCGCGCGGGATGGTCATGTATTCGACGGGCAGAGGGGTGGCGTCGTCCAGCCACAGCCGATCCCCCGGCTCTCCGGAGAAGCGGACTACGAAGCCGAACTCGCCGCGATCGGGAACAACCAGCTCGATCTCCCCGCGCGCCCAGGCATCCGGTTCCAGCTCGACGCGTTGCGAGACGAATGGGTCGGATGTCTCGCTGGAGAAGGGAATGACGGCTTCCACGATCACCTCGTCGATCCCCTCGCCGCGCAGGGAGAGACCGAGTCGAAGATGGCGTTCCGTCGAGTCCGACGACGAGGGAATCCTCACCTCCTGGCGCAGGTGGAAGCCATAGGGGCATGACTCGAGGACGTCGAGACGCAGGGAGCGCTCCCCCTCGAGCCTGATCACCTCGTCGCCCACGAACGCCAGGCTTCCCCGCCCCGTAGGCAGGTGGCTGTACCAGCCGGAGTAGTAGTCCGAGGCGCGTTCTCCCGCCTCGAACCCGGCGTCCTTGATCGCCTCGATCCGACGCAGCTCACGGGGACGGGTGAGCTCGAGTCGGCTCAGACGGAATTCCACGGCGGCGGCGACGGGCTCGAGGAGCCTCCTCGCCTCCTGCTGCTCTCCTGCCGCGAGATGCAAGCGAGCCCTCTCGATCCGGGCCGCCTCCGACAGGCTGTACCGCATGCGCCACTCCCGCATGGGAAAAGGATAGACGTCTCCCTCCGTCCCCGATTCGATCAGATCGCCGAGAACCTGCGCCGCGGTCTCGCTTCTGCCCGAGAGGGCATCGATGCGCGCGCGGAAGTAGCGCGCCGCATCGGGACGCTCGCCTCGCAACTCCAGCTCCTCCAGGAGTCCCTGCATTCGGTCCAGGTCGGCCAGCTCCGCATGGAAGTAAGAGTGACCCGTGTCGAGGTTGTGTCCGAGGCAGGCGATCAGGTCCTGGACCGTCCACGCTGCTTCGATCTGTGCATCAGACGGCAGCGGAACGTCGTCACCCAGTCGCAGCACCTTCACCCCCTCGTGCCGGGCGAGGAGGATGTCGAGGAAGGTCTTGTGGTGAGCGCCGATGACGACGACGAGGCGCTTGCCCGGATGGTCCCGCATGACCTCGAGGATGTTGGCGGCGATGCCCCGGTCGCGCCTCGCTGCGAAGTTCTTGTCGTCGGGAGAAATCCCTCCCCAGCGAGATTTGCCGTGCTCGTCCGAGTGCACGTCGTTGAAGTACTCCCAGTCGATGTCCCGGCGCCGTCGATCCCGCTCGCGGTCTCCCTCGCCCACTCGGCGGATTAGCTTGCCGAAGAAGGAGAGGTCCAGGCTGCCCGAGTACGAGAGCATCTGCTGGACGCGCCGCGCCCGCTGCAAGGAGCGGCGCTCCTCGTCCCGATCCCACGCCTCGATGTCCTTCCAGTCGACGCCGTGGACAGGGATCCCTCGCTCGCGAGCGAAGGGGACCGCAACGCCCTGGGCTTCATAGGTGACCACGTGGAAGCGGCCCTGCTCGAACCAGCGCGGATGGCTCTCCACGGCGACGACGTCCGGTTTCGCCGCCTCGAGCGTGGCGCGGATGTGCGCGGGCGTGTACTCGGCGCTGAGGAACATCCCCGGCGCATGGTGAGTGCCGAGCACGAGCACTTCGAAGGCGGGGCCTGCCTCCTGCTCGTCGCAGACGCGAGGGATCGCGGTCAGGGAAAGGACACTGAGCGGCAGCCAGCAGAAGAGACCGAACATGACAACCTCCCTCGGCGACTAGGTACTTCGAGCAGCTCCCAGCCTAGGTCTTCCACTGGATACCGGCAACCTCTCCCGGATCCTGCGGGCTTCGTCATCCGGAGGGCTTGTGCCCTCCTCCATCGATCGTTGTTCCGGCCCGAGCGCGCCGCTACGATCGCGCGACTTCCTGAGCGAGATGCCGAGCCGGCGGGAGAAGACCATGCGCTACATGATGAAGCAGAAGTTCTGGTCCCTGGGCAACGACTTCACCATCAAGGACGAGCATGGACAGGACGTGTTGCTCGTGGACGGCGCCGCCTTCTCCTGGGGGGACAAGCTCAGCCTTCAGGACATGAGCGGGAACGAGCTCGCCCACATCGCCCAGAAGCTCCTCAGCTTCAAGCCCCGGTACAAGATCTTCCGAGACGGGCGCGAGTTCGCCGAGGTGGTGAAGGAGATCTCCTGGTTCAAGAGCAAGTTCACGCTCGACGTTCCCGGTCCCAACGACTACTCCATCACCGGTTCTTTCTGGCAGCACGAGTACGTCTTCCAACGTGGCGGCCGGGACGTGGCCCGGGTCTCCAAGGAGTACTTCCGTATGTCGGACACCTACGGTATCGACATCGTCGACGGAGAGGACGACGTGGCGATCCTGGCGACCTGTGTCGTGATCGACCTGGTCTGCCACGACGAGCAGCACGACTGAGACCCGGGCGCCGTCAGTCGCGGGGCGGGCTCTCCGCTTCCGCCGGACGTTGCGCGACGACAAAAACCCCGCTCACGGCCAGGTCCTCGTCGGGCACGTCACGGAACGAGCGTGCGAACCGGTGCCGGACGGACCGCACGTAGTCCAGCGCTCGTTCGCGCCGCTCGACGGGGATCTCGTTCCAGGGCAGGTGAGGCGCGACGTCGCCCTCTCCCGCGAGGTGGGTGACCAGGAACCGCGCGCGCAGCCCCGCGTCCGCCAGCACCGTGCGATACCGGTGCACGAGCACGCGGTTCGGCCGGCCGGAGTCCCGCACCATCCGCGGATAGAGCCAGTCGGGCACCTCGAGGAAGCGCAGCTCGTGAAAGCGCCGGGAGAAGAGGCCGTGGTCCCGCAGATCGATCTTGTGCAGCAGCACGCCTCCGGGGCGCAGAGCCTCCGCCATGCGCCGCATCGCGAGGAGCGGGTCGTACAGGTGCTCGCAGACCGCCCGGGAGACGATGAAGTCGTAGTCTCCGTGATCCACGAAGAAGGTCTCGCCCGCCGCCTCCGCGCCGTAGTGTCGCCGGATGCCGTCGAAGCTCGCCTCCTCCGCGGGGAGGTGTCCGAACCGCGCTTCCAGCTCGGGGTGCTCGGCGAGGAGGGCCCGGTAGACGTCCGCCAGCCGCTCGGGATCCCGCTGCGAGTAGAAGCGATCGACCAGGTCCACCGCGTCGCACCCGTCGGCCAGGAACAACAGCCCGACGCCGCAGCTGTCGCCCGGCCCGACCTCCGCGACGCGCCCGTGGAAGCGCGAGACGCCCGAGTACCGCCGGTAGTCGTCGAAGACCTCGTGGATGTAGCGCAGCGATTCGGCGACGTCCAGCCGGGCGTGGAGCGTTCCGGAGCGGGTCTCGATGCTCCCGCGGCGGAAGCGGCGCGCGTCCTGGTAGTTGCGCACGACCAGGGCCGCGCACGTGGCCCACGCGCTCCGGCCGACGATCGATCGCAGGGCTCTCACGGGCTGCGCTCCGGCCGGGGGAAGCCGCTCAGACCTCCCAGCCCTTCCGGTACTCCTCGCGGATCAGCGCCTGGGCCTTCTTCGACGAGGCCTCGAGCCTCGAGGTGTTCCACGCGAATCCCTCGCCGCACCGGTACGCGACGTTCGCGAGGAGCACCGCCTCCGTCAGCGGTCCCGAGTAGTCGAAGTGGCACGTCGCGGGCTCGCCGCCCTTGCACGCGAGGATCCACTCGCGGTGGAAGCCGGGAGAATCGGGGATCCAGGGTTTCGGGGGCTCGAGCTCCGCGAAGTCGTCCGCGGGATGGAGCGATCGCGAGCCGAAGTCGCAGAGCAGCATGCCCTTCGTGCCGACGAAGAGGACCCCGGATCCCTTGTGGGGGAGGCCGTGCTCGCGCAGGAGCGGGGGGCCCTCCTTGGTGTGGGACCAGTGGAGGGTGACCGCGGGACGCTCGCCGTGCGCGGGGAACTCCAGGTGCGTGGTCATGCTCTTCGGCGTGCGCTGCTCGTCGACGGGAGGCCCTTCGGCGGAGACGTTCGTGGGATGGGTGAGCTCGAGGGCCCAGAAGGGGATGTCCAGGATGTGGCAGCCCCAGTTGCCCATCTCCCCCGTCCCGTAGTCCCACCAGAAGCGCCAGTGATACGGGCAGTACGCCGGACTGTACCTGCGCGCCGCGGTCGGCCCCATCCACAGGTCCCAGTCGAGATGCGCCGGCACGGGAGGGAAGCCGTCGGGATCCTTCGGCGGCTCGGGCATGCCGCGGACGCCGCCGACCCACGCCTGGCACTCGCTCACCTCGCCGATCACGCCTCCGCGGACGAGCTCGACGACGCGATGCACGTTGCCGTGGACGTGGCGCTGCACGCCGAGCTGCGTCGCGAGCCCGTTCTTTCGCGCCGTCTCGGTCAGCGCGCGCACCTCCCACACGTTGTGGGCCATCGGCTTCTCGCAGTAGAGGTGCTTGCCGCGCCGGAGCGCCTCGTAGGCCGGGTGGAAGTGCGTGTGATCGGGCGTGCTCACGATGACCGCGTCGATGTCGCCGTCCATCTCGTCGAGCATGCGCCGGTAGTCGCGGAATCGCTTCGCCTTCGGGTACTTGTCGAACGCGTCGCCCGCCCGTTGCTCGTCGACGTCGCAGAGCGCCACGATCTCCTCGCTCTTTGCCACCGCGTTCAGGTTGCCTCGCCCCTGGCCTCCGATCCCGACGACGGCCACGCCGAGCTTCTCCCCCGGCGGCAGCGGCCGGCGAAGGCGCGGGCTCGTCCCGAGCCAGACTCCTGCTCCCGCGAGCCCGGTGGTCTTGAGCATCTCTCGGCGTGTGAGGCTTTGCTTCATCATCGATCTCCCGTTTCCTCTCCTGCTTCGTTCCTTGGCCCTGGTCGGGCGAGGGCACGGGGTACCGTGCGGTCGGGACCTCGTGGGAAACCGGATCATACCGGGGTCGGTCCGACTCCGTGGAATGCCCGCCGGCAAAGGTGGACCTCCGTAGATTCGGTTTTCGTTGCGAGGTCGGGCGGTCTGGTACCAAGATGGGGGAGGAGCGTATCAGCCGGCTCCGGACGAGGGACGTGGGATGTGCTCGCGATGACCACGAAGCGCTACAGAATCCGCGGGGCGCGCACGGCCGACGTGGATCTGCTCGTGGACCTGGAGAACCGCTGTTTCCAGGGCCCCTATGCGGGGCATCGCTTCGATCAGCGAAACTTCCTCTACTACCTGCGCAATCCGAAAGCGATCGTCCTGGTCGCCAGTAGGGAGGGCCGGATCGTCGGCTACGCTCTCGGAATCGTCCGCGAGTCCAGGCCCGCCCGCACCGCCCGTCTGCTGTCTCTGGCGGTGACCCCCTCCGCGCGCCGGCAGGGTCTGGGCCGTCGTCTCGTGCGGCGGTTCGACCGGAGCGTCCACGGCCGAGGTGCGATCCGCGTCTCCCTCGAGACCTTGCCCGAGAACCGGTCGGCCCTTCGCCTCGTTGAATCGCTGGGATACCGGCCGCGGCGCCGGCTGCCCGACTACTACGGTCCCGGGAAGGCGGCCCTTCGGCTGACGAGAGATCTCCCCGACCCATGATGGTGACGACATGACTCTCCTCTTCTTCTATTGCCTGTCTCTCCTGCTCCTTGCGCTTCTGCTCGCTCCCATCGTTCACTTCCTCTTCGTCGGCTGGCGGCTGAAGTACAACGAGATAGGCGAGTCCTTCGACAAGGCATCGATCGAGGCGTACTTCGCGCGATTCCACCCTTCCGTCGACCGAGGGCCGGGCTTCGACGCCAAGGAGATGTTCGGAAGCTACCTGCACCGCAACTACGGTTGGTGGAACTTCGTCACCCCCTTGATCCTGCTGTTCTTCGTGGCCGGCGTGTCCCTCGCCTGGTCGGGGGCGACGGTGATGCAGTGGGTGAGTTTCCAGCTCGAGATCCCTGCCCTGCCCGAGCTCGCGGTGCTCGCTCTCCTCGGGGCCTACATGTGGGTTCTGAGCGAGCTCATTGCCAAGAACAAGGCCCTGTGGTTGTTCCCGAGCGACGTCTACTGGGGAGGATTCCGCTTCGCAGTCGCCGTCCCCATGGCCTACGCCTTTGCCAGCGTGTTCGACGAAGCGCTGGCGGGGGCCGTCGCCTTCCTGCTCGGAGCCTTCCCGACGCGAGTGATCCTCGAGTTCTCCCGCAAGGTCCTCGGCGACAAGATCGGGATCGGGGGGGAGGAGCCGGAAGGAAGCGAGCTGCTCGATCTGCAAGGCATGGACCGGAGAGCCTGCCGGCTGTTCTCCCAGCAGGGCACGACCACGAATCTCCAACTGGCCTACTGCGATCCGATCCAGTTGTCGGTGCGAACCGGGCTCAGCTTCGTCTTCGTGATGGACTGCGTGAGCCAAGCGCTCCTCTGGATCTACGTGGAGGACAAGCTCGCCAACCTGCGCAAGTTCGGGCAGCGGGGTGCGCAAGAAGTATGCAATCTGCAAACGTACCTCGAGTCCGATGACGAAGCGACGTCCGAGGAGGCGGAGGCGATCGTCCAGGCATTGGCCACCGAGCTGGAGATCGAGAGCGTGGTCCTGGAGGGAGTGATATACGAGGTCGCCAAGGATCCTCAGACGACGTTCCTCCACTCGCTCTGGAAGGACACCTCCGTGGAGCCCGAGGGCGAAGACCAGGACGACTAGGGAAGAGGGCCAGCCGCGATCTGCGACCGGATTCCCGGCTCGGGAAGGTCGCCGATCTCGAGGAACTCGTCGTAGCCGCTTCCGACGTGGGGCGGGACGAGCTCGCGCGGTCCGCCGAAACGGGGCTCCTCGGGCGAACCCTCGTTGCGATACCAGTACGCGGCCCCCGATTCGCTCCCCGACAGGAGGTCCCAGCGTCCGTCGGCGTCCCAGTCGGCCACCATGGGCGTGGCCTGTTGTCCGGGGACGACGAGAGGCTCGCCGTCCGCGAGGATCTCGACGCTGTCGATCGCGAACGTGGGCTCACACCGCGTGCCCTCGTTCACGCGGAGGAGCATCTCGCCGTCGGACCCGCCGAGGATCAGGTCCAGGTCGCCGTCCGCCTCCCAGTCGACCATCGCCACCCAGCTCCCGAAGGAATCGACCTCGTCCTCCTGGTCCGGGTACAGGAGGACGCTCCGGCCCTCGCGGTCGACGAGCGTCTTGCGCGCGGCGTACTCCCCCTTCCCGAGGCCGCGGAAGAGGTAGATCTCTCCCGGGTCGTAGGAGCCGCTGATCATGTCGTCGATGCCGTCGCCGTCGTAGTCCACGAACTGTGGACGGGAGCCGACGCATCAGTAGATCGGGACCTTGGCGGCGACTCCTCCCGCCATCATCCATTCGAGGGCGCCATACCTCGGCTCGGCGTTCGTGCCGACGTTGCGGTAGATCCGGAAGCCGCCGCTGAAGTCCCCGACGACGAGATCGCGCTCGCCGTCGGCGTCCACGTCGGCGAGGCCGGGGCCGGAATGACCGAACTTGCTGCCGGTGTCGATGACCTTCCCGTCGGCGATCATCCGGACGGGAGGGTGGAACACGTCCGTCGAGGACGACTCCTGCGATCGCAGGGCCGAGAACGGGGTGAGGCAGAGGGCGATGCCCACGGTGAGCAGAGTCTTCGAGTGCATGGTACTTCCCTTGTCGGATTCGTCGCGACGCGCGCGACGGTTTGCCGCTCGATCGGGGCGCTAGAGAGCTTCGCGGAACTGCGTAACGTCATCTCGCACCTCTGGCGGCTCCTGG
>CAYRXS010000081.1:0-24904 GCA_964428225.1 uncultured Planctomycetaceae bacterium
CTGGAGGCGCTCGCGCAGCAGCCGAAGAAGGAGCTGCCGACGTACCATCCGCCGGCCAAGCGCTGATCACGTTCCTCGTCCCGGACTCGAACAGAACAGAAACACCCCGCCCGAGGCGCGGGAGGATCGGGGTGTACACTGAGTTGAGCCGACTCCGCGGCTCAACTCACCGCCGCTGCAGCGGACGAGCTCACGCTCGCCGCTGATCGGCGCTTCTCCTCTTCCCCGAGGAAGCTCGCTTCCTCTCGCTCCCGCGCCAACCCCGTCCCGCTCTCTAGAACGATGAAGAACCTCACTCCCCTCCGGGTGGCGGCCGTCGCCATCCTTGGTTCTCTGTTCCTCGTCTCCCCCGTCTCGTCGACGCCGCAGGAAGCGTCCGACGCGAAGGACGATACGACCGCCGCCGAGGAGGCCCCGAAGGCCGAGGAAGGCGAAGGCGCGAAGGAGGCCGAGAAGCCCGCCAAGCGCAAGGAGCGAAAGCGCCGTGCGATCGAGGGCACGCTTCCGATCGAGTGGGTCGACGCGTTCCGCTGGCGCTCGATCGGGCCGGCGAACATGGGCGGGCGCTGCATCGACATCGCCGTTCATCCCACGGATCGTTCCTGCTACTGGGTGGCCACCGCCTCGGGCGGGCTGCTCAAGACGACCAACTCCGGGAACACATACAAGCACCAGTTCGACGGGGAGGCCACGGTGTCGATCGGGGCCATCGCGGTGAGCCAGTCGCACCCCGACGTCGTCTGGGTGGGCACCGGCGAGGCGAACCCCCGGAACAGCGTTTCCTGGGGCGACGGGGTGTACAAGTCGATCGACGGAGGCGCGACGTGGCAGCACATGGGGCTCGAGGAGAGCCACCAGGTCGGGGTGGTCGTGATCCACCCGACGAACCCGGACATCGTGTACGTCGGCGCGCTCGGTCACCTCTGGGGTCCCAACGAGGAGCGGGGCCTGTTCCGGACCATCGACGGCGGCGTGACCTGGGAGAAGATCCTCTACGTGGACGAGGACACGGGAGTCATCGACGCGCTGATGAGCCCCGATGACCCGAACACCCTGCTCGTGGCCACCTACGAGCGGCGCCGGGACGAGTTCGACACGAACGACCCGGCGGTGAAGTTGGGCGACGGCGCGGCGCTGTACAAGACCACCGACGGCGGCGCCACCTTCCGCAAGCTCACGCAGGGACTCCCCTCCGTCACCCTGGGCCGCATCGGCCTCGACTACTGCGGCTCCGACGCGAACATCGTCTACGCGGTCATCGAGACGGAGCTCATCAGTCAGGAGCCGGAGGACGCCGCCTACATGGGGGTCCGGGGCGAGGACGCCGAGGTCGGCGCCCGCCTGACGACCGTCACCGAGGGCGGAGCCGGAGAGAAGGCGGGTCTGAAGGAGGGGGACATCCTGCTCACCATGGACGGGGAGCTGGTGCACACCTACCGGGAGCTCACCAAGCGCATCCGCAAGCACGTCGCCGGGGACACCGTGCACATCGAGGTCTCGCGCGACCGCAAGACGGTGACCGTGGACCTGACCTTCGAGCGCAACCCCCGCGAGGAGGAGGACAAGGAGACCAAGGAGGGCGAGGAAGGCGAGGAAGGCGAGGCGCCGAAGAAGCCGAAAGGACCGGGCCCCTTCAGCGGCGGGCTGGGAGGCCAGCGCGAGAACGTGCAGGACGACCAGGGCGCCGACGGCCACGAGTTCGGCGGCATCTACCGCTCCTCCGACGGAGGCGAGAGCTGGGAGCGCGTCAACTCGGTCAACCCCCGGCCGATGTACTACAGCCAGGTTCGCGTGGATCCGTCCGACGCCAACTACGTCTACGTCCTCGGCACGTCGCTCTATCGCTCATCCGACGGAGGCAAGACCTTCACCGGAGACGGCGGAGGGCGCGGCGTCCACGTCGACCACCACGCGCTCTGGATCGATCCCTCCGACGGTCGGCACATGATCCTCGGCAACGATGGGGGGATCTACGTGACCCACGACCGCATGGAGAACTGGGACCACCACAACCACGTCGCGATCGGCCAGTTCTACGACATCACCACGGACGGAACCCGCGACTACAAGGTCTACGGCGGTCTGCAGGACAACGGAAGCTGGGGAGGTCCGAGCCGCACCGCGAACGACAGCGGCCCCGTGAACACGGACTGGATCAGCATCGGCGGCGGGGACGGCTTCGTCTGCTACGTCGACGAGCACGACCCGGACCTCGTCTACTACGAGAGCCAGGGCGGGTCCATGGGAAGGACCCACCTGCGGACCGGAGAGGGCGGGTACATGCGACCTCGCGGCAGCCGCGACGTCCGCTACCGGTTCGACTGGAAGACCCCCTTCCTCCTGTCGGCCCACAACTCGAAGATCTTCTACTGCGCGGGCAACTACGTGTTCCGCTCGCTCGACCGAGGCGAGGGGATGCGCCGGATCTCGGAGGAGATCAGCCGCACCGACCGGGGAGCCGCCTCCGCCCTCGCGGAGTCCCCGCGCGACCACGACGAGCTCTACGTGGGCACGGACGACGGAGCCCTCTGGGCCACCCGGGACGGGGGCCGCGAGTGGAGGGATCTGTTCGCTCTGAACGCCGTCGAGGAGGAGGAAGAGGAGAAGGCCGAGAAGCCGGATCCCGAGGTGATCACCGAGGCACACGTGACGTTGGCGCCCGGGCAGGGCGCGATGATCGAGCTCCCCGAGGACGCGATCACCGGGGAGTGGACGGCCCAGGCCGAGGGCGAGGGGATCGACAAGCCCGAGGACGGCGTGTTCCACCTCTCCCTCGAGCTCGGCTCGGAGGGAAAGGTCGCGGGGATCCTCGACTCGATGATCGGGGGGGGAGACATCCAGGACGGCAAGTTCGACGCCGAGACCGGGGCCCTGCGCTTCAAGGTCTCCAGCGACGAGGTCGTCGTTTCCTTCGAGGCGACGGTGGAGGAGAGCTCGATGACGGGCAGCGTCCTGGGCCCGGCCGGCTCCTTCCACTACACCTTCGAGGCCAAGCGAGACGAGGCACGGAGCGTGGAGGACGTCGAGGCCAAGCTGGCGGCCGCCATAGCGGCGCCGCCGGAGGAGGAGCCCGTCGCCGAGACTCCGGCGGAGGAGGTCGCGGAGGCGAAGCCCGAAGAGGAGAAGCCCGCGAAGAAGAAGGCGAAGCGCAAGTTCATCAAGAACACGATCGATCAGCTCCTGCCGGGCCGCTTCCGCGTGACCTCCCTCGTGGCCTCGAAGCACAAGGCCGGGCGCGTCTACGCCGCGTTCGACGGCCACTTCTCCGACGACTACGTGCCGCACGTCTTCGCCTCCGAGGACTTCGGCGAGTCGTGGAAGTCGATCCGCGCGAACCTGCCGGACCACGTCGGCTCGGTCCGGATCGTCGTCGAGGATCCGGAGAACGCGGATCTGCTCTACCTGGGGACGGAGTTCGGCGCGTACGTCTCCATCGATCGCGGCGAGAGCTGGACGCACTTCAACGGCAACCTGCCGACCGTCGCGGTGCACGACTTCGAGGTCAACGAGGCCACCGGGGAGCTCGTGGCCGGCACGCACGGCCGTAGCGTCTGGATCGCGGACGTCACCGCCCTGCGGCAGATGAACCGCAAGACCGTGGAGGAGATGGTACACCTCTACGATCCCAAGGACGTGATCCTGTGGAAGAGGGAGCACCGCCGCGGGCGATCCGGGACGAGGAGCTTCGTCGGCCAGAACCCGTCGACCTCGGCCGGGATCTGCTACTCCCTGGGCAAGAAGACGAGCGACATCGAGCTCACCGTCACGGATCTCGCGGGCAACGTCCTGCAGACTCTCGAGGCGCCGGGAACCAAGGGGCTGCACCGGGTGACCTGGGACATGCGCGGCTCCCGGACGAGCAGCCAGGGCCGGCGTCGGGGCTATCGCCGCGCGTCGCCCGGCACCTACGTCGCGGTGCTCCGGGTGGGCGAGCAGGTCCAGAAGCAGCAGTTCGAGGTCCAGGTCGACCCCGGCGAGAGAAACGCCGCGTACCTGGAATACGAGCGCGAGAACGAGGAGCTGAACCGCCTCCGCGCGGAGGACGGCCAGCCGACGGTCCACGATCGCGACCGGTAGGGCGGATCACGAACGAAGGGCCGCGGCGCCCTTGCGCCGCGGCCCGCGAGACGCCGAACGGAGCCGTGATCAGGTGCCGAGCACCAGGTCGAGCGCGTTCACGAGCTGGCCGAAGCCGCCCAGGTTGTTGAGCAACCCCTGCGTGTAGACCGACAGGCCCAGGTACGCGGGATCGTTGGGGATGTTGATGTTGTGCGTGCTGATGCTGCTGCCGCCGCCGGCGATGTTCGTCATCAGCCAGGGCGTCGAGATGTCGATCAGCAACTCGCCGATCGGGGTCATGAAGCCGGCCAGCGGTGCCGAGTAGCCGACGACGAAGGTCAGGCCGCTGGCGCCGACCGATCCCCCGTCGATCTGCGAGGTCCACATCGTCCCGAGAACCGGGAGGTCCGAGCTCGTGAAGATGTCGGGGTTCACTCCGGAGCCGTTGCGCGAGGTGACGCTCGCCCCCGTGCTCGGCAGGGCTTGGATGTAGTCGACCTTCGTCTCCGAATCGCTGCCGTACGTCCCACCGACCGTCATCGAGACGGTGTAGGTGCCGGCGTTGTAGTAGACATAGGTCGGATCCGCGGCGGAGGACACACCTCCGTCGCCGAAGGTCCACGACCAGCTGGACAGCCCCGTCCCGGTCGAGGTGTCGTAGAAGTCCACGGTCAGCGGCACGTAGCCGGAGGTCGGGTATCCGTAGAAGCTCGCGACCGGATCCTGGTCGACCGTGATGTAGTTGGTCTTGGTCTCCGAGTCGTTGCCGTTCGTCCCCGTCACCGACAGCGACACCGTGAAGGTGCCGGGCGTGTTGAAGACGTAGGACGGATCCTGGAGGGCCGAGGAGCCGCCGTCACCGAAGTCCCAATCCCAGCTCGAGATTCCCGTGCCGGTGGAGGCGTCGGTGAAGTTCACGGTGAGCGGCGCGGGACCGGATCTCGGCGTGCCCGAGAATTCCGCGACGGGGTCGGGGCCTCCGACGTCGGGGAGGTCCGGGCGGTAGAACTCGATGGTGCAACGCATGCGACGCATCTGCTCGTTGGTGAACTCCTCCATGCAGGTGTCGTCGCTGTAGTCCATGTAGTTGTGGAACGGGTCGGAGCTGCTGCAGCTCGAGTGGCTGCCGGGGCACCCGAAGACCGGATCTCGCTCGGGGTTCGTGTCACAGATCCGGTCGCCGTTGTTGTAGCAGTTCGAGGCCGACGCGCAGCCGCCATCGAAGGGGTGCCACAGGCCCAGGTAGTGACCGACCTCGTGGGTCGCCGTCCGCCCCTGGTTGTACGGGGGGCCGTAGGGGGCGTTGCGACCGAAGGCGGACCACAGGCAGACGACGCGGTCGGCCTTCGATCCGACGATTCCGCCCTGGGGAAGGTCCGGCACGTAGCCGAGATAGTCACCGGCGCTGTTCGTGTAGAAGTTCAGGTAGTGGTGCGTGTCCCAGGCCAGCGTGTTCCAGTAGCTGCCGTCGTCGTTGAACCAGGTGTTGTTCGTGGAATAGGTGATCCCGGAGGTCGGGAGGCCGTCCGGGTCGATGGTGGCGAGGTAGAACTGGACCTGGCAGTCCGTGCCGTTCGAGCCCGGAGTGCCGGCCAGCGCCAGGTAGTCCTCGTTGAGGATGTCGATCTGGCTCTGCACCATCGCGGGGCTGATGTAGCCGGTGCCGTCCGTCCTCTGGATGACGTGCACCACCACCGGGATGTCGTAGGTGACGCCCGGGTCGTATTCCGCGGTCGGATTCGTGGACCCGTACGCGCAATCGGATGCGGCCCCGAGGAGGTCGAGGAAGTTCGGATCCAGCGGCGGAGTGCCGCAGCGCAGGCCGAAGTCCTGCACGAGGAACGGCCGGACGTGGGGCTCGAACTGGGTCAGGTCCTGGCCGCCGGTCGGCGATCCCATCGCCTGCTGGGGAGCCGCGGGCTGCGGCGCGGGGGAGACCATGGTCGCGGCCGCCAGGACGGCCGCCGCGGACGAGAGCGGATGGATGAGGGGGTTCATGGGGGGGTGGCAGGGGGTGGTGGGGGGAGCGGGGCCGCAATGCGGACCACCCTTTTCTAGTGACCCCGAAAGCCCCATTGTTCCGTCCAATCCCCGGGAATGTGCCCGCGGACGGCCCTCGCCGGGCGGGGTTCGGCCGGAGGACGACCGGGAAGATCCGGCTATAGTGGGCGCCGCACGTCAACTCCATCCGCTCTCCATGAATCACCTCCTCGCCGTCCTGGCCCTCCTCGCCCTCCTCGTCTCCTGCTCGGCCCTGCAGGAATCCCCCGGGGATTCGCGGCCGAACATCGTCCTGATCCTCGCCGACGACCTCGGCTACAACGAGGTTGGCTGCTACGGCCAGGAGCGCATCCGCACGCCGAACCTGGACCGGCTCGCGGCCGGGGGGATGCGGTTCACGCAGCACTACTCCGGCAGCCCCGTCTGCGCTCCCTCCCGCTGCGTGCTCATGACCGGCAAGCACACCGGAAACTCCTACGTCCGCGGCAACACGGAGGTGGGGGGGTGGGGGCCCGACGAGCCGGAGGGCCAGCTCCCCCTCCCCGAGGACACGGCCACCCTCGCCCGCCTGCTGCAGGGGCGCGGCTACGCCACCTGCGCGGTCGGGAAGTGGGGGCTCGGAGGTCCCGGCTCGACCGGCCACCCGAACCACCAGGGCTTCGATCACTTCTACGGCTATCTCTGCCAGCGCGTCGCCCACAACTACTACCCGACGCACCTCTGGCGAAACTCGGACCGGGACGTCCTCGAGGGAAACGAGTACTTCTCCGCGCATCAGCGCCGGGACGAACCGCCGGCGGACCCAGAAGGGTGGCGCGAGTACGAAGGAGCGCAGTACGCGCCGGACCGCATGATCGAGGAGGCGCTGGCCTTCGTCCGCAACCACCGCGACGATCCGTTCTTCCTGTACCTGCCGACGAACGTCCCCCACGTCGCGATCCAGGTTCCCGAGGACTCCCTGGCCGAGTACTCCGGCGCCTTCGACGATCAGCCGTACCTGGGCGAGCGGGGCTACCTCCCGCACCCCGAGCCGCGCGCGGGCTACGCGGCGATGGTGACCCGGATGGATCGCGACATCGGCCGGCTCCTCGACCTGCTCGACGAGCTGGAGCTCTCCAAGAACACGATCGTGTTCTTCACCAGCGACAACGGCCCGACCTTCAACGGAGGAACCGACTCCGCCTTCTTCGAGAGCAACCGGCCGTTCCGCGGCCTCAAGTGCAGCGTCTGGGAGGGGGGCATCCGCGTGCCGATGATCGCCCGTTGGCCGGTGAGGGTCGAGGCGGGGACCACCAGCGACCACGTATCGGGCTTCCAGGACTTCCTTCCCACGCTCATGGAGATCACGAAGGGAGACGCGCCCGACGACATCGACGGGATCAGCTTCCTGCCCGCGCTGCTCGGTCGGGACGACCAGCCGGAGCATCCCTACCTCTACTGGGAGTACCCGGAGGTGGATGGCCAGCAGGCCCTCCGCCGGGGGGACTGGAAGGCGGTGCGGAGAGACCTGAAGAAAGAGGGGGGGCCCCTTCAGCTCTACGATCTGTCCGCCGATCCCGCGGAGGAGCACGACGTATCCGCCGAAAACCCCGAGATCGTGAAGGAGATTTCTGAGCTTCTGGAGCGCGCCCGGGTACCCTCGGCCGAGTTCCCGCTACCGGCCCTGGATTGAATAGACCCCGGAAAGGGATACCGGTCCCCGATCACCCAGAGGACGGAATGGGACTCCTGGTGGAATTCACGGGGACCGATACAATTCAGGCTTGCCCCTGACTGAACGCCCCATACCTGATAAGGAGAATTCGGATCATGATGTGCAAACGGTGCACTCTCGCGGAGGAGATCCATGGTGACGTGACCCTCGACGAAGAGGGGATCTGCAACTACTGCAACGCCTACGAGGACATCCGGGAGCCGCTCAACGACCTCCCGACGATGGAGGCCCAGCTGAAGGCCCGGTTCGAGGAGGCCAAGCGCAAGCGGATCGAGACCGGCGGAGAGTACGACGTCCTCGTTCCCGTGAGCGGTGGCAAGGACTCGAGCTACCTCCTGCTGGCGCTGGCGCGGGATTTCGAGCTGAAGGTGCTCGCGGTGACGGGCACCACGATGTTCTCGCACCCCCAGGCCATGACGAACGTCGAGCACCTGTGCGAGAAGTACGGGATCGATCACCAGTTCGTCGAAGGCTGGGAGGAGGCGGAGACGAAGCTCGCCCGGAAGCTGATGTTCGACATGGGCTCGGTGTGTCCCGCCTGCCTCGGGGCCTTCGCCCGGATCATCCTCGTCGGTCAGGAGAAGGGAGTTCCCGCGATCGTCATGGGAGACTCTCGCGATCAGATGTTCGACGGCAGTCCCACCCTGACCGCCGCCGGTATCCGGAAGGGCCACCTGGACAACACCCTCGAGTACGGTGAGCGGGACTACTGGTGGGTCAAGACCTACTCGAAGATCTTCGAAGGGCTCGGCGGCCTGGTTCGTCAGACCCTGGCCGACGATCCCGAGTCGCGCGACGCCTGCATCGCGCCGTTCGAGGCGCTGCTCACGTACGAGATCCCCGACTTCATCCCCTTCTACTTCTTCAAGGGGCACAACGAGCTACAGATGGTCAAGGAGCTCGAGGAAGCGGGATGGGTCAACCTGGACAAGGGCATGCTCGGCCACCCCGATTGCGTCTTCCAGCAGTTCTCGCGCAATCCCGTGGAGCAATCGAGGTCCATGGGCGTGTACATCCGTGAAGGAGTCCTCGATCGCAAGAAGGCGGTCCGGGAGCTGATCCGCGACCTCACCGCGAGCCTGGCCCGGGACGACGAGGCGATCCTCAAGATCGCCGCCGAGCCTCTCGGCATGGCGCCGAACGACTTCAAGGGCTGCGAGTGGCTCGAGGTGGGCAAGGAAGAGCAGAAGGAGCTCGCCCGCCAGTACCTGAAGATGCTGGAAGTGATGCCGGAGGCGAACGCCTGACCGGCCCGCGTCCCGCTCAGGGGCGCTTCAGCCGTTCGAGCACGTCGGCGAGGGCCTCCTCGGTCCTCGCCGACGGCATTCGCACCGCGGGGATGAGGGAGAGCTCCAGCAGGTCGGAGACGTCCCCGCACTCGAGCAGGCGCCAGCTCGTCGAATCGGTGGGCGGCCCCTCGCCGTCGAAGAGCTCGAGGAAGCTCCCGGGGAGGCCGACGAAGCCGGCGGCGTCGCAGGCGAAGGGAAGGCCCTTTGCTCCGTGGATCGCGTACAGGCTGATCAGCGAGGGACGGAGCCCCTCGGCGAGCAGCACGATTCTCCGCTCGCCCTCGCGCTCGTACCGTAGCCTTCCCAGGACGTACTCCACCCCTCCCGCGCGGGCGGCGAGCAGGGAGTCGCCGAGGAGATGCGCGTCCGTGGTGAGCAGGTGCCCGTCGCGTCCACCGTGCACGCCCCGGGGATCGAGGGTGAACACCCTCGAGGCGTGCGTCCGCGCGGCCTCGACGAGGGACGAGGAGGCGTGCTCGGTCAATACCACGAGCTCCGGTCCTCGGGGATCCAGGCCGGCGCGCTCGTACACCACGAACCGAATCCCCTCGACGGTCTCGTATCCGCGAGGCGCGTGTGTGGCGTCGACGCGCACTCGCTTCCACAGCGCGACCAGTCCCGGGTCGAGCGGGGCGTCGAGCGCGGCCGCCAGGTCGGGATCGATCCGCTCTTCCACCCTCCGCATCATCTCGAGCGGGGTGCGGGGCGCGTCCTCGAGGACACGAATCGCCAGAGCGTGCGCGAGGCTCCGCACGGTCTCCGCGTCGTCGGGGACGCGGCCGGAAGGGAAGCAGTGCAGCTCGACCGGATCGGCGGCGATGTCGAGCGTCGGCTCGGGGACGGGCCCGCCGTCTCCGCGCCCTCGCAGGTGGAGGTCCAGCCAGCCGTACACCGCCTCGCGCATCGCCTGGTCGTAGTCGTGGCCGGTGTCGAACTCGCGCACCGCGAGCCGATCCGCGGCCCCGAAGACGTCGAACGCCGTCCGGGCCTGCTCCGCCGCCGCCCGCGCGCCCTCGGGAGTGAAGGAGCCGTCCTGGCTCGCGGTGACGAGCATCACCGGCCGGGGCGCGATCAGCCCCACGACGTCGCCCATGTCCATGAAGCTCGCC
This sequence comes from uncultured Planctomycetaceae bacterium, assembly GCA_964428225.1. GTDB lineage: Bacteria > Planctomycetota > UBA1135 > UBA1135 > JBFMCU01. The sequence goes on from CAYRXS010000081.1 coordinate 10,173, forward strand.
AGCCCGTTCACGTGGCTGCACGGGCAGTGGCCGATGCGGGTCTCGAGGAACTCGCGTAGACGCGTCACGTAGACCACCGGCGCCGCGACGCGGATACGCTCGTCCACCGCCGCCGCGTAGAGGGTGTTCAGCCCGCCGCCCGACGCTCCGGTGCACCCGATGCGCTCCCCGTCGACGTCGTCGCGCTCGAGCAGGTAGTCGAGCGCCCGCATCGTGTCCCAGACCATCCAGGACATGTTGTTGCGCCCGACGAGGATCGTGCGGAAGTACTCGTGATGCCCGTTGCCCTCGACCGCGCGCTCGCCCTGCCCGAAGGGGTCGTAGACGAGGGCGAGGAAGCCGAGCTTCGCGAGCCCGGTGCACCGCGACTGCACGACGTGCTGTTCCTTGGCGAGGGGCCAGTGCCCGACGGGGCACAGGACGGCGGGGAAGGGGCCCTCGCCGTCGGGGACGTAGACGTTCGCGGTCACCGGGAAGCCGGGCCGGCTCTCGAACACGAGGCGCTCGACGGTGTACCCGTCGCGGTCGATGGTCCCGAGGATCTCCGCGTTCAGCGGCGTGCGCGGGGGCAGGGGATCGAGCCCGAGGGCTTCGAGGAGCCGCTCGCGCAGGCGGGCGCGCTCCTCCTCCCAGGTCGTGTGGTCCCCCTGGCGCTCGGCGATCCGGGCGTGCGCGTCCTCCGCGCTCGACACGCAGGCCTCGATCATCCGCCCGACGGGGTCGGTGTCCCCGAGGGGCGAGAGCAACGCGCGCTCCACGCGCTCCGCGGCCCCGGGATCGAAGGCGTGGTCGGTCGTGAGCCGCACGGCGTCCGCCACCTCGAAGCCGGGCCCGACGTCGCGGACCTCGAGCTCGTGCTCGCCGGCGGAGAGCTCGACGCACCCCGCGAGCTGCCAGTCGAACCGCTCGCCGCGGTAGGAGCGGTGGGTCGGCTCGAGCAGCACGTCGTCGACGGCGAGGACGAAGCCGCGGTCCTGGTCGTCGCCCTCGTAGCCGCGAGCCCAGACGAGCCAGCGTCCCGCGGGAGCCTCGAACGTGCCGCGCAGGACGTTCGCGGCGATGCCGGTGGCGTTGGACACGCGAAAGCCGCGGCCGGAGTGGCCGCCGATGTTTCGCTGCTCGCGCCAGCCGCCCGCGAGGTCCTCGAGCTCGAGCAGGAGGTTCCCGGACGACTCCTCCGGCGCGCCGCGCAGCCGCCGCACGCGGATGGCGGACAGGAAGGCGTGTGCTCCCTCGCCCGGCAGGGCGGTGACGCGGATCGGAAGGTCGTTGCCGTCCCACCACGACGCGGGGACGTGGAGGGGGATCCAGACGAAGCCGTCGTACCCGCCGTGCTCCACGACCACCTCGCGGCCGGCCACCGCGACCACGCTCCGACGAAGGTCGCGCTTCGATCCCCAGCGCAGCCACACCGTGGAGTCGAGAGGGCCGTACACCGAGCGGGCCGTCCACTCGATGGGTCCCTTGCCCGTCCAGCGGTAGCTCTCGCCCGCGTAGCTCTCCCCCTCGAGGTCGACCGCGTCGACGAGCCCGTCGTCGCCTCCCGTCTCGTCGAGGACTTCGAAAGGATCCGTGGGCGCCCGTTCCTGTCCGTAGGGGGGCGGCCCGAGGGGGCTCACGGTGATGTGGAGCTCCTCCCCGGCGGGAACCGAGAACTCGGGTCCCTCGATGAGGCTCGCGCCCAGGACGATCCTGCCCTCGGAATCGCGGTTCCGGTCGTGGAGACTGGACCGGACGTGGACGCGGTACAGCTCCCCGGGCTCCACGGTGAACCACTCCGGGAACTCGTTCAGCCGCGGGTGGCTGCGCGGGAGCCGGTAGTGGTCCCGGTGGCGTGGGTGGTCGAGACGCACCCGTCCCCGCCAGCCTTCGTCACTCCTGACGGAGAGGAGCAGCCGGTCGCTGTCACGGACGGCTCCGAGCTGCACCAACTCGTTCCAGGGGTGCGCGCTCGCCCCCTGCGTGTAGTAGAACGCGACCATGAGCGCGGTCCGCGCGTAGTTGCCGTCGCCGTACCACCCCTCGACGATGCCCGTGCCCCCCTCGTCGGTGAGCTTCTGCTTCGCCCAGTAGCGGGGCAGGATCTCCTCGAGCCACGCGAATCCCTCGGGCTCGGGCAGGCGGTTGAGCAGGAGCAGCGCCCCCTCGATCGAGTCCGCGAAGGAGTCCGCGCCGCCCCACTCGAGGTAGCGCTCCTGGTTCACCCCCCGCAGGGCGCGGCGCGCGGCCTCGACGTAGCGCCCGTCCCCGGTGGCCTGGCCGAAGGTGACGCAGGCGGAGAGTCCGTAGCCCCAGGTGTCGGGAGTCCGATCCGAGAGCACCTCGCCCGTCGACGGCTTCAGCAGCGTGTACCACAACCCGTCCTCGTTGCGCGCCTTGTCGAGCAGGATGTCGAACATGCGGCGCAGCGGGGCCTCGTAGCGCTCGGCCGAGGGCCGCTCGAGCATCGTCACCGCGTGGAAGAGCTCCGCGAGGCCGCCCACGATCTCGTTGCCGTGGTCATTGAGACTGAACCGGTCGTCGGTGACGCGGTGGTTCGTGAAGTCCCAGTGGTGCGCGGGGAGCCCCCCGCCCTTCGGCAGCACCTCGAGGCAGTACGCGTCGCCGATGCGCTCGGCCCACTCGATGTACTTCTCCTCGCCAGTGAGGAAGTGGAAGCGGGTCAGCGTCTGCAGCAGCTCGCCGTTCACCTCCGCCCCGTCCGCGGGCAGGGGGCCGAAGTCGGAGGCCACCGGAGCGATTTCGAACACCCCGTCGAGGAGCTGGCGCATGCGGTGCCGCCACGGCTCGGGGCCGTCGAGCTCGATCAGGGGATTCAGCCCGTCCTTCGCGTACTCGACCGCGCCGAACACGATCCGGTTCACGTCGGGCTCGGGGTGCTGGAAGCGCCGCTCGGAGATCGAGTACCAGTCGGGGAGCCACCCGATCCGCGTGGTGAGCGCGATCTCCTGTCTCAGCACATCGAAGAGCTCCGGGATCCGTCCCGGCGACGTGAACCGTGCGGACAGCACGAGGAAGGGATACATGTCCGCCGCGTTGTCCCCCGGCGCCCAGACGGGCTGGTCGGTGCGCCGCGGGTAGAGCCCGGTGGCGGGATCGCGCGTCGCCCACCACCCGGTGAGCACACCATTCGCCCGGCGGAAGGCCTCGCGGGCCACGTGGCCGCGGCGGGCGGCCTCCGCGAAGTCGTCCGGGGGAGACGGATCCTGGACCGTGAGGAGGAGCGGCAGCAGCAGTGCGCTCAGCATGGGGATCACCATTCGGCGAGGGGTTCCACGACGGGAGGTGTCGCGATTGTCGACGGGTCTCCGCCGGGCAGGAGCAGGATCGCGATCCGGTTCGGCCCCGCGGCCATCGGATGTCGCATCACGAGACGACGGACGCCCGCGTTCCTTCGCTCGGGCGGCTTCCGCTCGGCGCTCTCGACGGTGAACGCCGCGCCGGGGGGCTCCAGGATGATGGCGACGAGAACCTCTTCGTCCTGCGTGAGGGTGGCGCGGTTCCCGTGGATCTCGATCGATGCGTCGGTGGTCATTCCCCAGGCGACCTCGATGTCGCGGCTCGGCTCGAGCTCGTCCTGGAGGAGGATGGCGCTCCGCTCATCGAGCAGGGCCACGCCTCTGCGCATGTCGGTGGCGAGCTCGGGCCACGCTCCCGTGATCTCGAGGATCGCGTGGGCGGAATCGGGGTTCGACAGGAAGTCGGTGAAGCGCGCCTTGCCCGCCACCGCCTGTTGCTTCCCGTCGATGGTCAAGACGTTGTGGCTGTACGAGCCGAGTCGGTAGTACGACCAGCGTCGTCCGCCCTGCTTGCCGTCCCAGTAGCCGGGCAGGTTGTAGTCGTCCGCGCCGAGATCCCGCGCCCAGCGCACGCCGCGGGCGTCGAGCTCGAAGTTGCCGAGGTCGAGGTGCCCGTGATTGACCGCGTTGTAGCCCGCCTTCATCGCGAGGAAGATCGCTTCGGGGTCGTCGAGGGCGCTGCGCAGGAGGGCGAGCTCGACGGGACCCCGGAAGAGCTCGTCGAGAGGAGGCTCGGGAACGTCCGCGTCGCCGGGGGGGACGTACCAGATCACGTGCTGGGGATCGGCGCGGTGCTCCGCGATCCACGCGCGCTCCGCCGCGGAGAAGGTCGGCTCGTTGTAGCGCCCGCCCAGCCAGAAGAGGGCGGGGAGGTTGCCGCGGCGGGCGTTCTCGCCGACGTCGGCGTAGGCCACGTACTTGCCCGTCGGACCGCACGCGGACAGGGGAAAGAAACCCGCCCGCCAGAGCCCGCGCCGCTCGGACATCCCGAAGTCCGTGCCCAGGGCGGTGCGCATTCCCGCGAGACCGTAGATCGTGTAGTGCGTGGCGTAGCTCCAGTACCCCGGACCCTCGCCCCAGGCGCCGTCGGGCTCGTAGGTCTCCAGGGCCCGCGGCAGGGAGCGGACGGCGGCGGGGACGATCGTCTCCGCGTACCGCGGGTCCGTCTCCGCGATGGCGAGCGCACCGACGACGAGCCCGCCGTTGCACACCTGGTTCCAGTTGAACGCGCTGTTCACCCACCACGCGGTCTTCGACGCGGTGTACGCCAGCATCCCCGGCTCCATGCCCTTCTCGATCAGGCCACGACGGATCGTCTCGCGTGCTTCGGGGTCGAGCTGGTCGAAGCACCAGTCGTAGCCGATCCCCACCGCGTGGGACATCTCCGCGGTGTCGAGGAAGTGCGAGGGATTCCAGTCGGGGAAGGCGCAGACGGTGAGCAGGTTCTCCTGGACCTTCTCGAGGTACCGCTCTTCGCCGGTCCACCGCCATGCGAGGCCGAGGGCGTACACGCGGGAGAGGCACTCCCGGCTGACGTGGAGCAGCCGGGGTCCCCGCAGCACGTGCTTCAGAGGAGCGGCGTCCAGGTAAGCATCGGCGCGGGCGCGAGCGTCGTCGATCGCCTTCGCGAGCAGCTCGTCCTCCTCGCTCAGGGCCCGGATCTCCGCGAGCCGGCTCTCGACCAGGATCAACCGCGGATGCTCGACACGCAGCCCCGCGAGCACGTCGGCCGGCTCCTGGATCGGGAGGGGAGGGGAGAGGGCGACGGACACGAGGAAGAGAGCGTGGATCATGATGCGTGGATGGTAGATTCCGGCGCCCCGATACTTCAAACCCGGTGCCGCCATGCCTCGCCTCGCCGCGCTTCTCGTGCTCTTCCTGCCCTGCTCCTGCGAATCGTCCGCGGCGAGCGTCGAGTCGGCGGAGATCCTCCCCCGCGTCCCCGCCGAGGGCGAGAACCGCCACTACGTCGGGAATCGCGCTCCGCTCGCGCCCAGCCCGCTCCTGCGCCTGCCCCCGGGGGCGGTGCGCCCCGAGGGGTGGCTGCGCACCCAGCTCGAGCTCGAGGCCGCGGGCTTCGTGGGGCGCCTCGGGGAGATCAGCCGCTTCCTGGTGAAGGAGGACCACGCCTGGCTCAGCGCGGAGGGCGAGGGGCACAGCCCGTGGGAAGAGCTGCCGTACTGGCTGAAGGGGTACGGTGATCTCGGCTACGTGCTCGTGGACCTCGAGATCCTCATCGAGGCGCGGGGGTGGATCGAGGGCATCCTCTCGAGCCAGGACGAGAGCGGTTGGTTCGGTCCGCGCTCCAACCGGACCCGCATCGAGACGGATCACGGAGGCCAGCCGGACATGTGGCCGAACATGATCGCCCTGATGCTGCTCCAGTCCTGGCACGAGGCCTCGGGCGACGAGCGCGTTCCGATCCTCATGCGGCGCTACTTCCGCTGGCAGCAATCGATCCCCGACGAGGACTTCCTGCTCCCCTTCTGGCAGCAGCAGCGCGCCGCGGACAACCTCGCGAGCGTGTACTGGCTCTACAACCGCACGGGAGAGGAATGGCTGCTCGAGCTGGCGGAGAAGATCCACCGCCACACGGCGCCCTGGACGGACGGCGTGGCGAACTGGCACGGGGTCAACATCGCGCAGGCGTTCCGCGGTCCCGCGACGTGGTGGTTGCAGTCGGGTGATCCCCGGCACCTCGCGGCCACCGAGAACGCCCTCGCGGAGGTCATGCGGCTCTACGGACAGGTCCCGGGCGGCATGTGGGCGGCGGACGAGAACTGCCGCGAGAGCTTCTCCGGTCCCCGCCAGGCCGCGGAGACCTGCACGATGGTCGAGCTGATGCTCTCCTGCGAGCTGCTCGGAACCTGGACCGGGGATCCGAAGTGGGCCGACCTCTGCGAGGAGGTGGCGTTCAATTCTCTTCCCCCGGCCCTGACCGCGGACGGCAAGGCCCTGCACTACCTGACCGCGCCGAACATGATCCGCTGCGACGCGGGGAGCAAGGCGCCGGGCCTGCAGAACTCCGGGCCCATGCTGCTCTTCGATCCGCACCGCCACCGCTGCTGCCAGCACAACGTCGCCCACGGCTGGCCTTACTTCACCGAGCACGCGTGGATGGCCACCGCCGACGAGGGGCTCGCGGCCGTGCTCCTCGCGCCGACGACCGTGCGCGCGAAGGTCGCGGACGGCGCGGAGGTGACGATCCGCTCGACGACCGGCTACCCGTTCGAGGAATCCCTGCACTGGCGGATCGAAACGGACGAGGCGACGAGCTTCCCCCTGTACCTGCGCATCCCCGCCTGGTGCGCGCGTCCGGCCCTCGCCGTGAACCGCTTGCCCGTGGAGATCACGGGCGTCGCCCCGGGTTTCCTCAGGATCGAGCGCGAGTGGGCGAGCGGAGACGAGGTGCTCCTGCACCTGCCCGCGGACATCGAGGTGCGGCGCTGGCCGGAGAACCACGGCGCGGTGTCGGTCCACCGCGGGCCTCTCGCGTACTCCCTGCGCATCGAGGAGGAGATGGTGCGCGCGGGGGGCACGGACGAGTGGCCGGCGTGGGAGATCCACCCGGGGAGCCCCTGGAACTACGCCCTGGTCCTCGACGAAGACGACCTCGGGAGCTCGTTCGAGCTGGTGCGCGGGGAGCAGCCCGTGTCGGGTCAGCCGTTCGAGGCGAAGGCCGCGCCCCTCGAGCTGCGCGCCACGGCGCGGCGCGTTCCCGCGTGGAAGGAGGACTTCCTCGGGCTCGTCGGCAAGCTCCAGCCGAGCCCGGTCGCCACCACGCAGCCCGAGGAGACGGTCACCCTGATCCCCATGGGCTGCGCGCGCCTGCGCATCGCTTCGTTCCCCGTCGTCGGCGAGGGATCCGAGGCCCACGAGTGGATCGCGCCCCCCGAGCCCATCCGCGCCGCGGCCTCCCACTGCTTCGCGGGGGACACGCTGGCCGCCCTGAGCGACGGCGCGCTCCCGCGCAGCTCGGGCGATCACGGCCTGCCCCGCTTCACCTTCTGGCCCCGCAAGGGCTCGCTCGAGTGGGTGGAGTATCGCTTCGGCGAGCCGCGCGAGGTCTCTCTCGTGGAGGTCTACTGGTTCGACGACACGGGCCGCGGTGAGTGCCGGGGCCCCGCGTCGTGGACCGTCGAGTACGAGACGGACGGCGAGCTGCGATGCGTCTCCGCGAGCGGCGAGGGCGGCGTCGCACTCGACACGTTCAACGAGCTCTCCTTCGAGGCGATCGAGACGACTCGCCTGCGATTGTCGGTGCAGCTCCGGGACGGCTTCTCGGGAGGCATCCTCGAGTGGCGTCTGCGGTGAGCCACGCCTCCGCGGTGGACCCGGGACCGATCGATCCGCGGCGCACGATCGCCGTGCTGTTCCTGCTGCCCGACTGCGACATGCGCTGTCGCTTCTGCGCGAGCGAGCGGGGCTTCGACACGATGAGCTTCGCTCGGGCCCGGACCCTGCTGGAGGTCCTGCGCGAGCGCGGCCTCCGCAACGTGGTCCTGGGCGGGGGAGAGCCGGCCCTCTGGCCCCACGACCTCGGCGCCCTCGCCCGGCACGCCCAGGAGCTCGGCTTCCTCGTGCAGTTGAACACGAACGGAGTGCGCGTCCCCCCCGGCTTCCCGCGCGTGCTCGGGGTCGACCGCACGATCCTCTCCCTCGAGGCGGCGGATCCCGCGCTCCACGACTCGCTGCGGCCGGGCCCGACGAGCCACCACGGCGTGACGCAGGCCCGGATCGCGGCCCTCGCGCGGGCGGAGCGCGAGCTGACGATCTCCACGGTGGTGACCGCGCACAACGTCGGCGCGGTGCGGGGCGTCGCGCGCCACCTTCACGAGTGGGTGCGCCGCGGCGCCCGCATCCACGCGTGGCACCTGTACAACTTCCTGCCCGTGGGGCGCGGGGGGCGGCCGCACGCCGAGGAGCTCGCGGTGCCCCGGGAGCGCTTCCTCGCCGCGTGCCGGACCGCGAAGGCGAGCGGCCTTCCCTTCCCCGTCTACCGCCGCTCGCACATGCTTCGCTCGAGCACCGTCGAGTTCTTCTGGCTCGAGGACGGCGAGCTCGTCGTGGGGAGCCGGCGCGTCGCCGAAGCGCTCGCGGGCTGAGACGGACTACGCGTCGCGGTGGAGGATGGCGAGGTTCATCCCCAGGCGCGCCCGGGGGCGGCGACGGAGCTCGGCGCGAGCGCGCTCGCCGAGGATGTGGCCCAGCACGCGCTCCGCCTCCGCGGGCGTGGAGAAGCGCAGCTCGGTGGGGACGACCTCGACCAGCGCGAAGCCGTGCTCGCGCAGCAGGGGCCGCACCTCGGCGTCTTTCTCGTCGCCCGCGCGCCCGCGCAGCTCCTGGAGCTCGCCGCTCCAGTGGTTCTCGAGCAGCCACGCACCGCCGCGGTCGGGTCGCAGTACCCGCGAGAGCTCGGCGAGCACCCGCTCGCGCCGGTCGGGGCGCAGGTCGGCGAGCACCCACGTCGCGACCGCCACGTCGAACGAGCGCGCGGGAAAGGGAAGATGCTCTCCGCGGGCGCGCAGGGGACCGGTCCTCTCGCCCCGCTCGCGATTGGCCACCGCCAGGAGCGAGGCGCGGGGCTCGACCGCCACGTAGAGCCGGGACCCGGGGGCCAGCTCCCACGTCGCGCGTCCGGTGCCGCTGCCGACCTCGAGCACGCGACGATCCGTGGGCTGCACGAGGGCCCGCAGGCGACGCCACGCGTGACCCTCCGGATCCTGGGCACGCGTGAACTCACCGAAGATCCGGGGCGCGTCCTGGTAGGTCTCCGCCCAGCGCTCGCCGCTCCCCGTCGTTCCGGTCGTGTTCTCTCCTTCGTCCTTCATCGCGCGATGCGCCGCGTCGCGAGCGGACCATACGCGTGCGCGGAAGCCCTGGGGAGCTTCGGGACGTGATTCCGGGCGAAGAGACGCGACTTTTGGTATCACGTCGCCATGGCCACAAAACGCATCACCCTGGGCCTCGATTTCGGAACGGAATCGGTGCGCGCTCTCCTCGTCGATCTCTCGGGCCGCGAGCGCGGCGTGGCGGTGGCGAAGTTCCGACACGGCCAGATCCTCGATCGCCTTCCGACGGGGGGGCGTGCCCTGCCCGCGGAGTTCGCCCTGCAGCACCCCGCGGACTGGATCGAGTCGGCGGCGCGGGCCGCGAAGCGCGCGGCGAAGATCGGCGGCGTCTCGCGGGACGACGTGATCGGGATCGGCGTGGACTTCACGAGCTGCACGATGCTGCCCGCCCTCGCCAACGGCACCGCCCTGTGCGAGGTGCCGCGCTTCGCGAAGAACCCCTACGCGTGGCCGAAGCTGTGGAAGCACCACGGCGCGCAGACGCAGACCGACCGCATCAACGCGGTGGCGCGCCGGCGCGGCGAGGAGTGGCTCTCGCGCTACGGGGGGATCGTCGGGCTCGAGTGGTTCTTCCCCAAGATCCTCGAGACCCTCGAGCAGGCGCCCGCGGTCCACGAGGCGACCGAGGTCTGGATCGAGGGCGGCGACTGGTTCGTCTGGAGGCTGGTGGGGGGGGAGGCCGCGGAGCTCCCGCGCTCGACCTGCCAGGCCGGCTACAAGGCGATGTGGAGTCGCGAGAGCGGCTATCCCTCGAGGTCGTTCTTTCGGGCCGTGCACCGCGACCTCGCGGACGTCGTCGAGACGCGCATGCCGGGCCGCCTGCTCGCTCCCGGGGAGCGCGCGGGACACCTCACCCCGGCGATGGCGAAGAAGCTCGGCCTTCGCGCGGGGATTCCCGTGAGCGCCGCGATCATCGACGCCCACGCGGGAGTGCCCGGCGCGGGAGTCGCGGGGACGGGGACGCTGGTCATGGTGCTCGGTACGAGCAGCTGCCACATGATCAACGCTCGCGAGGAGCACCTGATCCCGGGCGTCGCCGGGGTCGTGCACGGGGGGATCCTGCCCGGCCTGTACGGCTACGAGACGGGACAGGCCGCGGTCGGGGACGCCTTCGAGTGGATGCGGCGGCTGGCCGGGGGAGGCGACTTCGCGAAGCTGAACGCGGAGGCCGCCGCCCTCCCCGCGGGCGCGGAGGGGGTGCGGTGCGCGGACTGGCTCAACGGTTGCCGGACGCCGCTCATGGACGGATCGCTGGGCGGCGCGTTCACCGGGTTGCACCTGCACCACGGACCCGCGCACATGTACCGCGCCCTCGTGGAGGCGTCCGCGTACGGGCTGCGCTGGATCGTCGAGCTGCTGCGCGAGGGAGGAGTGCCCGTGCGCAAGCTCGTGGCCACCGGCGGCCTGCCGCACCACGCGCCGCTCGTGGTCCAGGTGTACGCCGACGTGCTCGGCGCTCCGATCACGGTGCACGGCTCGGTGCAGGGCCCCGCCCTCGGCGCGGCCGTCCTCGGGGCCATGGCCGCCGGGCGAGGCGAGACCGGCTTCGGCTCGGCCTCGGCCGCGGTGCGCGAGATGACCGCGCGGGCGAATCGCGGCTCGAAGACCGTGCGGCCGAACCGGCGTCTGAAGAAGACCTACGACTCGCTCTACGAGGGCTATCGCTCCCTGACCGACGCGCTGGTGCGGGACGAGCTCCGTTGAGCGGACCGCGCCGAGCCCGGATGGTAGAATGGCCGTGCCACCTCCCGCGTCGCCCGCCACTCCTCCTCCGCGGACCATGAGCCGTCGAACGGTTCCCGTACTCATCCAGGTCGTCACCGCCGCCGTGCTCCTCGCCGGCGCGCGGGCCCTCTCGTTCTCGGTCCACGACGGCTTCCTCCTGGGCGGGCATCTGCGCGCGGGGAGCCTGGGCCTGGCGCGGCACGCCCTGGATGGTCTGTGGTGGTGCGTACCCCTGGCGTTCGTGGGGCTGGCGCTCGTTCGCCTCGGGCGCCGAGGAGGACGCAACTACCACCGCCTGGCCCTCGGTGTCGTGGCCATGGCCGGCTTCCTGTTCGTCAGCTCCCGGCTCCCGTACCTGGCGACGCACGTCCCCGGGTTTCATTCCGCGTTCGGCTGGGGCGGCAACTTCGCCGCGATCTTCGCCGGGTCCATCGGCGCCCTCCTGGTCGAGAGCCCCTTCCGGAGTCGACGGATCATCCGGGGGATGACGCTGTTCTCGGGGATCGTGCTCGCCGCCCTGCTCGCCATCCTGCTCGGCGTGAGCCCGGAGCGCGCCACGTGGCCGGAGCGGCCGAACGTGATCCTCGTGTCGATCGACACCTTGCGCCCGAGCCACCTCGGCGCCTACGGGTACGACCGCCCCACGAGCCCCGAGCTCGATCGCTTCGCGCAGCGGGCCGTGCGGTTCACCCGGGCCTACACGCCGTACCCGTGGACCCTGACCGCGCACGTGACGATGCTCACGTCGCTCACCCCGACCGCCCACGGGGTCGACCAGCACCGCCGGCTCTCCCCGGAAGCTCCGGTGCTGGCGGAGGAGCTGCGCGAGGCGGGCTACCGCACGGTGGCGATGGTGGACCAGGTGCCGTGGCTCTCCCCGGTGTTCGGGTTCTCCAGGGGATTCGACCTCTACCGCACGTTCCCCGAGACCGCGGATCGCCGGCACGTCTACATGTGGCCCCTGCTCGACGACCTCCGCGACGCTCCGTTCTTCCTCTTCCTGCACTACTACGACGTGCACTCCGACTTCCAGGAGCTCCCCTACGAGGCCGACGCGGGGGATCGGGAGCTCCTCGCCGGAGACTACGAGGGGGACTTCTCGGGGTGCCTCCCCGACGCCGGCTGCGCGACTGCCTTGCTGGAGGAGCTGAGCGAGCGCGGGACTCCTCCCGATTCCGAGATCACGCGATACATCATGGGGCTGTACGACGCGGGGATTCGCACGCTCGACCGGGAGCTCGGCGATCTCTTCCGCTATCTGGACGAGAGCGGCATGTCGGAGAACACGGTCGTCCTGATCACCGCGGATCACGGGGAGGCCTTCTTCGAGCACGGCGTCGGGCTCCATCACGGCCTGTGGGAGGAATCCGTGACGGTTCCGCTCCTGGTGCGGACGCCCGACACCGACGAGGCCCGGGTCGTGGACGAGATCGTCGGCCTCCGCGACATCGCGCCCACCGTGCTCGATCTCTGCAATCTGCCGGCGCCCCGCATGCAGGGAACGTCCTTCCGGCCTCTCGTCGACGGAAAGGGGACGTGGAAGGGGGCGGGCGTCGCGTTCCTCGACGACGGCGGAGAGCAGTTCTCGCTCCGTACCCCGGCCTGGAAGCTGACCCGCGACGAGGACGGTGCGTGGGCGTTCTACGACATGCGCACCGATCCCGGCGAGCGAACGAACCTCTACGACAATCCCGAGTGGTTCGAGGACAGATCCCACGTCCAGGCGCTGCTCGATCACGAGATCGCGGAAGCCCGCCGGTACCGCGACCGGTTCGGGGCCACCGAGGTGAACGTGTCCTTCTCGCCCCGGGACCGAGAGAAGCTACGAGCCCTCGGCTACGGTGGGGTGGCCGACGAAGACGGGGAATGACCGCACCGTCGGGCACCTCCGGCCGGGACCGCGCCGGGCCCGCGATCGTCGAGAGAGGCGCGAGCGGTAAGCTCTTCGTAGCCTGCGATTTCCTGGCGGGGTGACGTCGCCCTGCGCTCCCCCGGAGCCCTAGAATCCGCTTCCCGAACCCCACGTTCCGAGGTGATGACCATGAGCTCGATCCGTCGGTGTCTCTCACGATTCGCGCTGGTGCTCGGCACGGCCTGCGCCCTCTGGTTCATGAACGGAGTGGCGCTCGCCCAGGATCCCGAGCTCGACGATCGCATCGACGATCTGCTGAAGCGGATCGATTCCCTGTCCACGCAGCTGAACGACCTCGCCGCGGAGATCGACCCGGTGACCGTCCCCGGGATGCAGCCCGAGGTGCGGCTCGGGTGGTACGAGGACCACGCGGCCATGGTCGAGAGATCGGCCTACAAGGAGCTCGAGTGGCAGTTCCTCGGCCCGACCAACATCAGCGGGCGCGTCACGGACGTCGCCGTCTGCACGCCGCGCGGCCAGACGTACACGATCTACGCGGCGGCGGCCTCGGGCGGCGTCTGGAAGACCGAGAACGAAGGCATCGACTGGAAGCCGGTGTACGAGCACGGGCCCTCCATGTCGATCGGCGACGTGACCGTCGCTCCGTCCAACCAGGACATCGTCTGGATCGGCACCGGCGAGGCGAACATCTTCCGCAGCTCGATGGCGGGGACGGGGGTCTACAAGTCCGTGGACGGCGGGGAAACCTGGCAGCACATGGGGCTCGCCGGCACCCACACGATTCCGCGGATCGTGATCCACCCCGAGAACCCGGACCTCGTGTACGTCGCGTCCTCGGGCCACGAGTGGACGGACAACGAGGAGCGCGGGGTCTACCGCACGAGGGACGGCGGCCGGACGTGGGAGAAGGTGCTCTACGTCGACGAGAAGACGGGGGCCATCGACCTCGTCATGGACGTCCTCCATCCGGAGACGATCTACGCGGCGACCTGGCAGCGGATCCGCAAGTTCTGGAACGATCCGCGCAACGAATCCGACTACTCCGGGAGCAGCATCTACCGCAGCACCGACGGCGGCGACACGTGGCGGGAGATCACGGAGGGCCTGCCCCCCGCGAACGTGCGCGGGCGGATCGGGATCGACCTCTGTCGCACGAAACCCGAGGTCGTATACGCCTTCATCGACAACTACGAGCTCGCCGATCCGGAGGGCGGGGCCGACTCCTACGGTCGCCAGCGCCGGGGCGGCATCAAGGGCGCGGAGATCTACCGCTCCGACGACCGGGGGGACACCTGGCGGAAGACGAGCGAGTCGGATCGCTTCATGCGCCGCGCCTCCGCCACCTACGGGTGGGTGTTCGGTCAGGTGCGGGTGGATCCGAACGACGAGAACACGGTCTACGTGATGGGGCTCGGCCTCAACGTCTCGAACGACAGCGGCAAGAGCTTCCGGCCCCTGCGCGGGATGCACGGCGACCACCACGCCCTCTGGATCGACCCCGCCAACTCGAGCTACCTGGTCAACGGGAACGACGGGGGGCTCGTCATCTCGTACGACGGGGGCAAGCGCTGGCGCAACTTCAACGACGAGCTGCCGGTCGTCCAGTTCTACAACGTCGGCTACGACATGGACGAGCCGTTCCACGTCTACGGATCGATCCAGGACCACGGCAGCCGCCGCGGCGTCGTGGACCTCGGCCGCGGTCGCAAGCGGATTCGCCCCACGGAGTGGGAGAACGCATCCGGTGGCGAGGCGAGCACGCACGCGGTCGATCCCACCGATCCCGACATCCTCTACTACGAGGGTTTCTACGGGAGCATCGGTCGGCACGACCTGGGCACCGGGGACCGGGCGAGCCTCATGCCGCGCCCCGCGGAGGGCGAGGATCCGTATCGGGGCCAGTGGCTCGCGCCCTTCATCATCTCCCCCCACAACCCGCGCATCATCTACCACGGGATGAACTTCCTCTTCCGGTCCCTGAAC
>CAYRXS010000082.1:0-24742 GCA_964428225.1 uncultured Planctomycetaceae bacterium
TCACCCATACGCCCCGCGTCTGCCCCGGCAGGATCTCCGCGGTCTCCGCTTCGAGGAGTCGCTCGCGAAGGAACGAGAGGGAATGGAAGGCCGGCCGCAGCGCCGTCTCCACGGCACCGGTCTGCTGGAGACGCTCCGTGTCGATGAACCCTCCGTACTTGATCTGCTTGAACGGAGAGCTGGGCACGTCGAGGACCCCCGTGAGCAGAAGACACCGGATCCTCGACGCACGGGCCAGGACGGCGAGCTTGACTGCGTGCGCCGTCTGGTGCAGCACGAGGTCCTCGCTCGAATCGATCCCCAGCACGCGCGTGGATTCTGCTGAATGATAGGGCTCGCTCTTCTTCACACTGTTGATCGACGCCGCATCGTCGATCATCAGCGGCCGCTCGTACCCCGCCCGGCTCATCTCCCCACGAATGTGGGTCGCCATCGGAATCAACCCCGTGAAGGAGCGATTCACGTGCAGGCTGAACAGGTCGTAGGGCACGGGGTTCGCGAGCGAGTAACGCAGGAACTCCTGAGCCTCTCGCACCACCCCGGAACCGGACGCCTGCAAGTGGGGCCGCGGCTGGAGGTCGAAGTAGGTCCCGAACGAGGTCCCGGCTCGACCGATGAGAATCGATGGATCTGCCTGCTTCGCGTATTCGTGGGCGGTCGCCAGGAGCCGGCCGTAGTTCTCCGCGGTTCCACCATGAGCGGCCCAGTGGCCGCGGAACTCCACCTCCTCCTGGATGTTGAGGATCCGGATGAGCGGCTGCTCCATCGGAAACGCATCGTTCTCTCCGTCGCCGTCGTAGCGCTCCACGAGCGCGCCCACGGCCCGGCCGAAGCTCTCCCACTCGTCGTCGAGAGGCGGGCTGCCCGCGATGTCCAGCTCGAGCTCGGACTCGCGAACCATCGTCCCCCACGGAGATCGGCACAGGAAGGTGACCTGGAGTTGCACGCCCGCCTCCGCGTAGGCCCGGAACTCCCGATCGAGCCCGTCGAAGACGTAGGTGTGTTCTCCGCCCTGAGGAGCGTGTGGCTCGATCAGGGACCAGCGCAGGGAGTTGCGTCCCACCAGCCCGTAGCCCGCGTCCCGGAAGGTCGGCAGGATCGCCGAGACGACGTCGACTCGTTGGTGAGGAACGTTCTCGACTCCCAGGATGAATCCGACGTCCTCCAGGGAGGCACCCCCCCCGCTCCGGGGCGCCGAGCTCGCGTGAAGATCATGCGCCCCCATGATGGCGAACAGTCCCAGCATCATTCCGATCGCGGTACACCTCGAATTCATGCAATTCCCCTGTCTGTTCGTTTCGCTCCCGATGCCTGCGGTGGGAATCCTCGACGGATCGGGGCCTGGAGGTGCCCCTCCCACGATCCCTCGGAATGGCGATCGCCGATCCCGTCTCTGACGCACTCCGCCCATCAGACCGCTCACCACGGAATACCGACCGCCTCTACCTCCCGGTCCGTGCTGAACCCTGCCGCACGCCCCCCTTGCGCTCCCCAGCGACGTGTGTACTCCTCTCTCGGAATCCGCCCGGCGACGACTTTAGCGAGAGGGCGATCCTTCGGGATCTTCGGACTATCTCGCACTCACCCGAAACACCGGCGCGAACCGACCCACCTGCTTCTCCGGTAGCTCGATCGTGAGCCCCTCCCCATCGCGTTTCCACTTCAGCTCCCCATCGTGACCGAGAAGACGGATCGACCTGACCTCGCCCAGCTCCGGCTCCGCGCTCGACAGCGATTTCGCGAGGAGGCTATCGTCCTTCGGCCAGGCCAGCGGAATCACGTAGAGCACATCCCCCTTCGTCGTGAACCGGATGTCCTTCTCACTCCATCGATCCAGCGGCTCGGTGTCGTAGCCGGTCTCGATCTGGGTCGGACCTTCCCCGTACTCGATCCAGGGCCGCGTTCCGTAGATCGCCTCGCCGTTGATCTCCAGCCAGCGGCCGACCTTGTCGAGCTCGTCCCGGTAGACGCGCGGGATGCTACCGTCCTCCCGCTGCCCGATGTTCAGCAGCAGATTCCCGTTCTTGCTGACGATGTCCACCAGGTTGTCGACGATCTGGCCCGCATCCATGCGCAATCCGCTGCCGCCGACTCTCTTCTGATCCTCCTCCTTTCGCGAAGAGATGTCGCCATCGACCACTCCCGGGTCCTCCACGTCACCGAGGAAGAACCACCCGGGATTGATCGTGGTATCCGTCTGCCACGGTTCCGCGAACAGGCGGTCCGCCTGGCCCTTCTCGATGTCCAGCGTCGCCGCGCCCTTCGGGAACCCCCGCTTGAGGTTGAGCACGCCGTTCTCCTTCCCTCCATGTCGCTCGAGGTTCATGTTGAGAAAGCGCGCCGCAACCTGCAGGCCGGCATCGCCATAGGGCAGGCCGCCGTCGAAATACAGAAGATCCGGCTCGTACGTATCAACGAGCTGGAGGTGCCGCTTCAGGAACTGCGCTCCGAACCCGGGCAGGATCCTCCGCCGGTCGGGCGTGCGCTCGTGATAGAAGTCCAGGTAGCGCGGATCCTGTGTGTCGTAAGGCACACCGGCCAGGGGCCCCGTCGTGTCCGCGCCGCCCTGGAAGAACACGTGCTCATGGCCGTCGTTGAAGTGGGAGGATACGCCGAAGTAGAGCCCGTGCTCGCGGCACGCCTTCTTCCACTCGCCGACGAAGTCGATCCCCGGTCCCTTCTCGACCGAGTTCCAGCGGTGATGGATCGAGTTCCAGTTGTCGAAGTTGTCGCAGTGCACGGCCACCGGTACCACGTACCTGGCGCCGATCGATTCGAAGTAGGCGGCGAGCGCCGAGGCATCGAACTTCTCCGCCTTCCACATCGGCAGGAAGTCCTTGTAGCCGAACTCGGTCGGGTGCCCGTAGGTCTCGACGTGATGCTCGTACACCTTCGGCGACCCCTCGGTCCAACCGGTCCCCTTCACCGGCTCGGGCTTCTCCTGCCAGTACATGTGTCGCGCATAGTGCCCGTCGAATCCGGGGACGGTGTTCAACCCGTAGTGCAGGAAGATGCCGAACTTCGCGTCGCGGAACCACTCGGGACACCGGTACCCCGCGAGCGAGTCCCAGTTCGGATCGAAGCTCTCATCCGCCGGCGAGGAAGAAACCTCTCCAAAGGACAGCACCAGGGTCACAATCAGGGGAAACTTGTTCATTAGCCGTCCCCCGCGTATCCCAGTCTCTCCAACGCTTCGATCATCTCGGGCGTGGGCTCGTGGTATCGAGCTTCAAAGGCGAATTCCTCCCGGGCGCGTTCCGAGCATACGCGCTCGCGTTCCAGGAGCTCGAGGAGCTCGGCCAGCCGCTCGGGCTCGGAGGCGGCGAGGTCGTGCTTCTCGCCAGGATCCGAGGGCAGGTGATAGAGCTCGTGATGGACGCAAAAGATCCCCTCGAGCATGTCCCCCCACAGGACGCCCAGATCCTCGCGGTCCCGCATGAAGCTCCAGAGCTCCTCGGAGGTGTAGTCATGGTTCTCCAGCTCGGGGAACCTCTTCGCGAGGAATGTCCGCGCCTGCGGCAGGGACAGGACCGACAGGCGTCCGGAACCGGGCCGGGGATGGATCTCGATCAGCTTCCAATCGCCGCGGACGATGGAGAAGCCCTCGAAGAGCCCGCCGCGGATCGTCACGGGCACAGAGGAAGCGCTGCCGCCCTCGAGCCACGGGACGAGCGAAGTGCCCCGCAGCCAGGGACGCGTGAACGTCCGCCCCGCGAGCTCGGAGAAGGTCGGATAGAGGTCGACGAGCTGCACGCTCGCGTCGATCCGCCGGCCCCCACCGCGACCTTCCGGCAGTCGGACGAGCAGGGGAACGTGCACCACGTCCTCGTAGAGCGTCTGGTGCGCGAAGAAAGAGGAGTGACCGATCATCGACTCGCCGTGATCGGCGCTGACGACGATCACCGCGCGATCGAAGAGGCCCCGGGCGTCGAGCGCATCGAACAGATTGCCGAGGATCGCATCGAGCGAGCGTATCCCCTCGTCATACGCCGCGATCAAGGGCGCGGTCTTCATTCTCTCCCCGGGCGTCCCCGGCACGATGCCGCGGTCGATGTGGTACCGGGGAATGGCGCCCAGGAACGTCGCCTTCTCGGTCGCCACCGGAGCCGCGTGCTCCCCGTCGTCCCGCCCGTCGTTCCCGAACACTCCCCGGAAGGGCTCGGCCGGCACGTAGGGACCGTGCACGTCGAGGGGTTGGATCAGGAGGAAGCACGCCTCGCCCTCCGCGAGTCCGTCGAGCCACGCGAGCGCCCGCGGAACGATGTGCGCCAGGCCTCCCTCCGGATCCCCGCTCAGAATGTCCGCGGCCTGTGTGTCCCACAGGTCGAAGCCCTGGGTGACGCCGATCTCGGACACCAGGTGGGGATTGTCGATGAAAGCCGCCGTGCGATACCCCGCGGCGCGCATCATCTCCGCGAGCGTCCAGCGGGCCTCGGGCAGGAAGAATCCGCTCCCGACCGCTCGTTCCTCGGATGACGTCTCCCGCACGAAGACCTCGGGCGTCAGGCCGGTGAACTGAGACAGGTAACTCGGCACCGTCCACGGGGCGTTGCTGCGGCAGCGCTCGAAGACGATCGCCTCCCCCGCGAACCGGGCCAGGTTCGGAGCGGTGTCGCGCCCATAGCCATGGAACGACAGGTGCCGTGCAGAGAGCGTGTCGACGCTGATGAACACGATCGGCACCCGGTCGAGGGGATTCGATTCTCGGAGGCACATCCCGAACAGGACGAGCTCCCCACCGTTCGGCTCCGTGCTCGTCCACGTGACATCCACTTGCGTGATCTCGTCGCCGGGATCGGGCAGGAACAGGTCCGCACCGAATTCACCGGCTGTCTCCTGAACGACCACTCGACCGCGGTGACGCTCCACGATCGACTCGTTCCGCGCATCCACCCGCGAAGGCGCCAGCTCGATCTCTCCCGCGGCATCTGTCCGGCCGCGGAGCTCGAGCGTCGCCGGGCCGCCGAGCTCGAGGCGGTACGTGACCGTTCCTCCGTTCCCCAGGCACAGGACTCGGGAATCCGTGCCGGGTTCGAATCGCGCATCGGTCATCGCGTCCGGATCTCGCGTGAGCAGATCGAGCCGTCCCCCCTCGTCGGCCTCGCCCCCGCACGCGCCGACGCCCAGCAGGACGAGCGACGCGCGCAGCAGGAGTCGCAGGGCGGATTCGGTGTGGGAGTGAGCCGTTGATCGCATCGCACCATGATAGGGGCATCTTCCTCGGGCACGGCGCCCATCCCCTCCAGATCCCGGGCCGAGCCTGCCGCCCGGGGCGATCTCTCATCCGCAGGCCGACGCAGGTCGGCGACGGGGTTTCATCCCTATAATCAGCCGTTGTTCCATCGAGCATTCTCGACGGCTCGGGGCAGATCTACCGGCCCAAGTTCGCACCGGAGGGATCAGGCATGAGCGCAGGATGGACGGATCGGGCAGTGCGTTCCTGGCGTGGCATACTCGGCACCTGCGTCGTGCTCACCGGGATGAGCGGGCCGGTGATGGCCTCGGAGCTCGAGCTCGGCGCGAAGTCGATGCCGCTCTTCGTCCGACAGGGTGGAGAGCTGCGTCAGGTGATCGAGGTTTCCGTGTCGTTCTCGGTCGAAGGCAAGGGGGGGAATCCCCCGTTGGCGGGAGGCACTGACGAATCCGGACCGTTCACGTACACGGACCTGCACCATCCCTTCGAGGAGGACGTGGAAGTGGCGGTCTGGGAGGTCTTCTGCGTCCGCCCCGGGAACATCCAGTTCCGGGTTTACCGCCGAACGGAGGATGCGCTCGAGCTGGCCGGGCAGAGCGAGCTCGTTGAGATGGAGACGGGCCTGAATCGCTTCTGGCTGGAAGAACCGATCGCGGCCGAACGAGGCGACTGCGTCGGCTTCTGGATCCCGGGATCCGCCGCCATCGCCGCGGATCACGGCGGACAGATGCTGTATCTCGGAGGCCGACGTGACGAGCGCACCATCCCTTTCGACCAGTGGATGCAGGAGCCCAAGATCGCCTCGCTCTGGGCGTATTCCGCCGAGGACGTCGCTCGGGGCGCGAAGCTGGAGGAGGTTCTCGAGGCAGCGGAGCTGCGCATCCACTCCGGTCTGGAGGAGCGAACCGTGCGGCTCACCTCCCTGCCCGAGCTGGGCGGCGGCTACGCGCTCGACGTCGCCGAGGTCGAGGCGCCTACCGATGTCGAGATCACTCTCACCTCGGGTGACGTCACCCTGAAAGCGACGGTGACCGTCGGCCCCGAGCGACACTGGGAGGTTTGCCTGGTTCCCATCGCCCATCACGACCTGGGATACACGCAGACGATCGAGGAGGTTCTGCAGCGGTACGAAGGGTTCTACGACGACGTGCTCCGCTTCTGCGATCAAACCGCGGACTGGCCGCCGGAGGCACGGTTCCGCTACACGATCGAGGGGGCATAGTCCATCCAGCACTTCGTCGAGAACCGCCCCCCGGACGTGCTCGCCAAGCTGCGCCGGTACGTTGGAGAGGGCCGGATCGAGATCCCGGCGCTCTTCGGCAACGAGATCACCGGACTGTGTGGCCACGAGGAGCTGATCCGTTTGATGTATCCGTCCTTCCGCCTCGGGAGAGACTTCGGGGCAACGATCCGTTCGGCGAGCATCACCGACGTCCCCGGCCTGAGCTGGGGGCTGCCGACCGTGCTGGCGGGAGCAGGGGTGAAGTACTTCTTCGCCGGCCTGCCGAAGTACTTCGGGTGGGGTTCCACGGACAGCCATTCGTTCTGGGACGAAGCGGCCGTCCTGCGCAACGGCAGATCCGACGCCTTCCGCTGGGAGGGCCCCGACGGCCGGTCCGTGCTGGTCTACTACCAGGGGGGCTACGGATGCTGGATCCCGTCGTCCTACTCGCAGGCCGTCGAGTCCTTGCCCGGCATGCTCTCCGCGCTGGAGGAGCAGGGGTGTCCCTTCTCCGTTCTGCGTTTTGCGGGGTACGGCGGCTGGGACAACGCGCCACCCGACGTCCGCGTCAGCCACATCGTCCGCGAATGGAACGACCGATGGGCGTACCCCAAGCTCATCGTGGCCACGAACACCATGTTCTTCGAGAAGCTCGAGGAGCAGTGCGGGGACGTCCGGGTGTTCCGAGGCGAATTGCCGCACACCGACTATGCGGTCGGGGCCGCCTCGACCGCCGCCGAGACGACGGTGAATCGCCTCACCCACGACCGGCTTCCCGCCGCGGAGAAGCTCGCGACCGTGGCCTCCGTGCTCGTCGGATCCCCCTATCCGGCGGAGCGAATCCGCGGGGCCTACGACAACATGCTCCTCTACGACGAGCACACCTGGGGAATGGCGTATCCCGTGGGTGAGATGCAGGACTGGAACTGGGCCGACAAGAGTCGGTACGCGTACAGGGCGGCGGCACTCGCGCAAACCGTTCTCCGATCGAGCGTCCGTCAGATCGCGGACCACGTCTCGCTGAGCGAGGATGGCGAACACGTCGTCGTCTTCAATCCTCTGGGGTTCGAGCGAACCGACGTGGTCCGTCTCCCCTCCTTCCGCGCGAGCGATCCGTTCGACCTCATCGACGTGCAGTCCGGAGCCGCGATTCCCCATCAGATCGTGGAGATCGACAGCCCGCACGCGCCGATGCCTTACGCTGCCGATCGCTACGCTCGGGGGCAGTTCAATCCACCGGAGCGGTTCGATCTCGTCTTCGTTGCCGAGGCGGTCCCTCCTCTGGGCTGGAAGGCGTACCGCATGCTTCCGACCTCCAGCCTCTCGACGTTCACCAGCAGCGTTTCCGTCGACGGCACTCGCCTCGAAAGCCGCCACTTCCGGGTGGAGATCGATCCGAGAACTGGCGCCGTCGAGAGCATCCGGGACAAGCAGCTGGCGCGCCAGATCGTGGATCCGCGGGCACCCCACGAGCTCAATCAGCTGGTGGTGAAATGGGTGGAGACGGGCGAGCTCGAAAGCACCCGGAACACGCACGTCCGTGAGGGACAGCTCGGCCCCGTCTACGGAAGCCTCGTTGCCACCAGCCAGGCTCCCGGCTGTCCGCGCGTCACGCAGGAGATCATCGTCTACGACGAGCTCGATCGAATCGATCTCGCCAACCGTGTCTCGAGGGATTCCACGCCCCTCATGGAGCTGTACTTCGCCTTCCCGTTCCGAATCGAGAATCCGAGCTTCCGCTTCGAGGGATCGAATTCGGTGATCGAGCCTCTGGTCGACCAGTTCCCCGGCTCCAACTCCAACTACTACACTGTTCAGAGCTGGGCCGACGTTTCCGGCGACCGGATGGGCGTGACCCTGTCCCCCATCGACTCGCATCTGCTCGAGTTCGGAGGCCTGTGGCCGTGCTACGTGTCCCCGGCCCACCACGGCCTGACCCCATCGGATTTCGGACGTGACTTCGTCGGACCGGATGAGCTCGACAAGGGCCACCTGTACGCCTTCGTCCACGCGAGCAACTTCTGCACCAACTTCCCTCCGCTCAGGCCGGGAGATCTCCTCTTCCGCTACTCCATCGGCACGCACCAGGGCGACTGGAAGGCCGGCAATCCGCACGACTTCGGCTGGGCAGCCACCAATCCTCTCGTCCCGGTCCTCCTCCGGGGCAAGCGCGAAGGGACGCTCGACGAGACGATGAGCTTCTGCAGCATAGAGGAGCCCAACGTCCTCCTCCTGTGCCTCAAGGAAGCCGAAGACGGGAGAGGGATCATCGTCCGACTCATCGAAACCCGAGGCATGGCGACGAACGCCACCCTCCGGTTGCCCTTCGTCGACATCGAGAAATCGTTCGCCGCGAACCTGGTCGAAGAAGACGAGGGACCTCTCCCCGCCACCCCTCATACGGTCACGGTACCGATCGGTGCGTTCGGCATCGCCACGATCCGTGTCATTCCCCGATGACCCCGAGGCAGAACGTGGGCGTCACCGGAGGATTCCGAAGGCCTGGGGAATGAGATGGTCGCTCGGGCGCGGAGCGGATTGCATCCAGGAGATCGAGGCGATGCGGAGGTCGAGGGGAAGAACTTCTCGATTGGGTGTCACATTCTCGGCGGTTGCTGAATCGCATCTCCAAAGGTCCTGCCAACCGCACGGGAGAAGCGAAATGGTGTACCCCTCCGCGAGACTGACATTGTGCCACCTCCTTTCACGGCGAGTCGTTCGGGGGTGGGGCTGCGCGCTCTTCCTCCTGGCCGCGGCCCTGTCCGGGGCGGCGCAGAATCCGCTGTTCGAGACGCAAAAGCTGCTTGCCGGGGACGGCGCGGCCGGCGACGAGCTGGGAAAGGACGTGGACATCGACGGGAACCTCGCCGTGGTCGGAGCTCCGCTGGAGGATCACGGCGGGTGGACCGACGCGGGGGCCGTCTACGTCTTCCTCCGGATCTCGGACGTCTGGGTCGAGCAGCAGAAGCTGACGGCGCCGGTCGCCGCCGACGACGCTCGCTTCGGCTGGTCGGTGGCGGTTAGCGGCGACCGGATCCTGGTGGGATCCATTCCCAACGCCTCGTTGTTCGGATCCGCCTACGTGTTTCGCCTCGTGAGCGGCGCCTGGCAGCTGGAGCAGCAACTCGGTGCGGCCGAGCCGGGGGGCTACGGCTACGGGGTGGACCTCGATGGAGATCTGGCGGTGGTGGGACGCTACGTGGACGCCACGACCGGATCGGTTCAGATCTATCGATACACCGTGGCATCGGGATGGGCCGTCGAGAGCTCCCTGTTTCCCGGAGATGGCGCGAACGGAGACTGGTTCGGCCTCGAGGTCGCCGTCAGCAGGACACCGACGAGGGGAGACGTCATCGCGGTGAGCTCCCAGTTCCACGACGCGGCGGGAGCGGATGCCGGTGCCGTCTACGTGTACCGCAATACCACGGGCCTCCCCTGGGACTGGATATACGAGCAGAAGCTACTGGCCAGTGATGCGGCTCCGGGAGACGCGTTCGGGATCTCGCTCGACGTCTCCGGGGACCTGCTCGCGGCCGGCGCCTTTCCCAAGGACGATCCCTGGACGGACTCCGGGGCGGCCTACGCCTTCCGGTTCGGGGCGAGCACGTGGACGGAGGAGAAGCTCACCGCCTCGGACGCGGGTGCCTACGACTACTTCGGCGTGTCGGTGGGAGTGGAGGACGGCTCCGTGGTGGTCG
Organism: uncultured Planctomycetaceae bacterium; assembly: GCA_964428225.1. GTDB lineage: Bacteria > Planctomycetota > UBA1135 > UBA1135 > JBFMCU01. Next base: position 10,115 of record CAYRXS010000082.1, read on the forward strand.
GAGCGGTCGGTGCGCCCAGCAGCGGTGCCGCTTACCTCTATCGTGACTGGAGCGGGTTGTTCCTCGAGCAGAACAAGCTGGTCCCGAGCGACACCGGGCAGGCCTGGATCAACCTCTCCGTGGCGATGAGCGGGAACACGGTCATCACCGGCGTGCCCCTGGACGATGACCAGGGAGCGGACGCCGGCGCCGCCTACTTCTTCGTCCCCTGCCCCCCCCAACCGGCGACCGAGACCTCGCGCCTGGGCAGTCCCCCCAATCCTGATGCCTTCCTTCCCGGCGTGAGCACCGGTCCGATCGTCGGGGCCACGTGGGATCCGACGGTGGATCACTCGTCCTTCCATCCGAATGCGGTCCTCGACATCCTGGCCATCGACCTGATGGGTCCGGTCAACGTGACGACCGCGTGGGGCACGCTGCTCATCTCCGTCTCGCCGATGCCCCTGGTGGTCAGCAAACCCGTGCGTGTCCGCTTCGCCGTCGCCATTCCCCAGGACTGCGGCCTGGTGGGGCTACAGGCCTACACCCAGGTTGCCTCGTTCGCCCCCGGCACCATCCTCCTCACCAACGCTCTGGATCTGGTGCTTGGCACCTTGTGAGCCGGCGAGCTCGTTACGGGGCAACGGTCGCCGAACGCCGCCAGGTCCTCAGCGTCCCAGCTCGATACAACGCTTGCGGTAGTGGAGGTAGTTGTCCGCGACACCTCTTCCGGAACGCTGCGACCGCAGTAGGGCGTGTAGCCGCCCCGACGGCGAGCGCCGCGGCCAGCAGCGTTGCCAGGCGCCGCATCAGCGGGTTCCTCCCGCCCCCGGTACGCGGGAGCTGTCTCTCTGGCAAGCGCAAAGCGGGGAGCCCGACTTTGCGGGCTCTCCCTGCGCCTGTGCGGGAGGTTCCTCTCGCGCGCGCCGCTACCAGCCGAGCATCAGGTCTTGCGCGTTGGTCAGGTCCACGGGACCGGAGCCGAAACGAACGGCCTGTGTCGCCACCTCGAAGCCGAGGAAGGAGAGGTCCGCCGGGACCGCCAGGTCGATCACCGCGGGATCGCCGAGACCGGTCGGCAGCCCGAGGAGCTCGCCGTCCGGATCGAAGACGTTGACGAGGATGTTGCCCCAGGCGCTCGGAGCGGCGAGGGGCGTGTCGTATCCCACCAGGATGCACCCGCTCTGGCTCGGGTCCGTGTCGACCGAGGCCGTGAAGGTCCCACCGAGCGCGGGCAGGCTCGTCACCGAGTAGACGTCCGGGTTGACGACGCCCTGCACGTCGGGGTTGCGCCAGGTCGCCGATGCCGGCGTGTGGCAATCGAGGGTGAGGAACCAGACCGCGCCGCGGGAGGCGCCTCCATCGTCGTCCAGCTCCGCGCCCACGACGATGTCCCCAACGATTCCGTCACCGTTGTGGTCCCCCATGCCGGCGACCGCGGAACCGAACGAATCGCCGTCGTCGAGGACGCCTCCGAAGCCGCCCTCGGTGGCGCTGATCTTCTGCTCGTACTTCACCGTGCCGTCGGCGTTGAGGAACAGGATCCAGGTGGCCCCCCGGTCGGTGCCGCCGTCATCGTCGCCGTTGGCTCCCACGGCCAGGTCCCCGACCCCATCGCCGTTCAGGTCCCCCGTCGCGGCCACGGAGTGTCCAAAGCGATCGCCGAAATCCAGGGCCCCGTCGAACCCACCCTGGCCGATGCCGATCTTCACCTTGGCCTTCACGCCTCCGCTCGTGTTCAGGAAGAGGATCCAGACCCCGGAGGTGTCGGGACCTCCATACACGTCGCCCGGAGCCCCCACGGCGATGTCGCAGACTCCGTCGCCGTCGACGTCGCCGAGCGACGCGATGGCCGCGCCGAAGTGGTTGCGCGCGGTCAGGACTCCGCCCATGCCCGACGAGTTGCTGATCTGCGTCATGGAGAGGACGGTCCCGTCCGCCCTCAGGAAGAGGAGCCATACGACTCCGGTCTGAGCAGCGCCGTCGTAGACGCCGTAGGCTCCGCCCGCCAGGGTCGCAACCGCGGGGCCGGCCCCATCCAGGTCACCCAGGAAGGCGACCGAGCTGCCGAAGTAGCCGTAGTCTTCGAAGATCGCCCCACCGCAACCGGAGTTGCCGTTGGAGTACTTCCTCCAGCCCTTGACGGTCCCGTTCGCATTCATGTAGAGGGCCCACACGGAGCCCGTGTTACCGCAACCTCACCCTCCGGGGCCGTCGTCGTCGAAGGGAGCTCCTACCGCGACGTCGGGCACCCCGTCGGCGTCCAGGTCCCCCACCCCGATCACCGAAGTACCGAAGGCGTCGAGGTTGCCGAGGATTCCCGTGAAGCCGCCGGCGGTGTCGCTGATCTTCTGATCCGAGAGCACGGTGCCGTCCGTGTCGAGGAACAGCACGTATGCGGCTCCACGCTGTGTGCCTCCGTCGTCGTCTCGATCCGCGCCGACGAGAAGGTCGCCGATACCGTCTCCGTTCAGGTCCCCGATCGCCGCGCACGAGGCACCGAAGAAGTCCTGGTCGTCGAGGACGCCCCCGAATCCTCCCTCCAGGTCGCTGATCTTCTGCTCGGACAGGACCTGTCCGGCCTGGGCGTGGAGGGCAATCGAGAGGGTGATGGCTGAGGTGAGCAACGCGCCTAGAGCGCGCATCGAACGCGGGATCATCATCGGAGCTTTCCTGGCCTGGAGTCTGTGGTGGGCGAATTCGGTGACCAGCCCATCTTAGAGAAGCGGCGGCCGTTTCGGTGGACATTCCTTCCCGAGGCCGATCCTCTCTCGATGCGGAGTGCGATTGCGCGGGCGAGAGAGGCCTCTCCGCGAGGCCGGAGTCCGGGAGGGGGCAACGTCACGGGCGGACGCCGAGGCCGACCCGAGGCGGCCGAGCGGCGATGGCCGCAGCCCGTGCCCGTGCGTATGCTCCTGAGCCTCCGACCGCGATGCCCGCCGGGGCTCCGTTTTCGGGTGAGTGGTGCACCCACTTTCGCGATACTGAGCGGAGCATGATCGACCGACGCATCTTCTTTCTCCTCCTCGCTCTGCTCGTGCCACGGATCGCCGCGGCCGACGACGACACGCTCTTCTGCATCGGAGCACCCGATGCGGCGGCGGCCGAGCTCGGCCTGGTGCGCGAGGGTTATGCGCGATTCCTCGAGGTCTTCCCGCGGCCCGTCGTCTACACCGTCGGAAAGAGCGAGTCCCGCGACTGGCCGTTCCTTCACCCCGCGCCGCGGGACACGTGGGCGGGCGCGCGCGTGCACCGGTTCGCGGTCGTGTTCGACCATTCCGAGGAACGGGAGGAGGAGCTCTTCCTCGTGATCGGCCTCGCGGGCGCGCATCCCGTGCAGCGCTCCCGCGTCGTCGTCGCGGTGAACGGGCGGGACCTGCCCCCGCAGGTGGCACCGGCGGGGATGAGCGAGCCGGTGTTCACTCCTGCCGAGCCCGGCCGGGCGCAGAGCCTGAGCTTCCCCCTGCCGGCCGGGTCCCTCCGCACGGGTTCGAACCGCATCGAGATCCGACTCGAGGAGGAGAGCTGGGTCGTCTACGACTACGTCGCCCTGCGCACCGTCGACGGGCCGCTCGCCGTCCGGCCTCCGGAGATTGCGGACACGATGCTCGACGGCCCGCTCGCGGAGGTGGAGGAGGTCGTGTTCGCGGCGCGCAAGATCGGGCCGGACGGGCACTGGTACGCGAACATCTCCTACTACTCGGACAGCGGGGTCGAGCGCCCGCTCTACGGTTCGGAGTGCTTCCACAACGGAAAGCGCGTGACCTACCGCCCGGGAGGGAAGCTGGGCCGGCTGCACCTCGAGACCGGCGCGGTGACCTGGCTCGTCGACGATCCCGCGGGCGGGGTGCGCGACCCCGTGCTCCACTACGACGGCGAGACGATCCTCTTCTCCTGGCGCAAGCGGGACGGCGAGCACTTCCACCTGTACACGATCCGGACCGACGGCACGGACCTGATGCAGCTCACCGACGGTCCCTTCGACGACTTCGAGCCCTGCTGGCTCCCCGACGGAGGGATCGCCTTCGTCTCCACGCGCGCGAAGCGCTGGGTCAACTGCTGGGTCACCCAGGTCGCCACCCTCCACCGGATGGAGGCCGACGGGAGCGACCTCCATGCGATCTCCGCGAACATCGAGCACGACAACACCCCGTGGGTCCTGCCCGACGGGCGGCTGCTCTACCAGCGCTGGGAGTACGTCGATCGCTCGCAGGTCGACTACCACCACCTGTGGACCGTCAACCCGGACGGCTCCGGGCAGATGGTCTACTACGGCAACCTCCGTCCCGGCACGGTGATGATCGACGCCAAGCCGATCCCGGGGTCGGACAAGGTCGTCGCAATCTTCTCTCCCGGACACGGACGGCCCGAGCACGACGGGGCGATCACCGTGATCGATCCGGGCCGCGGCCCGGACGAACCTGACGCTATCCGGCAGGTATCGCGAGGCCACGGGTTCCGCGATCCGTGGGCCTTCGGCGAGGAGGCGTTCCTCGCCGCGTCGGGCCCCGAGCTGCTCCTCGTGGACGGGCTCGGCCGCACGGCCCGGCTGTACCGCCTGCCCGAGGACGACGTCGCGGCCGGCTACCAGTGCCACGAACCACGACCCGTGATGCCGCGCGCCCGCGAGCACGTCATTCCGTCGGCGACCCGGCCCGGGGAGCGAACCGGCGCCGTGTTCCTCTCCGACGTCTACCGCGGGCGCAACATGGCCGAGGTCCGGCGCGGCGAGATCGAGAAGCTCCTCGTCCTCGAGACGCTCCCGAAGCCGGTGAACTTCACGGGGGGAATGGATCCCCTGACCTACGGCGGCTCGTTCACGCTCGAGCGCGTGCTCGGGACCGTTCCCGTCGAGGAGGACGGCTCCGCGTATTTCGAGCTGCCCGCCATGCGCGGTCTCTTCTTCGTCGCCCTCGACGAGAACGACCTCGCGGTCAAGCGGATGCAGAGCTTCACGAGCGTGATGCCCGGCGAGGTCACCGGGTGTGTCGGCTGCCACGAGCCGCGGACCCAGACCTTCACCGCTCCCACGCGACTCCTGGCGGCCCGGCGCGCCCCGAGCGTGATCGAGCCGATCGCGGACTGCCCCGAGGTCTTCGACTTCCCGCGTGACGTCCAGCCGATCCTCGACCGGCTGTGCGCCGGCTGCCACGGGTACGAGGAGACGGCGGCCGGCGGCCCTTACGCGGGGCGCGTCCTCCTGACCGGCGATCACGGGCCGATGTTCTCGCATGCCTACTACACGATGACGGTGCGGCGGCTCTTCTCCGACGGCCGGAACCTGGCGCGGAGCAACTACCCCCCCCGCTCGCTCGGCTCGTCGGCCAGTCGCATCCTGGGAATGCTCGACGGGACGCACCACGGCGCTTCCGCTACCGAGCACGAGAGGAAGATTCTCCGCCTCTGGATCGAGGTGGGCGCTCCGTACCCGGGGACCTACGCCGCACTCGGATCCGGAATGATCGGCGGCTACGCCGAGAACATCCAGGTTCACACGGACTACGACTGGCCGACGACCCGGGCGGGAGCAAACGCGATCGAGCGGCGCTGCGCGAGCTGCCACCAGGGGGCGATGGCCTTGCCCCGTGCGCTGTCCGACGAGATCAACATCTCCTTCTGGCAATTCGACCTCGAGGATCCGCGCCTGCGCATGAGCCGCCACATCCTCTTCAGCCTCACGCGCCCGGAGAGATCCCTGCTCCTCCTCGCGCCTCTCGCCGAGGCGGCCGGAGGCTTCGGCATCTGTCGGCCCGACGACGGCGGGACCGGAGTGCTCGCCAGCACCGACGATCCCGACTACCGCGCCCTGCTCGAGATGGTCGACACGGGCCGGCGGTACCTCGAGGAGATCAAGCGCTTCGACATGCCCGGCTTCCGCCCCCGCGAGGCCTACCTCCGCGAGCTGCGGCGCTTCGGGGTCCTGCCGGCCGGATCGGAACCCGTCGATCCCTACCAGATGGACGAGGCCTACTGGCGGTCCCTGTGGCACGAGCCGCCGCGGTGACCTGGCGGGCGATCGTGGCCGGCGGGTCGTGATCGCGGGGAGCCGAAGTGGTCCATCGACCTTCGGGAGCGTTTCGGATCCAGCGCGAATCCCGTCCTGTCCTGGCATGGCGCCGACCACCATCCAAGGCGGTGAAGCGACTTGCGGCGAATTCCCGAGTCGGATTCTGGCCGTGGGTTTCGGGATCGGCAGCCTGTTTCCGAGACTCAGTCCCCCAAGTAGACACCCGGCCCTCGTCAGACCGCTCGGCGCACGTTTCGGTTCCTACGACGCCCTACTTGTCCCAGGAGAGGATCAGGGCGCGCGGATCCACGACGATCGATTCCACCTCGCCGGACGTCGTGGCCTCGAACGGCGTCTCGGCACCCTCGGGCGTGACGACGATGCGCGCCGTAGCGCCGCCGCGGATCCGAAGCTCGAGCTCCACCGGGTTGTGGAAGAGCGTCGTGCCCTGCTGGAGCGTACCGGTGACGAGCACGGCCCCGTCCCCGTCGGAGCTCGTCGTGAATTGCACTCGATACTCGGGAAGGTCGGTGCGCCGCAGCCACTCGTCGGCCCAGACATCGCCGATTCCCCCGCTCGGCTTGCGCAGGACGCCCAGGAAGGCCTCGAGGTCCGGGGTCGTCCGACTGCTCCCGTACTTCTTGACCCATTCCTTCAGCGCCCGATCGAACTTCATGTCGCCCATCCAGAACCGCAACGTCCGCAGGGCCATCGCGCCCCTGCCGCGGATCACGTTGGCGTAGCGCGGACTCGTGAAGGTCGTCTCGGCGACCGGCTCCACGGCGCCGTCGGCCGCGAAGTATCGCTCGATGCCGGCCCGGGCAGCGTTCGCCGCGGCCTCCTCCCCGTACTCCGTCTCGAGGAACACGAGAGCCGACATCTCCGCCAAGGACTCGGTGAGGAAACGCTCCGCCTTCCCGACCGGATCGACCTGCCCCCCCCACCACAGATGGGCCGCCGCGTGCGCGACCTCCCGCGGATCGGGATCGCGACCATCGAACCGCACGGAGTCGAACACGGAGAACCCGTCCACCTCGTAGTCGTAGGCGCGATCGCGACTGCGCACGTGCATCTCCGCGATCCCGTATTGGGCGTCCTTCGGCCGGCCGAAGCTGCGCACGAAGACCGCGAGGGCCTTGTCCGCCTCGCTCGCCCACTTCGCGGCTCCCTCCGCGTGTTCCGGGAAGGCGAGCACACGAAACGCGCGCTTTCCCGACTTCACGTCGATCGTCTCGTAGGCCCCGGCGAGGATCGAAGCCTGCACGGGCCGCTTGGCCTCCCAGGTGTGAATCGTGGCGGCGCCGCGTCGCCGATTCCTGACGAGACGCCCGGGGCCGAGGCTCTCCATGCCGGACGGCAGCTGGAGATCGAGCCGCATGGGCGCGGAGAGCCGGGAACGAGCCCTCTCGTCGAGCGGGACGTTCGGATACCACTGCGACTGCTCGCTCATGCGTATCTCGTCCGGCCGCACGAGGAGCGCGCCTATCCAGTCGCGATCGTTCGGCCCGGGATCGATGCCCTTACCGCGGTACTCGAACACGAGGCGTCGGGTTTCCCCCTCGTCCACGGGCGGGCGGAACTGCAGCGCATACCCCTGTCCCTCGCCGATGCGACCGAGCTTGGTGGCGGCCATCTCGACGATCCCGTCGTAACCGAAGACGCTGCCGTCCAGGTCCTTCACGACGTCGAGGGTCAGGTGCGCGTTCAGGGAGACGACCAGCTCCTCGGCATCGTCCACGACCCCCTCGACGAGCACGTGCGCGGTGCCGCGAATCGTCCGCGTCTTCGGATGCACCGCGAGCTCGATCTCGTACTGCTTCACGACCACCGGAGGCTCGTCCGATGGCATCGCGCAGGCGAGGACACAGGCAGCAATTGAGATCATGTCGTTCCCTCCCGACAACCTTGGATTATGATCGATTCTACCCGTGACCGAGGCCGTGAGCCCGGAAACCTCCGCAAGCCCGGTGCGTAACGGGGGTTGCGCGTCGTGTGCCAACGGTGGATGAAGGGGGCACCGCCCCTCCCCTCTCGCCATGGAAGTGTTCCGATGAAAAGGAGATCCCGTTCGTCGTACTTCGCGAGGGTCTCGGCCTTGTGCCTGGCCGTCGCTGCTACGGGGGCTGCGCTGGGTCACGCCCAGGCCGGTTCCGATTCGTCCTGCGATGCAGATGGAAGCCTCGTCGCGAGCTACGACGATATCCCAAACCTGCAATGCACCGGAACGTGCCCGCAGGACACCTACCAAGAGTACCTGCAAGGCCGCTCGGACGCCGCCTTCTCGACCACACTGGTCTACGTCAGCCCTGGAGGCAACCGGAGCGCCCGCGCCACGAAGGCCCTCGTTCTGGTCGACTCCTCGCTGTACGGAGGCATCCTGTCCAACCTCACGCGCTACGCGTCCGACCTGGAGTCCGGCGGCTACACGGTGGAGATCCACCAGATCTCGGGAGGCACGCCCCTATCCCTGAAGCAGTTCATCACCGATCACGCGACGGACGCCGCCGGTTGTGTCTTCGTCGGTGATCTTCCCGCCGCGTGGTTCGAGGAGACAGGCGCAGGCACCCGCGAGCAGTTCCCCTGCGACTTGTACTACATGGATCTCGACGGTACCTGGACCGACGGGGACGCCGACGGCGTCTTCGACGGCCATGCGGCGGGCAGCGGCGACGAGGGGCCGGAGATCTTCGTGGGACGAATCGATGCTTCGATGATGAGCGGGGACGAGGCCTCGACCACCAACGCGTACCTGGATAAGAACCACTGCTACCGGATCGGCGTCCACACTCCGAGCGGTCATGCGCTCTCCTACACGGAAGACGGCTGGGTTTGGTTCATGGATATGCGGACCGACATCAGCTACGCCTACCCGAGCTTCGATGACGTTACGGCCCCGGCCACGAACCGAGACGACTACGTGGACAACCGGCTGCCCAGCACCGCCTACGACTTCATCCAGCTCTGCTGCCACTCCACGTCGACGACCCACGACTTCGCGCGGGGCGGCTCCGCCACGAGCACCGACATCCAGAGCGCCCTACCCCACGCCACGTTCTACAACCTGCACGGCTGCAGCGCCATGCGATGGACGATCCCGGACTACCTGGGCGGCTCTTACATCTACGACGCGAGTCCGACCAGCCTGGCCGTGATCGGGAGTACGAAGCCGGGATCCATGTTGACCTTCTACGCCTTCTATCAGCCGCTCGGAGCCGGTGCGTGCTTCGGCGAGGCGTATCGCCAGTGGTTTGACTACATCGCCCCCTACGACGTCCTCGATACCCACTGGCACTTCGGCATGACCATCGCCGGTGACCCTTTCCTCGAGCTCATGGAGCGGGCTCTCTACCTCGAGTTTCCCGAGGATCTGCCGTCCGGGCATCAGCCTCCGGGACCCGACGTCCCGGTTTCCATCGAGATCCAGGCCGGTTTCGAGGCCTACGCCCCGGGCACCGGCTTCGTGTACTACCGCTTCGATCCGGCCGATCCCTTCACACCCGTGGCGTTGGATCCCCTGGGCGGGGATCTCTTCGAGGCCGTGATTCTGGGCCCTCGTCCCGGCGACCTCCCCGAGTTCTACTTCACCGCCGCGGGCGACGGCGGTACGACCGTCACCTCGCCGCCCGATGCCCCGACCACCGTCCACTCTTTCGACGTCTGTCTGGTCGAAACCCTGTTCCGTGACGACTTCGAGAGCGATCAGGGCTGGACGGTCGAGAACATCAGCCTCACCGACGGGGCCTGGGAGCGCGCCGTTCCCCACCCGACCAGTGGTCTGCAGTACGCTCCGCACGAGGACAATCCGAACGGTACGGGCACCTACTGCTTCATCACCGGCAGCGGTCCTCCGGGAGCGCATCACTACGACTTCGAGGTTGACGGCGGCCCGACGCGCCTCATCTCACCGACCATCGACCTCTCTGCGGGGAGCGCCCTGGTCCATGCCCACAACTGGTACGGCACGATGCGGACACACGATCCGTTCGAGATCGACGTGTCCAATGACGACGGGCTCACCTGGACGAACGTCCACTCGTCCGTCTACTTCCCTGGCAAATGGGAGGTGCTCTCTTTCGATGTGCAAGAATACGTGGCGCCGACGTCGCAGGTCAGGGTGCGCTACTCCGCCCGGGACCGATTGGAGCCCAACGTCGTGGAGGCCGGCCTCGACGACTTCGCGGTCGAGCGGAGGGACTACTCGCCCGAGCTGTACGCGACCGCCTACGCGGTGTCGGCCGCCGACGGATGCGAGCTCGACCTCCTGCTCGACGCGGGCCCGGCCCACGCGGGCCAGGGTTACCTCCTGCTCGCGGGGCGGAGCGGAAGCGCCCCGGGGATGGACGTGGGCGGCCTGCACATCCCCCTCAACTGGGATTGCCTCACCGCATTAGTCCTCGACCACCTCGGCATGCCCGTCTTCCAGGGCTTCTCGGGCACGTTGGACGGACAGGGCGAGACCGTCGTCGACCTGGACCTGCCCGCCTCTCTCCTCTCCCTCTTCCCGGGGGAAACCCTGACGTTCGCCTTCGTGGTCCTGTCGCCGCTGGATCTCGCATCGAACGCGATCGACGTCCGGATCGAGTAAGCGGATCCCCCGCGAGGCCCGCCACGGGGGGGATGTCGGGGGCTTCCGCAGCCGACGATGGCGGAGGCCCCGCTTTCTGCTATACCTGGCGGCGCCCCATGCGGATCTCTTCTCCTCATCGTCGAACGCCGGGCCCGGGCTCGCTTCGCGCGCTGCTCCCGCTGGCCCTGCTCGGAATCCAGCTGTTCTGGGTGCCCGCGCACCTGGCCTGGTCCGACCACGAGGTCGCCGGCGGTCCTCGGGATCGAGCGGCGGCGCGTTTCGCCGAGCCGACGAGGGATCACGGGGACCACGAGCACGATGCGCACGAGCACGAATCGCATCCCTCGCATCCCCCGCATCCGCACGTCGACCACGAGCAGGACATGCTCGTCCAGCGCGGCGGCCCGGACCTCCCCGAGCTCGCCCCGATCGGCCCCTCGGAGCCGGACCTCGCCGCGCCGGCCACGATCTGGATCCGCCTGCATACCCTGGAGGGAGACCCGCCGCGAGCGGGACCACGACGCACCCCGGCTCCCCGGGGACCTCCCAGCGCCTGAACCGACACCGTGCACCGGGCGATCCGTCGCGGCGGATCGCTTCTGTCGTACCCGTTCGTCCGCATTCAGGCCCGCCGTCCTCACGGCATCCCGGTCCCTCGACGAGGTTCCCCATGTTCCCGCCGTCCCTTCGTGGTCCCGCCTTCCCCTTCTCGCTCTTCGTCACCGCCCTCTTCCTGGCCGGGGGCTGCGCGCCCTCCGAATCGCAGGCCGCGGACGCTTCGCCGGAGGAGCACGACGAACCACCCACCGTGCAGGTCACGGTTCGGGACCGCGGATACGAGCTCTTCATCGAGTATCCCACCCCCGCGGTCGACGCTCCGATCGAGCTCGTCACGCACGTCACCGACCTCGTCACCGCGGAGCCGCGGCGGGCCGGCCCCGTGATCTTCCGGTTCCTCTCGGAGGACGGGCGCGAGGTCCGACACGAGGATCCGACTCCCGCGCGGGACGGCATCTACCTCCCGGAGATCCGCTTCCCCGAGGAGGGCGCGTGGGAGTGGTGGCTCGAGATCCCCGGAGAGGGCCTGACGACGACCATCGCGCTCCCCCCGATCCGGGTGTATCGCACGCACGAGGACGCGGAGTCTGCGCCCTGCCCGGCCGAGCCGGAGGGGATCTCCTTCCTCAAGGAGCAGCAATGGCGGCTGGGTACTCGCATCGAGCCGGTCGCGGTGGCGACGCTGACAGAGCGCGCGGCCTTCCCGGCCACGGTGCGCGCCCTCCCCGCGCTCCGGGCGCGGGTCGCGCCCCCGGTGGCGGGAACCCTGGTCGTCCCCCCCGGCGGCGGCGGGCTGCGTCCCGGGCGCGAGGTCGAGGCTGGCGAGCTCCTCGCCTGGCTGCGCCCGCCCTTCTCGGAGCTCGCGGTGAAGCTCCTCGTGGCGGAGGCCGAGGTCGTGCGCACGCGCCTGGCCGTGGAGCTCGCGACGTCCGCGCGCGACCGGGTGGCCGCCCTGGCCGAGGAGGGCGCCCGCTCCGCCCGCGAGCGGGAGGAAGCCGAGTTCGCCCTCCACACCGCGCAGGCGGCGCACCGGGCGGCCACGACGATCTCCGCCACCCTGCGGCGCGGAGGCTTCGTCTTCCCCGGCGAGGAGGCCGGGTTCGATCCGACGCTCCCCCTCTTCGAGCTCCGCGCGCCGATCGCCGGCCGGCTCGTCGGCGTCCACGCGGCGATCGGAGAGTACGTGGACGAGCGGCGCACCGTGGTGGAGATCCTCGATACGCGGCGGGTCATGGTCGAGGCGCGCCTGCGCCCCGAGGACCTGACCCGCCTCGGTTCCCTGGACGCCCCGATCCTGCGCTCGCTGCGGTCCGCGGTGGGTCCGGCGCGCCCACTGGAGCTTTTCGAGCCGCGCTTGATCTCCCGCGGACTCGAGGCGGATCCGGAGACCCAGACCCTCCCCTATCTCTACGAGGTCGGGAACGAGTCGGGGGAGCTGGCCATCGGGATGGCCATGGAGCTGCTCCTCCCCGTCGGAGAGACGGTGAACGCCCCGGTCCTCCCGTTCTCCGCCCTCGTCGACGAGAACGGCGAGTCCGTCGTCTACGTCCAGCTCGCGGGCGAGACCTTCGAGAAGCACCACGTCGAGCTCGGCGCCCGTGACGACGAGCGCGTCCAGATCCTGGCGGGGGTCGAAGCGGGAGAGTGGGTGGTGACGGAGGGCGCCTACGCCGTGCGGCTCGCGTCCGCCTCCGGAGCGGCCTCCGGCCACGGCCACGGTCACTGAGGAGACCCGAGATGATTGACGCCCTGATCCGCTGGTCGCTCTCGCACCGCGCGCTCGTCTGCGCACTCGCGCTGGTTGCGTGCCTCTTCGGAATCCGCACCGCGTGGCGGATGCCCATCGACGTCTTCCCCGACCTCACCGCCCCCACCGTCGTGGTGATCACCGACGCCGGGGGGATGGCCCCCACCGAGGTCGAGAGCCTGGTCACCCTCCCCATCGAGACGGCCCTGAACGGCGCCCCCCAGGTGCGACGCATCCGGTCCGCGACCTCGGTGGGGCTCTCGGTGATCTGGGTGGAGTTCTCGTGGGGGGCCGACATCTACCTCGCGCGTCAGCTCGTCGCCGAACGGCTCGGCACGGTCAGTGAACGGCTGCCCGTCGAGATCCGGCGCCCGGTGATCGCGCCCATCTCCTCGATCATGGGCGAGACCCTCTTCCTCGCCGTCACCTCCGATCGTCACGATCCGGTGGAGCTGCGCACGATCACCGACGACCTCCTGTGGCACCGTCTCCTCTCCGTGCCCGGAGTCGCCCAGGTCGTTCCGATCGGGGGAGACCGGAAGCAGTACCAGGTGTCCCTCGACGTCGAGCGCATGCGGAGCCTCGGAATCTCGTTCGACGAGGTGAACGAGGCTCTGGTTCATTCCAACCGGAACGTCTCCGCGGGCTTCGTCGAGGGCGGAGGCTCGGAGCTGCTCGTGCACGGGCGGGGGCGGATCCGGGATCTGGAGGCGATCCGCTCGACGGTGGTCGCCAGTCGGGAGGGAGTGCCCGTCCTCGTGGGCGATCTAGCGGAGGTGAAGATCGGCGCCGCGCCCAAGCGGGGCGAGGCGTCTGCGAACGGGACGCCGGCCCTGGTCATCGGGATCCAGAAGCAGCCTGATGCGAACACTCTCGTCCTGACCCGGGACCTCGACGCCGTGCTCGACGAGATCGAGCCCTCCCTGCCCGCGGGAATGCACATCGACCGCGAGGTCTTCCGCCAGGCCGACTTCATCGAGGTCGCGATCGACAACGTGACCGCGGCGTTACGCGACGGAGCCCTGCTCGTCGTGCTCGTGATCCTGCTCTTCCTGGCCAACATCCGGGCCACCGTGATCACCTTGACCGCGATCCCCCTGTCCCTCGTGGTCTCGGTCCTCGTGCTCCATCTCTTCGGGGCGACGATCAACACCATGACCCTGGGGGGGATGGCCATCGCGATCGGGGCGCTCGTCGACGACGCGGTGATCGACGTGGAGAACGTCTACCGGCGGCTGCGGGAGAACGTGCGGCGGCCGGAGGGAGAGCGACGACCAACCCTGCTCGTCGTGCTCCGGGCGAGCATGGAGATCCGCAAGTCGATCGTCTTCGCCACCCTGATCATCGTCCTGGTCTTCCTGCCTCTCTTCTTCCTGACCGGCGTGGAGGGGCGGCTGCTCAGGCCTCTCGGGACGGCCTACATCACCGCGCTGCTCGCGTCGCTCCTGGTCGCGGTCACCGTCACTCCGGTGCTCTGCCACCTCCTGCTGCCGTGGAGCCGGACGCTGAAGGCGGGCCGAGATCCGGTTCTCGTCCGCGGGCTCAAGCGGATCTACGGGGCCGTGCTGCGGCCGCTCCTGGGCCGGCCGTGGCTGGTCGCCGTACCGAGCGTGGTGCTACTGGCAGCCGCGCTCCTCTCGCTGCGGCACGTGGGGCTCGCCTTCCTGCCCGAGTTCAACGAGGGCGCGCTGACCATCGCCGTCAACACGCTCCCCGGCACCTCCCTCCGGGAGTCCGACGCAATCGGGCGCGCGGCGGAGGAGATCCTCC